>NZ_DATNBA010000161.1:0-18881 GCF_035572195.1 Hyphomicrobium sp. | reverse complement strand
TCGTAATCGAGGATCTGGCCTTCGCGCGTATTCTCGACCTTGTAGGAAACCTTCTTGACCGGCGAATAGAGACTATCGACCGGGATCAGACCGATCGGCGCGTCCTCGGGACGGTTGCGGTCGGAAGCAACGTAGCCCTTGCCGATATCGGCCGTGAATTCGACGCGGATCGCCGCGCCCTGGTCGAGATGGCAGATCACATGGTCGGGGTTCAACACTTCGACCTCGGATGAAGCCTCGATGTCGCCTGCCTTGACGGGGCCGGCGCCCTCTTTCTTCAACACCATGCGCTTGACGCCATCGGAATGGATGCGCAGCGCGATTTCCTTGATGTTGAGAATGATGTTCGTCACGTCCTCGCGGACGCCCGGCACGGAGGAAAACTCGTGCAGCACGCCGTCGATCTGCACGGTCTTGATGGCCGCGCCCTGAAGCGACGACAGCAGCACGCGCCTGAGCGCGTTGCCGAGCGTCATGCCGAAGCCGCGCTCGAGCGGCTCGGCGACGACGGTCGCGGTGCGCGAGCGGTCACGCCCGCTCTGAATTTCAAGTTTCGATGGCTTGATCAGGTCTTGCCAGTTCTTCTGGAGAACGTTCACGAAGGACCTCGTCTCGGTTCGGCGCGGAGGGGGAGCAGTCCGCGCAACATCAGTGGACTTAAACTTTTACACTCACGGCGCCGCAGCAAACGCGCGGCGCAAAATACGTGGTCTTAGACGCGGCGGCGCTTGCGCGGCCTGCAACCGTTGTGCGGGATCGGCGTCACATCGCGGATCGACGTGATCTGGAAGCCGACGGACTGCAACGCGCGAAGTGCCGACTCGCGCCCCGAACCCGGGCCGCAAACCTCGACTTCGAGGACCTTCACACCGTGTTCCTGCGCCTTCTTGCCGGCATCCTCGGCGGCGACCTGGGCTGCATAAGGCGTCGACTTTCGCGACCCCTTGAACCCCTTCGTGCCCGACGACGACCACGCAATCGTATTGCCCTGCGCATCCGTGATCGTGATCATCGTATTGTTGAACGACGCGTTGACGTGTGCGACGCCCGACGAGATGTTCTTCTTTTCGCGCTTTTTAACTTTGCCGCGCCCAGCTGCCGTTGCTTCCTTGGCCATTACAAGTGGTGCTCCTGGCCCCCGCAATCCGGAGGCGATATTCGTGTTGCGTGTGCGATGTCCGCACGCATGAATTGGTCGTGGGCCGTACTACTTCGTCGCCTTCTTCTTACCGGCGATCGCAACGGCCTTGCCCTTGCGGGTACGAGCGTTGGTGTGCGTGCGCTGGCCACGGACAGGAAGGCCCTTGCGATGACGCAGACCCCGATAGCAACCGAGGTCCATCAATCGCTTGATGTTGGTCTGCACTTCACGGCGAAGGTCGCCCTCGACCGTATAATCGCGGTCGATCGCTTCGCGGATCTGCAGCACCTCTGCGTCCGTCAGCTGGCTGACGCGGCGCTCGGCCGGGATGTTGCACTTCGCGCAGATCTGCTTCGCGAAGTTCGGTCCGATACCGTGAATGTAGCGGAGCGCGATTTCGACGCGCTTGCCCGTGGGAATGTTGACGCCTGCGATGCGGGCCACTGTGGTCTCCTGCCTATGTCTCGTCGTGTTGGGGTCGTATTAACGTCGATCTCTGGATCGGCTGCGGAGAGCCGTGCGTTTAGCCGCGCCCCGAATCCGTGCCTTAAGTACCAAAAAGCGCAACGATCGCGGCACCGGGGCGGCTCGCCCAGGGTCCGGATCAAGTTGAGCCCTAATAGAAAAGTGGGGTGTTTTAGCTCGGTGGTTTCCTTCCGTCAATGTGCGCTTTCACGTCAAGCAGCCTGGAATTCCTTCAACAGTTCGTCGATTTGCCCGCTGACTTCGGCAATCGGCGCCATGCCATCGACCGACTTCAGCAGGTTGTGAGCAAAATAGTACCCGATGAGCGGTGCCGTCTCACGATAATAGGCCATTAAGCGGGTTTTAAGGGCCTGGGCGGTGTCGTCGACGCGGGCGGTTCCGCCTGCAGAAATGGTCTCGCGTGCCCGGCATTCAATCCGGTCGGCCAGAGCCGTATCGTCGACCTTGAGCTCGATGACGCAATCGATCTTGCGGCCCTTGGATTTGAGGAGCGTGTCGAGGGCCGCAGCCTGCGGCAATGTGCGCGGGAAGCCATCGAGGATAAAGCCGCGCGCGCAATCGGGTTCCGAAATGCGCTCGGCAATAATTCCGATGACGATCTCGTCATGCACGAGACCACCCTCGGCCATGATTTTCTTCGCCTTGATGCCGACCGGCGTGCCGGCCTTTACCGCGGCGCGAAGCATGTCGCCGGTCGAAAGCTGCGGGATGCCGAGCTTGTCGGAAATCAGCTGTGACTGAGTTCCCTTGCCCGCGCCGGGCGGCCCAAGCAGCATCAGGATCATCGCCGCGTCCCGCGAAGCTTCGCCTTCTTGATCAGGCCTTCATACTGCTGCGCCACGAGGTGGCTCTGAATTTGCGAAACCGTATCCATCGTGACGCTGACGACGATCAGCAGCGAGGTGCCGCCGAAATAGAGCGGAATGCCGGCATAGGACGTCAAGATCTCCGGCAGAACGCAGACGGCGGCCAGATAGATGGCACCGACGGCCGTGATGCGCGTCAGGATGTAATCGATGTATTCGGCGGTCTTGTCGCCAGGGCGGATACCGGGAAGGAAACCGCCGTACTTGCGGAGATTGTCTGCAGTCTCTTTCGGATTGATGACGACCGCCGTGTAGAAGAAGGCGAAGAAAATGATCAGCAACGCATAGACCGCGAGATGCAGAGGCTGACCGCTTCCCAACATCGCAACGGCCGTATTCAGCCACTCCGGTCCCTGCCCCGCACTGAACTGCGCCACGGTGATCGGCAGTAGCAGTAGCGATGACGCGAAGATCGGCGGAATGACGCCGGACGAGTTCAGCTTCAATGGCAGGTGCGATGCCTCGCCCTGGAACATCTTATTGCCGACCTGTCGTTTAGGGTATTGCACGAGCAGTCGTCTCTGCGCCCGCTCGAAGAATACGATCGCGGCCACCACCCCGAGTGCCAGCGCCAGGAAGAACACAAGAACGCCGGGAGAAATCGAGCCTGTGCGCGACAGCTCGAAAAGCTGCACCAGCGCGCCCGGAAGACCGGCCACGATGCCGGCAAAGATTATCAGTGACGTGCCGTTGCCGACGCCGCGTTGTGTGATCTGTTCGCCAAGCCACATCAGGAAGATCGTGCCGCCGACGAGCGTGATCACAGTCGTGGCGCGGAAGAAGAATCCGGGATCGAGCACGACACTGCCTGCGGCGTTTCGCGATCCCTCGAGCCCGACGGCGATGCCGTAGCCCTGCAGCGCCGCGAGAACCACCGTCATATAGCGCGTATATTGGTTGATCTGCTTCCGGCCGGCCTCGCCTTCCTTTTTCAGCGCCTCGAGCTTCGGCGAGATCGAAGTCATCAACTGCATGATGATCGAAGCCGAGATGTAGGGCATGATGTTGAGCGAGAAGATCGCCAGCCGTTCGAGCGCTCCACCCGAGAACATGTTGAACATGCCAAGGATGCCGCCGGACTGCGACCTGAACGTTTCTGCGAATGCCGCCGGGTTGATGCCCGGCAAGGGAATGAATGTGCCCAGGCGATAGACGATGAACGCGCCAACGGTGAACCACAGGCGGCGCTTTAAATCCTCTGCCTTGGCGAAAGCGCCAAGATTGAGGTTCGAAGCAAGCTGCTCGGCAGCGGAAACCATTCGTGTCTTCTCCTAGCCATCGCAGCTTCGCCGGTAAAGCGATGCCGCAACTTGGATCCGGTTCACGCCTTCCGGCCGGACCGGACTGCGGTATGCGCGACAGGCGAGCTTCCCGGCCGATCGCGCGGTGCCGCCTTAACCCTCGGTCTTTGCCGCGCCAGGTGTCTTGGCGGGCGTCGCCTTCTTGGCGGCTGATTTCTTGCGCTTGGCTTCGTCGGCCGCCAGAACCTTCGGCACGATCACCGTGACGCTGCCGCCGGCTTTCTCGACCGCCGCCTTGGCCTTGGCGCTCGCGTGATTGACCGTGATTGCGATCTTGGCCTTCAGGTCGCCTTCGCCGAGAAGGCGCAGGCCGTCCTTGGGACGGCGCACGACACCGGCGGCGATCAGCGTTGCAACGTCAAGCGGCTTTGAACCGTCGAGGCGCTTATCGTCGATGGCCTTCTGCAGCGCGCCGACGTTGATTTCGTTGAACGCCTGCGGACGCCACTTGTTGAAGCCGCGCTTCGGCAACCGCCGATGCAACGGCATCTGGCCACCCTCGAAGCCGCCAATCGCGACGCCCGAGCGGGCCGTCTGGCCCTTGCCGCCGCGGCCGCCCGTCTTGCCGAGGCCCGAACCGATGCCACGGCCGATACGCACGCGAAACTTGCGGGCGCCGGGATTGTCTTTGATGCCATTGAGCCGCATGGACCCAAGCTCCTCTTTCATTTGCGCCCGGCGACTCCCCTCCGGGGAGCCGGCCGCCGGGCGCGGCTATTCATTATCAAGTGCGTCTGGCAACTCCCATCCGGGAAGCCGGCCGCTACACATTATTTTCCGTCGCCGACCTGCACGAGATGCTGAACCTTTTTCAGCATGCCCCGCACGGCCGGAGTATCTTCAAGCGTCACCTTGCGGCCGAGCTTGTTGAGGCCGAGACCGATCAGCGTTTGAGTCTGCCGCTCGGGCCGCCGGTTCGCGCTCCGAACCTGCTCCACTGCGATCGTTTTCTTGGCCGCCATATCGTTACCTCAAGCTCACCTATGAAGCGCCATTAGAAGGCGCCTCGAAATCGTTCAAAAATCGCTTCAGCCTTCGGCACTCACCTCGGCAGCCGACCCGTCACGCCGCCGCGACACGATATCGGAAACCTTCTTGTTCCGGCGTGCCGCAACCGAACGCGGGTTCTCCTGCGCTTTGAGAGCGTCGAACGTCGCGCGAACGACGTTATATGGGTTCGTCGAGCCCATCGATTTGGCGACGATGTCGTGCACGCCGACCATTTCGAACACGGCACGCATGGCGCCGCCCGCGATGATACCCGTACCGGCAGGCGCCGAGCGCAGGATGACCTTGCCCGAACCATGCCGCCCGACGCTGTCGTGATGCAGCGTGCGCGCGTCACGAAGCGGTACGCGCACCAGGCTGCGCTTGGCGGCTTCCGTCGCCTTGCGGATGGCTTCCGGCACTTCACGCGCCTTGCCGTGGCCGAAGCCGACCCGGCCTTTGAGGTCACCAACGACAACGAGCGCGGCAAAGCCGAAGCGCTTACCGCCCTTGACGACCTTGGCGACGCGATTGATGTGCACGAGCTTGTCTGTAAACTCGCTGTCGCGTTCCTCACGGTCTCTGCCGCGGTCTCTCTGGGGTCCACGTGCCACTATATGTGTCCTCTCGGGTGTCCTAGAATTTCAATCCGCCGTCGCGGGCGGCATCGGCGAGCGCCTTGATGCGCCCATGAAACAAAAAGCCGCCGCGATCGAATACGACCTCGCTGACGCCGGCCTTGATGGCACGCTCGGCGACGAGCTTGCCGATTGCGGCGGCGGCAGCCTTGTCGGCGCCGGTTTTCAGTCCGCCCTTCACCGCCTTTTCGAGCGTCGAGGCGGCCGCAAGCGTTACGCCTTTCGTATCGTCGATCACCTGCGCATAGATATGCGCCGACGAGCGATGCACGGAGAGCCGCGGCCGAGTGTTTGCAGCGCTCTTCAGGGCGCGGCGCACGCGCGCCCGGCGGTTCGAAAACTTCTCGTTGATGTTGGCCATCGCTGCCGTTCCTACTTCTTCTTGCCTTCCTTGCGGAAGATATATTCACCCTTATAGCGCACGCCCTTGCCCTGGTAGGGCTCGGGTTTGCGGGAGGCGCGTATCACGGAGGCAATCTGCCCGACCGCCTGTTTGTCGATGCCGGACACCGATACGAGTTCCTGCTTGGCGCCGCCGACCTTGACGTCGACGCCGGCCGGAATCTTCAGCACGACATCGTGGCTGTAGCCGACCGAAAGCGTCAGCTGATCCTTGCCCTTCATCGACGCCTTGAAGCCGACGCCGTGGATCTCGAGATCCTGGCTGTAGCCTTGCGTAACGCCCTTGATGAGGTTCGCCACTTGAGTGCGCGACATGCCCCACATCGAGCGTGCAAGTTTGGTGTCTTCGGTGAGGGCGATTTCGACGCCATCCGACGTCTTCTCGACCTTCAGCGCGTCCGGCACTTCGAATGCCAGCTCGCCCTTCGGCCCTTTCACCTTCACTGTCTGCCCGCTGACCGTCGCCGTCACGTTCGACGGGACTGCTACGGGCTTTTTACCGATGCGCGACATGGCTTCTCGAACCTTGTTTCGTTCCGGCCCGAAGGCCGGCCCAACCCTTAGAATATATTACAGATGACTTCGCCGCCGACGTTGGCTTCACGTGCCTTCGAATCCGACATCACGCCTTTTGGTGTCGACAGAATAGCAACGCCGAGACCGTTGGCGACCGTCGGAATGCCCTTGACCGGCGAGTAGACGCGCCGCCCTGGCTTCGAGATACGCTCGATCTCGCGAATGGCCGGCTGGCCATTGTAATACTTGAGCTCGATCTCGAACTGCGGCTGCTCACCCTTGAGTTCGACCCGGCTATAGCCGCGGATGTAACCTTCTTCGGCGAGCACGTCGAGGACGCGGCCTCTTAGAGTCGAAGCAGGCGTCGCGACCTTTGGCCGGCGCCGCATCTGGGCATTCCGGATGCGGGTCAGCATATCGCCCAGCGGATCATTCATGGACATCGTGCTTCCCTCTTACCAGCTCGCCTTGACCATGCCCGGGATACGCCCCTGGCTTGCGAGTTCGCGGAGTTGGTTGCGGCACATCTTGAGCTTGCGGTAGTTGCCGCGCGGACGGCCGGTGATTTCGCAGCGGTTGCGCACGCGAACCTTTGAGCCGTTGCGGGGCATCTCGGCGAGCTTCAGCCGCGCCGCGAAACGCTCTTCCGGCGTCTTCGTGCGATCCTTGGCAAGCGCTTTGAGACGCTTGCGCTTCGGAGCTTGCGCGAGCGTCATTCGGCGCCGCTTGTTGTTCTTCTCAATCGAACTGGTCTTTGCCATTTCATCTCCTCCAAAGGCCTTTCGGCAACTTCATGCTTGAAGCGGGGCCGAGGTCCTCTAGCTGCGGAACGGGAAGTTGAAGCCTTTGAGCAGTTCTCGGGCTTCGTCATCGGTGCGGGCAGACGTGCAGACGATCACGTCGAGACCCAGAACATTGTCGACCTTGTCGTAATCGATCTCGGGGAACACGAGGTGCTCCTTGAGGCCGGTCGCGAAATTGCCGCGGCCGTCGAAGCTCTTAGGGTTGAGGCCCCGGAAGTCTCTGACGCGCGGTAGTGCGATCGTAATGAACCGATCGAGAAATTCGTACATGCGATCGCCGCGCAACGTGACCTTGGCGCCGATCGCCATGCCTTCGCGCAGCTTGTACGTTGCGATCGCCTTGCGGGCCCGCGTGACGACGGGCTTCTGCCCGGCGATCAATGCCAGGTCCGCCGCCGCATTATCGACCCGCTTGCGGTCGTTGACGGCTTCACCGACGCCCATGTTGACCACGATCTTCTCGAGACGCGGGATCTGCATGACGTTGGCGTAGCCAAACTTTTTCTTCAGCGCCTCGCGCACCACTTTCTCGTAGTGCTCCTTCATGCGCGGCTTGTAATCCTTCGGGCGTGGGGTCGCCGGGCCGCGCGGCGCTGCCGTGGCGGCTTTCTTTTCAGCCCTCGCCTTCCTGGTTTCACCGGCACCTTGCGGAGTGCCGCCCTGAGGCTTGGCGCCTTTTGCTGCTTTGTCTTTGTCAGCCATGACCTACTTCTTCTCCGGGATCTGTTCGCCCGAGCGCTTCGCGATGCGGATCTTCTTGCCGTCGTTCAGGAACTTGAAAGAGACGCGGGTCGGCTTGCCGTCCTTGGGATCTTCAAGCGCAATATTCGAAATGTGGATCGGCCCCTCTTTCGAAATAATGCCGCCTTCCTGGCTGGCCGTCTGACGCTGGTGCCGGCGTATCATGTTGACGCCTCGAACCAGCGCGCGGCTTTCCTTCGGACGCACCTCGATCACTTCGCCCCGCTTGCCCTTGTCGCGGCCCGCGAGAACGACGACGTTGTCGCCTTTCTTGATCTTCAGAGCCGACATCACAAAACCTCCGGAGCCAGCGAAACGATTTTCATGTGGTTCTTCGACCTGAGTTCGCGCGTAACTGGTCCGAAGATGCGCGTACCGACCGGCTCGCCGTTGGCGTTAATCAGCACGGCGGCGTTACGGTCGAAGCGGATCAGCGAGCCGTCGGCGCGGCGGATGCCCTTCGCCACACGGACGATGACGGCCTTCATCACCTGGCCCTTCTTGACGCGGCCTCTCGGGATCGCCTCCTTGACGGAGACGACGATGGTGTCGCCGACGGTCGCGTACTTGCGCTTCGAGCCGCCCAGCACCTTGATGCACTGAACGCGACGCGCGCCCGAGTTGTCGGCGACGTCGAGATTACTCTCCATCTGGATCATCGCGTCGTTCCTTCTCTCATCGCTTCGCGAGAAGCTCTATTCTCATTTTGTCTTTGGGCTCGCGGGGTCTTGGGAAAATCCCAACGCTCCGACGGCTTCAAAGGCGCTCTTTCGTCAAATCGTGACCAGGCAAGGCTTGCGCCTCACTGCGTCACTGCGATCCAACGTTTGTTCCTGGAAATCGGCCGGGTCTCTTCGATCGAAACCCGGTCGCCAACCTTGAACGAATTCTTTTCGTCGTGCGCATGATACTTCTTCGTACGGCGCACGGTCTTCTTCAGCAGCGGATGTGTGTAGCGGCGCTCGACCTGAACGACGATGGTCTTGTCGTTCTTGTCGGACACCACGACGCCCTGTAACACGCGCTTCGGCATAATCTCGTTCTCCCTCACGCGCCTTTTTTGACGCTGCCAGCGCGCTTGACGCTCGCCACGGTTTTGACGCGCGCAATATCGCGGCGGATAAGCCGGATGCGCGCCGTGTTCTCAAGCTGCCCGGAAGCCCGCTGAAAGCGCAGATTGAACTGCTCCTTCTTGAGCTTCAGCAGCTGATCGTCGAGCTGATCGAGCGACAGATCTTTGAAGTCGCTAGCCATGACTGTTCCTCACTTCGTCCTTCCGCACTATAGCCGCGTCACGACGCGCGTTTTAATTGGCAGCTTGGCGGCACCGAGCAGAAGCGCCTCCTTGGCGATCTGATGGTTGACGCCGCCGATCTCGAAAATGATGCGGCCCGGCTTGACGCGCGCCACCCAGAGTTCCGGCGAACCCTTGCCGGATCCCATGCGGACTTCGGCCGGCTTCTTCGACACCGGAATATCCGGAAAAATCCTGAGCCACATGCGACCCGCGCGCTTTGTATGGCGCGCAATGGCGCGGCGCGCCGCTTCGATTTGGCGTGCGGTCAGACGTTCTGGCTCCATCGCCTTGAGCCCGACCTCGCCATAGGCGAGTGTCGTGCCGCTCTTGGCGTTGCCGTGAATGCGGCCCTTGAAGGCTTTGCGGAACTTTGTCCGTTTCGGTTGCAGCATGATCTAGTGCCTTTCGGGTCCTCACGATTCCGGCGTCGAAGCGCCGGCGTCTCCGGCAGCCGGAGCACCGCCACCGCCACCGCCACCGCTGCCACCACCGGGACGTCCGCCGCCACGGCCGCCACGTCCGGGCCGGCGGTTCCGATCATTGCGATCGTTGTCGTCGCGACGCGGGCGCGGTGAACCGCTCTCCTGCATCTCTGCGAGCTTCTTATCGGCAGCCATCGGATCGTGCTCGATGATCTCGCCTTTGAAAACCCAAACCTTGATACCGATGATGCCGTAAGCTGTGCGCGCCACGCCGTAGCCGAAATCGATATCGGCTCTGAGCGTGTGCAACGGCACGCGGCCTTCGCGATACCATTCCGTGCGGGCGATTTCGGCGCCGCCCAAACGGCCCGCGACGTTGATTCGAATGCCGACCGCGCCAAGGCGCAGTGCCGACTGCACGGCGCGCTTCATCGCCCGGCGAAACGCCACGCGGCGCTCGAGCTGCTGCGCAATGCCTTCGGCGATCAGCACTGCATCGATCTCGGGCTTCCTGATTTCGAGGATGTTCAGATGAACTTCCGACGACGTCAGTTTCGCGAGATCGGCGCGCAGGCGCTCGATCTTCTCGCCCTTCTTGCCGATCAGGATGCCGGGCCGCGCGGTCTGCACCGTCACACGGCACTTCTTATGCGGGCGCTCGATGATGACCTTCGATATACCGGCCTCGCGCTGCTCTTTCATGATGTGATCGCGGATGGCGCGATCCTCATGCAGCAGCCGGCCATACTCGCCGCGTGCAGCAAACCAACGGCTATCCCAGGTTCTGTTGATCCCTAAGCGAAGGCCGATGGGATTGACTTTTTGACCCATATTATTTGGCCTCCTTGGACTTGGCGGCAGGTTTCTTCGCAGCCTTTTGATCCGTCGGCTTTGCAGATTTCGTCGCGGACTTCTTCGCGGGCTTCTTCTCGACCTTCTCCTGCTCGACCTGACGGACGACGACGGTCAGCTGCGAGAAAGGCTTGATGATCGTCGAGCCACGGCCGCGGCCGCGTGCATGGAAACGCTTCATGATCAGATTTTTGCCGACATAGGCTTCGGCGACGATCAGATCGTTGACGTCGAGACTGTGGTTGTTCTCGGCGTTGGCGACGGCGCTCATCACACATTTGCGGACATCGCCCGCAATGCGCTTCTGGCTGAACTCGAGTTCGGCCAATGCCTGCTCGACCTTCTTGCCGCGGATCATACCCGCAACCAGGTTCAACTTCTGCGGTGAGACGCGCAGCGATCTCGCGACCGCTTGGGCCTCGGTGTCGCTGAGACGTCGCTCGTGGCTAGACTTGCCCATTATCTCTTCACCGCTTTCCTGTCGCCACCGTGCCCGTGGAACATACGAGTCGGCGAAAACTCGCCGAACTTGTGGCCGATCATGTCTTCCGTCACGACGACCGGAATATGCTTCTGGCCATTGTGCACGCCGAAGGTCAGGCCGACGAACTGGGGCAGGATCGTAGAGCGACGGCTCCACATCTTGATCACCTCGTTACGTCCCGACGCGCGCGACTTGTCCGCCTTCTTCAGGAGGTAGCCGTCGACGAACGGGCCTTTCCAAACTGAACGTGTCAAAGTGCGTCTCCTTAGATGCGCCGCTTACTTCGCCTTCTGGCGTGAGCGAACGATGTATTTGGTGGTCGTCTTGTTCTTACGCGTCTTGAAGCCCTTCGTCGGCTTGCCCCAAGGCGTCGCCCAATGCTTGCCGCCCTTGGTGCGACCACCGTTCGGGTGATCGACCGGGTTCATCGCGATCGAGCGCACCGTCGGACGACGGCCGTTCCAGCGCGTGCGGCCGGCCTTGCCGGTTACGGTATTCATGTGATCGGGGTTCGATACCGCGCCGACCGTCGCCATGCATTCGGCGTTGACCTTGCGCGTCTCGCCCGAGTTCAGGCGAAGCACCGCAAAACCGGAGTCGCGGCCGACGAGCTGCACGAACGAACCTGCCGAACGCGCGATCTGGCCGCCCTTGCCGGGCTTCATTTCGACGTTGTGTACGATCGTTCCGATCGGCATCGCCGCGAGCGGCATGGCGTTGCCGGGCTTCACGTCGACCTTCGAACCCGAGACGACCGTATCGCCGACGCCCAAACGCTGCGGCGCCAGGATGTAGGCCTGCGTTCCGTCCTTGTATTTGATCAGCGCGATGAACGCGGTCCGGTTCGGATCGTATTCCAGACGCTCGACCGCTGCCGGCGCATCGAAATTGCGACGGCGGAAATCGACTTTCCGGTACGCCTGCTTGGCGCCGCCGCCGATGTGACGCGACGTGATGCGGCCATCGCTGTTGCGGCCGCCGGTCTTGGTCTTACCCTCGACGAGCGTCTTGAGCGGCTTGCCCTTCCACAGTGTCGACTTGTCGACCTGGATCAGGTGGCGGCGTCCGGGTGACGTCGGGTTGTATGTCTTAAGCGCCATGATGCGTTATCCCTAAAGACCTGTCGTCACGTCGATCGACTGCCCGTCTTCGAGCGTCACGACGGCCCTTTTCGTATCGCTCAACACGGCGGTAATGCCGCGGAACGCCTTCTTCTTGCCCTTGCGGACAATCGTGTTCACGGCTTTGACCTTGACCTTGAACAGGCTTTCGATCGCGGCCTTGATCTCTGTCTTCGTCGCCTGCCGGTTGACCTTGAAGATCACCTGGTTGGCTTCCGAGGCGAGCGTCGCCTTTTCGGTGATGACCGGCGCAACGATGACGTCGTAAGCGGAGCGTTTCGTCGTCATTTGAACCGCGCCTCCAGCGCTGCGACGGCAGCCCTCGTCAACACCAGCTTCTTACGACGCAGAATGTCGTAGACGTTGATGCCCTGAACGGGGAGCACGTCGATATTCGGAATGTTGCGGGCGGCGCGCGCAAACGTCGGCTCGAGCTCGGCGCCGTCGATGATCAGCACGTTGCTCCACTCGAGCTTGGCGAACTGCGCCTTGAGTGCCCCGGTCTTGCCTTCGGCGGACGATGCCTTGTCGAGTATGACGATCTCGCCGGCCTTGGCCTTGGAGGAGAGGGCATGGCGAAGCGCCAGAGCCCGCACCTTCTTCGGCATATCGATGGCATGTGAGCGCGGCTTCGGTCCGAACGCCTTGCCGCCGCCGCGGAACTGCGGTGCCGACTTGTCGCCGTGACGAGCCCCACCGGTGCCCTTCTGCTTGTACATCTTCTTGCCCGTGACCGCGACTTCCGAGCGGTCCTGGGCATGATGCGTACCCGCCATGCGCTTCAGCGTTTGATAGCGCACCATGCGATGGATGAGATCGTTGCGAACTTCGAGCCCGAAAATCTCGTCCGCGAGCTCGATGTCGCCGGTTGCCTTCGAATCGAGGCTGGTGACTTGCGTTTTCATCACGCGCCCTCTTTCTTGGCTTCGCCGCGCGGCTTGAATGCGCCGGGCATCGGCAGGTTGGCAGGTGCCGCTTTCTTGACCGCGTCGCGAACGACGACCCAACCGCCCTTCGATCCCGGAACGGCGCCGCGTACCATCACAAGTCCGCGGGCCTTATCGATTTTAGCGACGACGAGGTTCTGCGTCGTGATGCGCTCGTCGCCCATATGGCCGGCCATCTTCTTGCCCTTGAACACCTTGCCGGGGTCCTGACGCTGACCGGTCGAACCGTGGGCGCGATGCGTGACCGAGACGCCGTGCGTCGCGCGCAACCCGCCGAAGTTCCAGCGCTTCATGGCGCCTTGGAAGCCCTTGCCCTGGGTCGTGCCCGTCACGTCGACGAACTGGCCCGGCACGAAGTGGTCGGCCGTGATCTCGGCGCCGACTTCGATGAGATTTTCTGGGCTGACCCGGAACTCCGCCAGTTTTCGCTTCGGCTCGACTTCGGCCTTGGCAAACGTGCCGCGTTCCGACTTCGTCAGCCGCGAAGGTTTGCGCGTACCGCCGCCGACCTGGATGGCCGTGTAGCCGTTCTTCTCTGCCGTGCGATGAGCGAGAACCTGCAGGTTCTCGAGCCGCAACACAGTCACGGGCACGTGCTCGCCCGCCTCTGTGAAAATGCGGGTCATGCCCACCTTCTGTGCAATCACTCCGGAACGCATTTGCATTCCTTCCTATCTATCGTTGGGGCCATTCGCGTTACCGCCAGAGGGCCCTTAGCTTTGGCTCAGAGTTTGATTTCGACGTCGACACCGGCGGCAAGATCAAGCTTCATTAAGGCATCGACCGTCTGCGGCGTCGGATCGACGATGTCCAAGAGACGCTTGTGCGTGCGCATCTCGAACTGTTCGCGGCTCTTCTTGTCGATGTGCGGCGAACGGTTGACCGTGAAACGCTCGATGCGAGTCGGCAGCGGAATCGGTCCGCGGACTTCTGCACCGGTGCGTTTCGCGGTATTCACGATCTCGCGCGTCGAGGCATCGAGAATTCGATGATCGAATGCCTTGAGCCGGATGCGGATATTTTGGCCGTGCATAGCTGTCGCTTTCTCGCGGAAAATGTTTTGGGGAAGCCGCCTTTCGGATGCTTCCCCGGTAATGCCTACTATTCGAGAATCTTCGTCACGACACCGGCGCCGACCGTGCGGCCACCTTCGCGAATGGCGAAGCGGACCTTTTCTTCCATCGCGATCGGCGAGACGAGTTCGACCGTGACCGAGACGTTGTCGCCCGGCATCACCATTTCCGTACCTTCGGCGAGCTTGACAGTGCCCGTTACGTCGGTCGTGCGGAAATAGAATTGCGGACGGTAGTTCGTGAAGAACGGTGTATGGCGGCCGCCCTCTTCCTTGTTCAGGATGTAGGCTTCGGCGGCGAACTTCTTGTGCGGCTTGACGGAGCCGGGCTTGCACAGCACTTGGCCGCGCTCGACGGCTTCCTTGTCGATGCCGCGAAGCAGGCAGCCGACATTGTCGCCGGCTTCACCGGAATCCAGCAGCTTGCGGAACATTTCGACGCCCGTCACAACCGACTTCTGCGTGTCGCGGATGCCGACGATCTCGACTTCTTCGCCGACCTTGATGACACCGCGCTCGATGCGGCCCGTAACGACCGTGCCGCGGCCCGAGATCGAGAACACGTCTTCGATCGGCATCAGGAATGGCTGATCCTTCGGGCGTTCCGGGATCGGGATGAAGGTGTCCATCGCCTCGTAAAGTTTCAGGATTGCTTCATCGGCCAGCGGGCCCTTCTCGCCGTTCAAAGCCTTGACGGCAGCGCCGCGAATGACGGGTGTGTCGTCACCCGGGAAATTGTACTTCGAAAGTAGTTCGCGAACTTCCATTTCGACGAGGTCGAGAAGTTCCTGATCTTCGACGATATCGCACTTGTTCAGGAACACGACGATCTTGGGAACGCCGACCTGACGGGCAAGCAGAATGTGCTCGCGCGTCTGCGGCATCGGGCCGTCGACGGCCGAGACGACGAGGATCGCACCGTCCATCTGCGCAGCGCCCGTGATCATGTTCTTCACGTAGTCGGCGTGGCCTGGGCAGTCGACGTGAGCATAGTGACGGTTCGGCGTCGCGTACTCGACGTGCGAGGTGGCGATCGTCAAAATCTTTGTCGGGTCGCGGCGGCCCTGGGATTCAGAAGCCTTGGCAACTTCGTCATAAGCAATCGACGTCGCGGTCCACCCGCGGTCAGCCGAAACCTTCGTCAACGCCGCGGTTAGCGTCGTCTTGCCGTGGTCGACGTGTCCGATCGTTCCGACGTTGCAGTGCGGCTTGTTCCGCTCAAATTTTGCCTTGGCCATCGTTGGCTCTCCTCAGTCTTCCTTACTCGCCCCTAGCTCCTCGCCAGGGATCTCACTCTTCTTGTCTTCCCGGCCGCCGGCTCACTGGCCGACAACCGAGCGTATTCCTCAAGCGTACTTCGCCTTGACCTCGTCAGCGACGTTGCGCGGCACGTCGGCGTAGTGCGCAAACTGCATCGTGTACTGGGCACGTCCCGTCGACATCGAGCGCAGCGTATTGATGTAGCCGAACATGTTGGCGAGCGGCACGAAAGCCCGGATCACCGTTGCGTTGCCGCGCATCTGCTGATCGCGAATCTGACCGCGCCGCGAGTTGATGTCGCCGATGACGCCACCGACGAACTCGCCCGGCGATACGACTTCGACGTCCATGATCGGCTCGAGCAACTTGACGCCGGCCTTCTCGCAGCCTTCCTTCATCGCAGAACGCGCCGCGATTTCGAAGGCGATGGCGGAAGAGTCCACTTCGTGGAACGCGCCGTCGTAAAGATTGACCTTCATGTCGACCATCGGGAAGCCGATCAGGATGCCGTTATCCCAGACCGACTGAACACCCTTCTCGACGCCGGGGATGTATTCCTTCGGGATCGAACCGCCGACGATTGACGTCTCGAACTCGTTGCCCTTGCCGGTTTCGTTTGGCTCGAGCTTCAGCTTGACGCGCGCGAACTGACCCGTGCCGCCGGTCTGCTTCTTGTGCGTGTAGTCAATGTCGGTCGCCCGCGCCAGCGTCTCGCGATAGGCAACCTGCGGCGCACCGGTATTGGCTTCGACGTTGTACGTGCGCTTCAGAATGTCGACTTTGATTTCGAGATGAAGTTCGCCCATCCCCTTCAGGATGGTCTCGCCCGACTCTGAATCGACCGAAACACGGAACGACGGATCTTCGATCGCCAGCGTGTGCAGCGCGATCGCCATCTTTTCCTGATCGGCCTTCGTCTTCGGCTCGATTTTCATTTCGATAACCGGATCCGGGAAATCCATCTTCTCGAGAATGACCGGCTTCGACGGATCGCAAAGCGTTTCGCCCGTGCGCGTATCCTTGAGACCCTGCAGAGCTACGATGTCGCCAGCGAACGCTTCCTTGATTTCTTCGCGATCGTCGGCGTGCATCAAGTACATGCGCCCGGCGCGCTCTTTCTTCTCGCGTGTCGTATTGGCAAGCGCCATGCCCTGCTCGAGCTTGCCCGAGTAGATGCGGCAGAAAGTGATCGAACCGACGTGCTCGAAGCTCATAATCTTGAAGGCGATCATCGCGAGAGGATCGGAATCGCTCGGATGACGCGGCGCTTCGTTGCCGGTCTTCGGATCGATGCCCTGATAGGCTTCGCGATCGAGCGGCGATGGCAGGAAGTCGACGACGGCGTCGAGCAGTGGCTGCACGCCCTTATTCTTGAAGGCCGAGCCGCACATCATCGGATAGAAGGCGCGCGTAACGGTGGCCTTACGGATGAGTTTGCGCAGCGTATTCTCGTCCGGCTCCTTGCCTTCAAGGAAGGCTTCGAGCGCCGTATCGTCCATTTCGACGGCGGCTTCGATCATGGCGGCGCGATATTCGGCGGCCTTGTCGGCGAGATCTGCAGGGATCGGCCCCTCGACCATCTTCGCGTCCTTGCCATCACCATCCCAGGTGATCGCCACCATGCGAATAAGATCGATGACGCCCTTGAAATCCGCTTCCGCGCCGATCGGAATCTGCAAAGGCACGGCCTTGGCGCCGAGCTTGTCCTTAATGTCGGCGAGGCACATGTAGAAGTCGGCGCCGGTCTTATCCATCTTGTTGGAAAAGATGATGCGCGGAACGCTATATTTATCGCCCTGACGCCAGACGGTTTCCGTCTGCGGCTCGACGCCCTGGTTCGAATCGAGCACGCACACCGCGCCATCAAGCACGCGCAGTGACCGCTCGACCTCGATCGTAAAATCGACGTGGCCTGGAGTATCGATGATGTTCAGACGGCGCTTTCTGCTGTCACGGCCGGGCCAGAAACAGGTTGTCGCGGCCGACGTGATCGTGATGCCGCGCTCGGCCTCCTGCTCCATGAAGTCCATGGTCGCAGCGCCGTCGTGGACTTCGCCGATCTTGTAGGACTTGCCGGTGTAATAGAGAATCCGCTCCGTAGTCGTGGTTTTCCCGGCATCGATGTGGGCCATGATGCCGAAATTGCGGTAGTCCTCGATTGCGTACTGCCGGGCCATTATCTGCCTCGAAATCCCTGTAACGTGTCTACCAGCGCCCGCTCTACCAGCGGTAATGCGAGAAGGCGCGATTGGCTTCCGCCATCTTGTGTGTGTCTTCGCGCTTCTTGACGGCGGTGCCACGATTGTTGGCAGCGTCCAGAAGCTCGCCCGACAACTTGTCGATCAACGTCGACTCGTTGCGCGAACGTGCGGCGGCGATCAGCCAGCGAATTGCCAGCGCCTGCCGGCGTTCATTCCTGACTTCGACCGGCACCTGATAGGTTGCGCCGCCGACGCGGCGAGAACGAACCTCGACGGCCGGCATGACGTTGTCGAGCGCCTGCTTGAAAAGATCGAGCGGGCTTGCCTTGCCCTTCTGCTCCATCTTGTCGAAGGCGCCATAGACCATACGTTCTGCAACCGACTTCTTTCCGTCTTCCATCACCGCGTTCATGAACTTGGTGACGACGAGATCGTTGAACTTCGGATCCGGGATCACTTCCCGCTTTTGCGCCGCGTGACGACGAGACATCCTGACTGCCCTTCGCTTCAAATCTGTTCGTATGACGGGCCGGATTGTCCTGCCCGAAATCGCGGCCGGTTACTTCGGCCGTTTCGCACCGTACTTCGAGCGGCGCTGACGTCGCGCCGAAACGCCCTGCGTATCGAGAACGCCACGGACGATGTGATAGCGCACGCCCGGCAAGTCCTTGACGCGGCCGCCGCGGATCAGCACGACGGAGTGTTCCTGAAGGTTGTGACCTTCGCCCGGAATGTAGCCGATCACTTCGAAGCCGTTCGTCAGCCTGATCTTGGCGACCTTGCGCAGCGCCGAGTTCGGTTTCTTCGGCGTCGTCGTGTAGACACGTGTGCAAACGCCGCGCTTCTGCGGGCAGGCTTCCATGTGGCGCGATTTCTCGCGATAGACCGGCTTTACCCGCGGCTTCCGGATCAGCTGTTGTATCGTCGGCATGCGCTCAATCCTGACTTCACGACGCACATCCGAGCGGAAATGCGCCAAGCAAACCTGCCAGGTGCGCGAAGTCCGCCCCTAGCATGAAAAAAACCAGAGGATCGTGCCGCCCCTGAGGGTAGCAGATCTTGGCCCGTCGATGTGCTCTGCTTTTATGGACGGGAGCGTTTAGGACCTGAATTGACGCTACGAGAGCGCCGCTGGCCTACCACCTTCCGTGAGAGTGGGCGGAGCTATATACACACCCGCCATAATGGTCAACAGGCCCCACACTGCACTGCGAGATTATTTTCGTCAAAAGGCTCGCTACGTAGCAAAATCGAACTGCGACCCGTTGGCTGATTTGATTTTTGTCATCTCGGACGAGCCCTCTCGCGAGAACCGGAACACCCGAGTCGCTCAAACCAGAAAGC
>NZ_DATNBA010000160.1:0-4865 GCF_035572195.1 Hyphomicrobium sp. | reverse complement strand
GGGTAGCTCCGGGACCGCGGCTGCGCGTGCGCTGCTCGCAGGCGGCGCCGACGTTGCGGCTTGGGACGATAGTGCGGCGGGTCGCGAGGCGGCACTTCGCGACGGCCTACCCCTCGTCGATCTGGCGACAGCCGACTGGTCTGGTTTTTCGGCGCTCGTGCTCGCGCCGGGCGTGCCATTGACCCACCCCGTGCCGCATTGGACCGTCGTCAAGGCGCGTCAAAGCGGTGTCGAGATCATTGGCGACATCGAGGTATTCGCGCGCGAGCGGGCTTTGCGTGCACCCAAGGCGCCGTTCATTGCGATTACCGGTACGAACGGCAAATCGACGACGACGGCGCTCGTCGCGCATATTCTTCGCCACGCCGGTTACGACGTGCAACTCGGCGGCAATATTGGCCGCGCGATCCTGACTCTCGAAGAACCGGCGGCCGATCGGTTTCACGTCGTCGAGATGTCGTCGTTCCAGATCGACCTGACCCCGACGCTCAATCCGACGGTGGGCGTGATGCTGAATGTCACGCCGGATCATCTCGATCGTCACGGCACCATAGAGAATTACGCCGCCGTCAAAGAGCGCGTCGTTCAAGGGGCCGAGGTCGCGGCCATCGGTATCGATGACGATTTTGGCCTCGCGATGCTGAAGCGGCGCATCGAGAGCGGACCCGCGGTAGCGTTCAGTGCGGAGAAGTCGCTCGCGCCGGGATACAGTTTGCTCGACGGTACGATCGTCTGCAGCAACCGTGCGGCGCTCGCCGTCAAGCTTGGCTCGCTGTCGGGGATTACGACGTTGCGCGGGCGGCATAATGCGCAGAACGCACTCGCTGCCGTTGCGGCGGTTCGCGAGTGCCTGAATTGGCTCGGTCGATCCGCCGATCTCGATTGGCAAGGGGCGCTGGCGTCGTTCCCCGGCCTGCCGCACCGGATGGAAGAAGTCGGGCGCGTGGGCAACGTACTGTTCATCAACGACAGCAAAGCGACAAACGCCGATTCAACCGAGAAGGCGCTTCTGTCGTTTCCGCGCGATGTATTCTGGATCGTCGGCGGCAAACCCAAGGCGGGCGGCATCGCAAGTCTGGCGCCTTTGTTCGGCGGCGTCATCAAGGCTTATCTGATCGGCGAGTCGAGCGAGGACTTCGCAGCGACCCTTGAAGGTAAAGTCAATTTCAAGCGGAGCAAAACGCTCGATGCTGCCGTCGCTGAAGCGGCAAGGGACGCTGCCAAAAGTCGCGGCGCTGAGCCGGTCGTACTGCTTTCGCCGGCGTGTGCGAGCTATGACCAGTTCAAGAACTTCGAGGTTCGCGGCGATGCTTTTCGTGCCCTCGTGGCGGCGCTGCCGGGCATCACGATGAAGGCGCAAGAATGAAACTGTCGCGCGCCGATCGCAGTCTGCTCGCAACGTGGTCGTTCACGATCGACCGCAGCCTACTGATGGCGCTGTTGAGCCTCATCGGCATCGGTGTCGTGCTTTCATTCGCCGCCTCGCCGGCCGTGGCGCTCAAAAAAGGACTGCCGACGTATTACTTTGTCGAACGGCATGTGGTTTTTGCAGGCTTGGGTACGCTGGTGATGCTTGCCGTCTCGCTGCTGTCGCCAGTCGGCGTTCGCCGGCTCGCCGCCGTCATACTTCTTGGCGCCGTCGCCTGCATGCTCGCGGTACTTTTCTCGGGCGCCGAGTTGAATGGGGCGCAACGCTGGCTGGAGTTCGGCGGCTACACGTTGCAGCCGTCGGAATTCGCAAAGCCTGCCTTCGTGGTTATCCTCGCGTGGCTCTTCGCGGAAGCCAGCGAACGCAGCGACATGCCGGCGTTGCCGATGGCGCTCGTTCTTTGGGCGGTGCTGGTGGGCCTGCTCGTCGCACAGCCCGACATCGGCCAGACCGTATTGATCAGCACGACGGCTGGGCTGCTCTATCTTCTGGCAGGACTGCCCCCAATCGGTGCCGCCATACTTTTGCTCGCCGGCAGTTGCGGCATGTGGCTCGCCTACGAAAACTTCGGCCACGTGCAGACGCGGCTCGAGAAATTCTTCAGTGCCGCGCCGTTCGAGAACTTCCAAGTCGGCCGCGCCATGCAATCGTTCTCGGAGGGGGGATTTTTCGGCCGCGGGCCCGGCGAGGGAAGGATCAAATCCGTGCTGCCGGACGCGCATACCGATTACATTTTCGCGGTCATCGGCGAAGAGTACGGTGTTCTGGCGTGCATTGCGCTACTCGGTGTTTTTGCCTTTATCGTCGTCAAGTCGATGATGCGCGCCGCTGACGAGCCCAGTGCTCCCGACCGGCTTGCGATACAGGGCCTGGCGCTTCTCCTCGGTTTGCAATCCCTTATCAACATGGGCGTCAATATCGGCCTCCTGCCGCCGAAGGGCATGACGCTTCCCTTCATTTCGGCGGGCGGGTCGTCGATGCTGGCGCTTTCGATCACGGCCGGAATGCTTCTGGCGCTGACGCGCTGGCGTCCGGACCCGTCGCGCCTCAAAAAGCCCCGAATGGTGCCGACCATCGACGCCGGGCAATACACGGGACATACTCCGTCACCATGAGCGGCGATCAATGAGTGGAGAGCAATCGATCATGCTGGCTGCCGGCGGAACGGGCGGGCATTTGTTTCCCGCCTTCGCTCTTGCCGAAGAGCTGCGCCGGCGAGGCATTGCCGTCGATCTGATGACCGACATGCGCGGCGATCGCTACGGCTCGGGATTTCCGGCGCGAGCGATCTATCAGGTGCCGTCGTCGACGCTGGCGTCGCGCACGCCCCGCGATGTCGCCAAAACGGCGGTTGCTCTCGCCAGCGGCATCAAGGCGGCATTCACGATCCTGAAGCAGGTGAAGCCGAGTGCCGTCATCGGATTCGGTGGTTATCCGACGTATCCGCCACTCGTCGCGGCGCGTCTCAGACGCATTCCGACGGCGGTGCATGAGCAGAACGCCGTGCTCGGGCGTGCCAACAAGATGCTCGTCAAGCGTGCCACAGCGATTGCAACGTCGTTCGATCGCACGAAATTTCTCGACGGCAGGCTTGCGCACAAGGCAGTGCTGACCGGCAATCCCGTGCGCCAGGCGGTCATCGATGCGGCTACGCGCGGCTACGACGTGCCGGGCCCCAATGGCGTCGTTCGCATTCTTATTTTCGGCGGCAGCCAGGGGGCACGCTTCTTCGCGGACTCCGTACCGCTGGCGCTCTTTGCGTTGCCCGACCTCGTGCGCAAGCGCCTTCGCGTCGTGCAGCAGGCGCGCGAGGAAGATGTGGAGCGGGTGCGGGAGGCTTACACCGAAGCCGGTATCAGCGCTGATATCGCGCCGTTCTTCGCTGACCTTCCGGCGCGGATGGCGGCAGCTCATCTCATCATCGCGCGGGCCGGCGCTTCGACCGTCGCGGAACTAACCGTCATCGGCCGTCCGTCCATCCTAGTGCCGCTGCCGCATGCCCTCGATAACGACCAACTCAATAACGCCCGGCGTCTTGCCGAATCAGGTGGTGGGTGGTGCATCGAGCAGCGAAATCTGTCGCCCGAGCGCCTCGCCGACGAGATAGAAAAGTTGCTTGCAGCGCCGGGTACCCTTGCGACGGCAGCCGTGGCAGCTAAAACCGCCGGACGAGCCGACGCCGTTCGGCGTCTTGCGGATTTCACGCTGGAACTGGCAGATGGACATCGACCAGCTGCCCGCGTACCGACGAACATGAGGCTCTAAACACTGGGCCGTGCCAAAGCGGCTCTACGAGGACGTTCATCCATGCAAATGCCGCGCGACGTAGGGCCGTTTCACATCATCGGTATCGGTGGCATCGGCATGAGCGCAATTGCCGAAATCCTGGTCGCCAAGGGCTATACGGTCCAGGGCTCGGACCAGAAAGAAAACGCCAACGTCAAACGACTTCGCGCCAAAGGCATCCGCGTCTTCGTCGGGCACGACCCGGTGAACCTGATCGGGGCGCGCTATGTCGTGATCTCGACGGCGGTGAAAGCCTTGAATGCCGAACTCGTCGCCGCACGCCAAAAGGGCCTGACGATCATCCGGCGCGCCGAAATGCTTGCCGAGCTGATGCGGCTTTATTCGACGATCTCGGTCACCGGCACGCATGGCAAGACGACGACGACGTCGCTGCTGTCGCATATTTTCGCGGAAGCGGGAGAGGAGCCGACGGTGATCACCGGCGGCATCATCAACTCGTGGGGATCGAATGCGCGGCTTGGCCAGGGCAAGTGGATGCTCGTCGAAGCCGACGAGAGCGACGGCACGTTCACGCGGCTGCCGACAGAGATCGGCATCGTCACCAATATCGATCCCGAGCATCTCGACTACTTCGGCTCGGTCGAAGCGATGCACCGCGAGTACGAAATTTTCCTCAAGAACATTCCGTTTTTCGGCCTCGCGGTCGCCTGCATCGATCATCCGATCGTGCGCGATATGGTGCAGAGCCTTGGTCTTCGCGCCGATGGGCGCCGCTTGCTAACTTACGGTGAGAGCACGGATTGCGATCTCATCCTGCAGTCGGTGCGCATCGAGGGCAACACGACGTACTTCGACGCGAGCCTGACGGCGCGCGTCAAGGGCGGGGCGCGCAAGCTCGAAGGCTGGTCGGTTCCGCTGCCGGGCGCGCATAATGCGCTCAATGCGCTCGCCGCGATTGCAGTCGCGACGGAAGCCGGGATAGAAGACGCGAAGATCAAAGCGGCGATGGCCGGATTTTCCGGCGTCAAACGGCGCTTCCAGTTGACGGGCGAATGGAACGGTGTCGCGATTTACGACGACTACGGCCACCACCCGACCGAAATCGCGGCCGTGCTCGGGGCGGCGCGCCGCGGCGCCAAGGGTCGCGTCATCGCGGTCGTCGAGCCGCACCGCTATACGCGTGTCCGTG
>NZ_DATNBA010000159.1:0-26410 GCF_035572195.1 Hyphomicrobium sp. | reverse complement strand
ATTTCCTGCTCTCGGCCGGCCACTTCACGCAACGTCGCGTCAGTGGCGGAAAGACCGCCGTCGGCGGTCTCTATGCCGAAGTCGCGACCCGCTTCGACGACTGGTTGCTCACGGCCGGTGTCCGCGGCGATCAATGGGCTTCGACGGGTGGTCACCTGATCCAGACGGCGCTCGCGACCGGCATCGTCTCGGTCAATCAACACACGCCCTCGAAGAGCGGCATCGTACCGACGGCGCGGCTCGGCGTACGCCGCGACCTCGAACAGGGCCTCTATGTGCGCTCCGCCGCCTAAGCCGGCTTTCGCGCGCCGAGCTTGAACGAACTCTTCCGGCCCTTCCGCCTTGGCAACAACATCACCGAAGCCAATCCGGATCTGTCGCCGGAGAAAATTTACGGCGCCGAAATCGGCTTCGGTCAGACGGCAGAGACATTCGGCTGGGACGTGACGGGATTCTACAATCAGCTGCATGGTGCGATCACCAACGTCACGGTCGGGCATGGTCCGCTGATTGTTCCGGGGCTGGGCATGGTGCCGGCCGGCGGACTTCTCATCCAACGGCAGAATGCCGGCAACATCGACGCGGTCGGCATAGAGACCGAAGCGCACTGGCAGGCGACCGACTGGCTCGTCTTCCAGGCCGGGCTGGATTATGTCGATGCCGAAGTGCGCGGCGGCACCGCCGCACCGCAGCTGACGGGAAAACGTCCGGCCCAGGCCCCGCGCTTGACGTTGACCGGCGGGTTTCGCGCCACGCCCCTCGAGGACCTGACGATCACGGCGGATATGCGCCACGAAAGTACGCGCTTCGCCGACGATCAGAACACGCTCGACCTTGGCTCCGCCACGACCGTCGATGCGCGGATCTCCTATCGCCTGTGGCAGGGACTTTCCGCCTACCTCGCCGGCGACAATCTCTTCAACGAGCCGGTTGCCACGACCGAGAGCGCCGATCCGATCCCCATTGTGAGCCGGGCGGCGCCCAGAATCATTCGCGGCGGCTTCTCCTGGTCGGAATAACGGGCGCGCTTCGGCGATACTCAAGCTATAGTCGTGTCATCCAACAGCAGGTCCGACATGAACAAGGTCTATCCCGATCCCAAATCGGCGCTCGACGGGCTTCTCTTCGACGGCATGACGATCATGTCGGGGGGCTTCGGGCTTTGCGGCATTCCGGAGAAATTGATCGCCGCCTTGCAAGGGTCCGGCGTGAAGAACCTCACCGTGATCTCGAACAATGCCGGGGTCGATGATTTCGGGCTCGGGCTTCTGCTGCAGACGCGCCAGATCAAGAAGATGGTCTCGTCCTATGTCGGCGAGAACGAGACCTTCGAGCGGCAATATCTCGCCAAGGAACTGGAGCTCGAGTTCAATCCGCAAGGCACGCTGGCGGAACGCATCCGCGCCGGGGGCGCGGGTATTCCGGGCTTCTACACCAAGACGGGCGTCGGCACGCTGATTGCCGAAGGCAAGGAGCATAAGGAGTTCGACGGCGAGACCTATATTCTCGAGCGTGGGCTTGTCGCCGATCTTTCGATCGTCAAGGCGTGGAAGGGCGACGCCCAGGGCAATCTCGTTTTCCGCAAGACGGCGCGCAACTTCAATCCGATGATGGCGACGGCCGGAAAGGTCACGGTTGCGGAGGTCGAAGAGCTGGTGCCGGTCGGAAAACTCGATGCCGATGGGATCCACACACCGGGCATCTTCGTGCAACGCATCGTCGTCGGCCACGATTACGAAAAGCGCATCGAGAAACGGACCATCAGGGAGACCGCGTGATGGCTTGGACACGCGACGACATGGCAAGGCTCGCGGCGCGCGAATTGCGCGACGGATTCTACGTCAATCTCGGCATCGGCATTCCGACGCTGGTCGCGAACTACATTCCCGCCGGCATGGACGTCACGCTGCAGTCGGAGAACGGCATGCTGGGCATGGGTCCGTTCCCGCGCGAGAACGAAGTCGATCCCGATCTCATCAACGCCGGCAAGCAGACGATCACCGAACTCGACCGCACGTCTTATTTCTCCTCGGCCGACAGTTTCGCGATGATCCGGGGCGGGCACATCGATCTTTCGATCCTGGGCGCGATGGAGGTGTCGCAAGCCGGCGACCTCGCCAACTGGATGGTGCCCGGCAAATTGGTGAAGGGCATGGGCGGCGCGATGGATCTCGTCGCCGGCGTGAAGCGCTGTATCGTGACGATGGATCACACCGACAAGGCGGGCAATTCCAAACTGCTCAAGGAATGCACCTTGCCGTTGACAGGGAAGGCCTGCGTCGATCGCATCATCACCAATCTCGGCGTCTTCGACGTGGTCAAGGGCGGCTTGCACCTGGCCCAGATCGCGCCTGGCGTGACACGCGAGGAGATCGCCGCCAAGACGCAGGCGGTGCTGATTTAGCCATTTCCCGTAAACGGGAAAAGAACACCAACCTCATCCTGACTTTGTCGAAAGATGAGCGTTGGATAAGTTTTTCCGCTAACCCAGCGTCTTTTGTAGCAAGGCATTGAATTCTCTCTCGCGTATTTATTCGCGAGCGCCCCACTTATCCGCATTCCCGTGACGCTGTCCCGCTCCTATCTCTTTCTCTCATGGTGAAGGAGGATGAAATTAGATTCAGGCACGGGCGATGACGCTGGAGCTGACGGGGGAGGGGTATGACAAAGTCGAAAACGAATAAAGCCAACAATCGCAGGGGCTAGAGCGTTTCTTACGCGACTTTTGTGAGGATAAGTTCGGGCGGCCGGTGTCTCAAGCTGGACCATGCGACCGTCAAACGTCCCTCGAGGTGTTCCGGCGCGGGACTTGCGACAGTTCGACGAAAATACAAGCCAAATGTCATGCTCCCGGTTCAGCGTGATGTAACGCGTGATCGCTCTAATGGCTGGCAATTCTGTGTCGGCGCGGGATCATCCGCCGAAAGGGACCAATGCATGTTCTCGTGATGGCCTCGCAAAAGGGGGGCTCGGGCAAGACGACTCTGTCAGGCCATCTCGCAGTGGAGGCGGACAAGGCGAACATCGGCCCGGTGGCGCTGATCGACACCGACCCGCAGGGCAGCCTCTCGCATTGGTGGAACGCGCGCGAGGCGACCTCGCCGCACTTTGCCAAAGTCCATCTCATGCAATTGGGCGAAGCGCTCGAAGAGCTGCGCAAGGGCGGCATCAAGCTCGCCGTCGTCGATACGCCGCCGGCGGTGACCGATTCGATCTCGCAAGTCGTGGCGCATGCCGATCTCGTGGTCATCCCGACGCGGCCCAGCCCGCACGATCTGCGCTCCGTTGGCGCCACGGTCGACATTGCCGAGCGTCACGGCAAGCCGCTCGTCTTCGTCATGAACGGCGCGACGGCGCGCGCGCGCATCACCGGCGAAACCGCGGTCGCTTTGTCGCAACACGGCACGGTCGCGCCGATCACGCTGCATCATCGCGTCGACTTCGCCGCCAGCATGGTCGATGGGCGCTCGGTCGGCGAGGTGATGCCGAAGTCGCAGTCCGCCAAGGAAGTGCGCGATCTTTGGACGTATCTGCAGGACAGGCTCTCGCGTCTCACGCACGACACCAAGTTCCTGCCCGATGTGCGGCCCGATCTCTCGATCGAGGCGCTGACGTCGCTGACCGAAGAGCCAGTCGAGACAGGTCCGGAAGCGAACAGCGTGCCCGAACCCGTTGCTGTCCCGGAACCGGCGGCGGAAACGGCACCGATCCGCGAGCGCCGCGCGCTTGGCGAGCGGCGCACGAACTTTGCGACATTTGGCGGCGTGGAACGACGGACCCATCCTTTTGGGCGCCGCGCGCAAGATCGCAATTAGCAACCGAGGTACAAGGTGAGCCAACCACGATTCATGCCGGTGACGTCGAGCCTGTTGGCTCGCAAGGGCGATGCAGTGCCTTCGGCGCTCGCAGCCAAGCCGTCGCTCCATTGGTCCGAGGAGAAGTCGCTTCCGCCGCTCGTATCGAACGACACGTCGGCCGAAGCGCCGGCGCCCAAGCCGCATCGCATGGTGGTGACACTCTCTGCTTCGGAGTTCGAAAAGCTGGGCATTGCCGCGGTCAAAAAGAATGTCACGCGGCACCAGATCGTGCGCACCGCGCTCGAACTCCATCTCGAGCGGCTGAGGCGCGAATTCTGCGATTGCGGCTGCATGGCTGTCGACGGTTCCTGCCTGCAAGGCTGCGGCGCGGGCTGAAGACGCAGCACCTTGGCTCGTGCGCCGGTTGCGCTAAGCTCCCAGCCGGGAGCAAAGCCTATGCATTACAAAATTCTCGGCCGGACCGGACTCAATGTCAGCGTCGCGGGTCTCGGCTGCGGCGGCCATAGCCGGCTTGGCCAAACCTACGGCAACACGCTCGCGCAAAGCGCCGATGTCGTCAGGGCCGCGCTCGATCTCGGCATCAACTTCATCGACACCGCCGCCGCCTATGGCACCGAGAAGATCGTGGGCGAAGCGGTACGCGGCCGGCGTGACAAGGTCATCATCTCGACCAAGACCGGCATCGCCTCCTGGACCGATCCCAACGCCGGGCCGTTCACGGGTGCACAGGTGCTCGAACATCTCGACAAAAGCTTGTCCAGGCTCGGCACCGACTATGTCGATGTCTACAACTTGCACGGCATCGTCGCGGCGCAGCTCGACTATGTCGGCGCCGAGATTGTGCCGGCGCTTCTTAGGGCGCGCGAACAGGGCAAGATCCTGTTCCTCGGCATCACCGAACATTTCGGCGCCGATACCGACCACCGGATGCTGTCCGCGGCGGTGCCGAGCGGTGTCTGGGACGTCGTGATGGTCGGCTTCAATCTGCTCAATCCCTCGGCGCGCCGAAACGTGCTGCGCCTGACGCAGGCGCACGGTGTCGGCGTGCAGAACATGTTCGCGGTGCGCCGCGCGCTCAGCAGTCCCGAGGGTCTCAAAGAGGCGCTCGATACGATCGAGAAAGCCGGCCAGCTCGATCGCAGCAAGCTCGATGCCACCGATCCGCTCGGGTTTCTGAAGACGGACACGGACGGCATCGTCGATGCCGCCTACCGCTTCTGCCGCCACGAGCCCGGAATTCACATCGTTCTCACCGGCACGGGCAAGATCGAACATCTGAAGGAGAACGTCGCATCCATCAATCGCGGCGCGCTGGCGTCGAAGACGCTGGCGAAGCTGGAAGAGCTATTCGGCCAGGTTGACTCGGTCTCGGGAAACTAGCCCGGCATGTCCTTCAGAAATCCGAACGGCACGATCTTGTTCTCGGCATCGTGGCCGATGTCGCCGCGACCGAGATAAGGGATGCCGGCCACCGTGCACCAATGCTGCATGATTTGTTCGGGAGTCTGGCCGAATTCCGGATCGTTGGACGGAATGTCGCTGCAGCGTCCGAGCCGCACGCCGGCGGCGCGCCTTAGGGTTTCGTCGCTCACGATATGAACCAGCGAACGGTCGATGGCATAGAGATGTTCGGAGACTTCTTCCAGCATCAGCACATGGTTGGAGAGATCGGGCATGAGCCTGGTGCCGATCAGATGGCTCAGAATCGTCATGTTGAACGCTGCGGTCGGATGCTTGCCGTCGATCGTCGGCTCGAGCGCAGCGGCATCGCGGTCCGCCAGAAAGGACAGGGCGCGCTTGACGGCGTCTTCGCCGCCGACGCGCCTGACGTCATGCGGAATGGGTCCGTGAGCGGCGTGATAGCCGTGGCGATAAAGCCCCGCCAGCAGGAAGGCGCCGTCGCTGTAACCAAGATAGAGCTTGCGACGCGCGGCGGCGTGCAGGCGCTCAAGCACGCCTTCGGCGATGCGTCCGCTGCCATAGCCGCCGCGGGCGAACCAAACGGCGGAGAAAGCCTCATCGTTGGCGACCTCGACGAAGGCATTCATCCGCGTCTCGTCGTCGCCGGCAAAGTGACCGCTCGCAAGGAAACATTGCGGATGAAAGACAAGCTTGACGCCCGGATACGCCGTCCGCGCGATTTCCTGGACACGCTCGGCCGTCTCCGGTTCCAGACGCGAGGCGGGCGCAACCACCGCGATTTTCACCTTGCCGTCGCGCATGTGTCCCGTCGCTTGTCACGTCGCAAAACGGCTTATAGCGTCCGCTGATGAATCCAGACAGGCCTTATTTCCTGTGCGGCATCGGCGGAAGCGGAATGCTGCCGCTGGCCCTCATCCTGCGTGCGCGCGGCGCAAGGGTCATGGGCTCCGACCGTGCGCTCGACCAAGGCCGCCTCAGTGAGAAGTTCGATTATCTGCGCGCCAATGGCATCGAATTGTTCGCCCAGGATGGATCGGGGATCACCGGCGAGATGATCGTCGTGACCTCATCGGCGGTCGAAGAAACTGTTCCGGATGTCATGGCCGCGCGGCAAAAGGGCGCCAAGCTGATGCTGCGCGCGGCGCTGCTCGCCGAACTTTTCAATGGCGCACCCAACGCGATCGGCGTCGCCGGCACCAGCGGCAAGTCGACGACAACGGCAATGCTCGGTTGGATCCTGCACGCCAGAGGCCGCGATCCGACTGTGATGAACGGCGCGGTGATGAAGAACTTCATCTCGCCCAAGGCGCCATTTGCCAGCGCCCTTGTCGGCAAGAGCGATCTCTTCGTCAGCGAGGTCGATGAAAGCGACGGCTCGATCGCCTGGTTCAGCCCGCGCGTGGCGGTCCTGAACAACATTGCCCTGGACCATAAGGCAATGGCGGAGCTGCGCGAACTTTTCCGCGGCTTTGTCGCCAGATCGGAGCTCGCGATCCTCAACCTCGACAATGCCGAGACAGCAGCGTTAACCGCCGGGCGCGCGGCAAAACTTTCTCTGACCTACAGCCTCAGCAATGCGAAGGCTGATCTCCTGGCAAGCGCGATCGAACCATTGCCGGACGGCATCGCATTCGAGGTGAGCGAGCGCAACGCCGCGAAACCGGAGAAGGTGAGGCTTCGCGTGCCGGGGCGGCACAATGTCTCGAATGCGCTGGCTGCGATCGGCGCTGCGCGCGCGGCCGGCGTGACGCTCGCCGAATCCGTCTTTGCACTGGGAGAGTTCAGCGGTGTTCGCCGCAGGCTCGAAATTGTCGGCAGCGCGGGCGGCGTGACCGTGATCGACGACTTCGCGCACAATCCCGACAAGATCGCAGCCACGCTCTCTACTTTGCACGACTTCGCGGGCCGCCTGCTTGTCATGTTCCAGCCGCATGGCTTTGGGCCACTGCGGCTGATGAAGGATGCACTGATCGACTGTTTTGCCGCCAATTTGCTCGCAGATGACATATTGCTGATGCCGGAGCCGGTCTATTTCGGCGGTACCACAGACCGCAGCGTCTCGAGCATCGACATCATCAAGGGAGTTGCGGCCCGCGGCCGCGCTGCCCATGTCTATTCCGATCGTGCAGAATTGGGCCGCCGCCTCGTCGAACTGGCGCAACCTGGCGACCGTATCGTTGTGATGGGCGCGCGCGACGACACGCTTTCGCAATTCGCCGCTGAATTGCTGACGCAAGTTGGGCAGCTGAGGACACTATGAAAAGTGCAGGAACGGTCGCGCAAAGACTCTCGCTCGTCTCGGTGGTCACGTTCTCGGTTGCGACGTTTCCGGTTTCCGCGCTGGGCGTTGCGCTTTTCGTCTACCTGCCGCCCTATCTCGCGGGTCATCTCGGCGTCGCGCTGACAGCGATCAGCGGGACCTGGGCCATGGTTCGGATCGTCGATCTGTTCGTCGATCCGGTCCTCGGCCACATGATGGATCGGACGCGCACTCCGCTTGGCCGTTATCGCGCCTGGCTCGGCTCCGGCGTGCCCGTTGTGATGCTTGCCGTCTACATGCTCTTCATGGCGCCGAAAGGCATCGGCGCGTTCTATCTGCTGGTCTGGCTCTTCGTGCTTTATATCGGCAATTCCATCCTGACGCTGTCGCAGTATGCCTGGGGTGCAACGCTGGCGACGCAATATCACGAGCGTTCGCGCGTGTTCGGAATCCTGACCGCGGTGGGCGTGGCTGCGGGCGTCATCACGTTGCTCATTCCGATCGTTGCTCCGGCACTCGGTTTCAGCAACGCCCAGGGCGTTCAGGCGATGGGCTGGTTCGTCATCCTGGTCGCACCGATCTCGGTCGGGCTGACAGTATGGCGAACACCGGAGCGCATCAGCAAGGATACGCATCCGCAATTCGCGCTGGTCGACTATCTCGACATCGCGCGCAAGCCGGAGGTCATTCGTCTCTTTCTTTGCCAGATGGCGTTGACGCTCGGACCGGGTTGGATGAGTGCGATGTATCTTTTCTATTTCAAGGATGTGCGCGGCTTCAGCACGCAGCAGGCCACGATTCTTCTGCTGATCTATATCCTGGCGGGCGTGATCGGTGCGCCGCTGACGGCGCGCGCCGCGTCACGATTTGGAAAGCACCAAACCTTGATCGCCACCACCACGGCTTTTTCGCTCGGACTATTCTCGGTTTTCGTGATTCCCGTGGGCAATGTTCTGGCAGCGGTCCCGGTAATGCTGTGGTGCGGATTCATGGCGGCAGGCTTCGGGTTGATGATCAACGCCATGATGGCCGATGTCGGCGACGAAATCCGACTCCATCAGGGCAAGGAGCGGATCAGTTTGCTCTATGCCGTCCTGACCTTCGCCTCGAAGATCGCCGCCGCGGCCGCGATCAGCGTCACCTTCATCCTGCTCTCACGCGTCGGCTATAACGCGGCCGAAGGCGCCCACAATACCGCGCAAGCGTTGAACGGCCTCGAATGGGTGTTTCTGTCGGGGCCCATCGTCTTCGTCATGTTGGGTGGGCTTTGCGTCGTCGGCTGGAAACTCGATGCCGACCGTCATGCCGGTGTGCGTGCTGAGCTCGATGCGCGCGATGCAGCGCTTGCGGAGGCACCAATCCTGTCGGCGGTTTCCACGGCACAACCGCACATCTCGCTATCGTCGGAACCGCGCTGAGAGGGTCAAAATGCAAAAGGTGGCGATCGTAACCGGAGGAGGGAGCGGCATCGGTCGGGCGGTGGCGCTGGCACTTGCCGGTGTCGATTACGCCGTAATGCTCGCCGGCCGCCGCCTCGGTGCATTGAACGAAACCGTCTCGCTCGCGCCAGGAAAGTCGATGCTGGCAGTTCCGACCGACGTCACCGATGCCAAGTCGGTCGCGGCGCTGTTCGAGCGCACGCAGGAAGAATTCGGCCGGCTGGATCTGCTGTTCAACAATGCGGGCACGGGCGCGCCACCCGTGGCGATGGAGACGCTCACGCTGGCGCAGTGGCAAGCGGTCGTCGACACCAACCTGACAGGCCCTTTTCTCTGCACGCAGGCGGCGCTGCGCATGATGAAGTCGCAAACGCCGCGCGGCGGACGCATCATCAATAATGGATCGATCTCCGCACACGCCCCGCGGCCCAACTCCGCGCCCTACACGGCGACAAAACACGCGATCACGGGCCTGACCAAGGCGACAGCGCTCGACGGGCGCGCCTTCGACATCGCCTGCGGCCAGATCGACATTGGTAACGCGGCGACGCCGATGACGGCGCGCATGGCGAAGGGTGTGCCGCAAGCCAACGGTATGCTCGAGCCGGAGCCGACCATGGATGTCGAGGCCGTGGCGCGGGCCGTGCTCTACATGGCAAGCCTGCCGCTTGACGCGAATGTGCTATCCATGACCGTGATGGCGACGAAGATGCCTTTCGTCGGCCGCGGTTAGCGCAGGCGCAACAGTTTGCGAAACTGGCGGTCTCGCTTCAGGAAAACTTCGCGGCGCATCGCGGCATTGCGCGTGCGGTAGCGCTCCGCATAGACCAAGATCCACTGACTGCCGCGCGTCGTTCTGGCGCCTGAACCCACGTTGTGCTGCTCGAGACGCCGCTCCAGGTCGAGTGTCCAGCCAACATAGGTTCTCGCCGGCTTTCGCACGCTCAATAGGACATAGACGAAGGCAGCCACGTCAGGCCGCGAGTGCGCATTCGGCGCCGGACCACAGCGCGATGAGTTCGGACTCGATCTCTCTGGGCGAGGTCAGACGGCATAGACGCGACTTGGCGGCACGTCTCAGCGCAGCGCTCAAGGGATAGGGCGCGCGCTCGACATACCAGCCGAGATGCTTGCGAAAGATCCTCACGCCATGCAGATCGCCGTGAAACTTGAGGCTGTCGCGAAAGTGCTCCAGTACGATGCCAAATCTGGTTGCAAGGCTCGGCTCGACCAGCGCTCGGCCCTCCGACAACGCCTTGTCGAGAGCCGCCGCGATCCAGGGTCGGCCGTAGGCGCCGCGGCCGATCATGATCGCGTCCGCGCCTGAAGCCTGCAGAGCCTGGCGCGCCGAATGCGCATCCACGATATCGCCGTTGACGATCACCGGCAGCCGCGTCGCTGCCTTCACGTCTGCCACGGAGCGCCAGTCGGCTATTCCGCTGTAGAATTGATTGCGGGTGCGGCCATGCACGGTGATCGCTTGCACGCCGGCACGCTCGGCGCGAACCGCGAGTTCCGGTGCGTTCCTGGTCCGCTCATCCCAGCCAAGCCGCATCTTGAGGCTCACCGGCCGCCGCGTTGCGTTCACGACCGCGGCAATCAAGCGCTCGGCCTCGTCAAGGTCGCGCATCAGGGCCGAACCGGAAAGCGCGCCCGTCACCTCCTTAGCCGGACAACCCATGTTGATGTCGATGATGTCTGCGCCGGCCGCTTCCGCCATCTTTGCCCCATGCGCCAACCACCGCGCCTCGCGACCGACGAGTTGGATCACCGTCAGCGGCAAGCCTTCGCCGACGGCGGCTCGGCGCACGACATCGGGTCGGCCGCGCGCAAACAATTCGCAGGCCACCATCTCGGTTGCGACATAGGGTGCGCCGAGCCGCGACGCTGCGCGACGGAATGGGAGATCGGAAACGCCCGTCATCGGCGCAGTCAGAACGCGCCCTTTGATGGGCACGCCGCCAATGTTGAAACCGGCCGCCATTAATGGCCCGTGTGCGCGACGGAAATCAGCTTCATGTCGAAGACGAGTGTCTGGTTGGGTCCGATGTCAGCGCCGGCACCCGCTTCTCCGTAGCCGAGCTTCGAAGGAATCACGAGTTGCCACTCGTCGCCCTCATGCATGAGCTTCAACGCCTCAACCCAGCCGCGGATGAGCCGGCCGGCGGGAAAGCTTGCGGTGCGGCCGGACTCTGTCTGGTCGAAGACGTGGCCGTCGATCGTCCAGCCTTTGTAGGTCACGGTCACGGTGTCATCAGGCCCGTGGATCTGTTTGCCGTGACCCGCGGTCAAGACCTTGTATTGAAGGCCGCTTGCCGTGGTAACGACGCCGGGTTGTCGCGCATTCTCGGCGAGGAATTTCTGGTTGGACTGCGGGGTCAGATCATACGTCATGTCAGCCTTCGTTTGTGTGTTGAATCCACTCATCAACGTGGCAAATGCCAGGGTCGCAAGGGCAAGTTTCGCGTTCATCAAACAGAACCTTTGTTGGATCTCTGCAGCGGCTTAGAGCGCGTTTGCGGCTCATCGCGCAAGAGCCAGCGCGTTGTTGGGGTTTCTTTCGCCGGTTTGCGCGTCCAACGGTCCTTGGCAATGATGGGCCATGAAACGCATTTTGGCGGTCCACGCCCACCCCGACGATGTTGAAGTCCTTGGCGCCGGCACGCTTGCCTTGCTGGCGGAAGGCGGCAACCACGTCACCATCGTCACGATGACCGCCGGGGATTGCGGCTCGGTCGAGATGGATTTGGCCGAGACCGCACGCGTGCGAAAGCAAGAGGCGGCGGCAGCAGCCGTCATCATCGGCGCCGACTATCTCTGTGCGGGGTTCGGCGATCTTTGCGTCTTCAATGACGATCAAGCGCGACGCCGCACGACCGAACTCGTGCGCGCAGCCCGGCCGGACATCGTCATCACCGCTTCGCCAGTCGACTATCATCCCGATCATGAGGCGACGAGCATGTTGGTGCGCGATGCGCTCTTTGCCTCCTCGGTACCGAACTACGAGACCGGGCCGGCGGCCGCCCTCGCAGCCATTCCCCATCTCTACTTCATGGATCCGATCGAAGGCCGCGACCGCTCCGGCATCCGCGTCACACCCGATTTCGGCGTCGACATCACGGCGAAGTTCGAGACGAAATCCCGGATGCTCGCCGCGCATGCGAGCCAACGCAACTGGGTTCTGAAGCAGCACGGCATCGACGATTACATGCTCTCCATGAAGAAGTGGGCCGCCAAGCGTGGCAACATGTTCGGCGTCACCTATGCGGAGGGCTTCCGGCAATACACGGGTACGCCTTATCCGCGGACGAAGCTGCTCCAGGATCTGGTGGGCGAAGCGCTCCTGCTTCCTTGAACGCACGCTGTCGTGATCGTCTTGCGATACTCGCAACCTGTACCTAGGGTTCGTCAGCACCAACCATCGCTCCCAATGTCACTGCACCATCGCGCCTCGCTCCTGGTCCTTCTCCTCGCCATTTTCATCGGCTTTCCCGTCGCTGCCGAGGAGCACAAGGACCGAGAGTTTCGCGAGTGTCCGGACTGTCCGCTGATGGTCGGCATCCCGGCAGGCACGTTCGTGATGGGCAGCCCCGCGAGCGAGCCTGGCCGCTTCGATGCGGAAGGGCCCGAGCATCGCGTCGCCATTCGCGCGTTCGCCTTGGGCAAATTCGATGTCACGACGGCAGAGTTTCTCATCTTCCTGCGCGAGAGCGCCTATCAGCCGGCGCCGTGCAATGAAACGCTGACGCTTGGCTGGCAATCGCCCGGCAACGGGCGCGCCTATCCGCGTTCCGACGCGGAGCCTCCGACTTGGCCCGCGACCTGTGTCAGCTGGAAAGATGCCCAAGCCTATATCGCCTGGCTGAACGCCAAGGTGCGTGCAGCCAATCCGTCGCGTGGGCGCGGCGCCGGCCCGTACCGGCTGCCGAGCGAAGCGGAATGGGAATATGCCGCGCGCGGGGGCACAGCGACGGCGCGCTGGTGGGGAAATTCCATCGGCTCCGACAATGCGAACTGCAATGGCTGCGGCAGCAAGTCCGACGACCGCGTCCTGACAGACGTCGATGGCTTCGCCCCCAATCCATTCGGCCTTTACGGCATGCTCGGCAATGCCTGGCAGTGGACCGCCGATTGCTGGCACAAAAGCTATGTCGGCGCGCCGGCGGATGGCCGCGCCTGGCTCGGCGATGATTGCGGCAAGCATGTCTTGCGCGGCGGTTCGTTCGACAATGTCCCCATTTTTGTTCGCTCTGCCGCGCGAACCGCAGGTGGCGGCGAGAAGAGCGCCTACGACTATTCCAGCCTGGCGGGCTTCCGGGTGGCGCGCACGCTTCCCTGACGCCTATTGCAGCGCGTCGCGTGGATTGAAGTTCAATACCATGTCCATCACCTCGGCATAGTTTCCGGCAGGAAGCGGCACCGGCGAGGAAAGCAGAACGGCGTTGCGGGCGCTGAGCGCGATGTCGCGAAAGACGGCATCGGTGCGATAGCGCTCCTTGTCGATGATTTCCGCCTTCTCGATTTTGCCGTCGCGCGTCATCACGACACGTATCGCAATCTGAAATCGGCGAGCGCCAAGGGTGTGGAGATCGAGGCTCCAGTGCCGCACGACCTGCTGACGCACGAAGTCGCGCACGCTGTAGGCGGCCTGGTCTCCGGCAGCCGCGGCGTCGCTGGTCGAGGTCACGTCGGATTGTCCCGAATTGTCGATCACGCGCGGCGCAGTATCCGGCTGCCTCAGTCGGGCGAGCGCGCGCAATTTGGCGTCGAGATTGTCGAGCGGCGCGGGCTTTGTGCCGTTCGGCGAAGTGCCTTCCGGTGGCACCGGACTTGCCTCCTCCTGCTTCCTGGTCGGAACGCGCTTCTGTTGCGGCACGACGGACTTCAAGGTTGCGGGCGGAGACGTGGTTTCTTCTCCGAATTGCACGACGTCAACGGGAACGACGCTCAGCGCGGTTGGTCGCGCCGGCGCAGCGAACTGCATGTGCATCAGGATGATCAGCGCGACGAGGAGCCCATGCAGGAGAAGTGCGGACGCCAGCCCGGGTCCGGTTTCGCGCGCGTGTTTCCTGGCCGCTCCGAGAAGGGCGCGGACGTCCGCTTCAGTCGCAAAAGCAAACTGCATTCCCGGCCGGCTCCGGATGGCGCCGGCGCCCGTCAGAGGGCGCCGCGCATCCGATCTTAGAGCAGATCGCCGCCCGCCGCCGATGCAGTCGTCCCGAATTGTTTGTAAGCCTTGATGACGTTACGGCCCGTGGTCCAGCGGTGCACCTCGTCAGGTCCATCAACCAGGCGCTGCGAACGGATGTGTGTGTACCAGGCCGCGAGCGGCGTATCCATGCTATAGCCGAGCGCGCCATGCAGCTGGATCGCGGTGTCGACAACCTTGTGCACCATGTGGGCGAGGAACACCTTGGCGATCCCGTTCTCCTGACGCAGATCCAATCCCTTCTCCGCCTTGTAGGCGATGTGCATCAGCATGAGCCGCGCGATGTAGAGCTCGCTGGCACAGTCGGCGAGCATGAATTGCACGCCCTGGCGTTCCGACAATGGCTTGCCGAATGTGCTGCGGCTCGTGACATGCTTGACCGCCATGTCTAGCGCGCGTTGCGCCATCGCGACGTTGTGCATGCCGTGACGCAGTCGGCCATAGGCGAGGCGATGCTGGCCCATGTTGAAGCCATTGCCGACGCCGCCCAGAATATTGTCCGCCGGCACTTCGAGGTTTGAGATTTCGATTTCCGCGTGACCGCCACCCAGAATGTGCGACAGCGGTCCCTCGATTCCCATTGTCTTGATATTGCGCTTGATCTTGTAGCCGGGGTTCGGCAGCTCCACGAGGAACGTGCTGAACTGCTGGTGGCGCGGTGCATCCGGATCGGTCTTTGCCATCACCAATGCAATGTCGGCGACGCTCGCCGCACTCGAAAACCACTTCTCGCCATTCAGAACGTAAGTGTCGTTGCCCTTCTTCTCGGCCCGCGTCTGCATGCCGGTTGCATCCGCTCCGGCCGCTTTTTCCGTCATCGAATAGCAAATGCGCTTTTCACCGTTCAGCAGCGGCTTGAGGAATTTCTCTTTTTGGTAGTCCGTGCCGTTCTGCAGGAGCGTGAGCATGGTCGCGTCGTCGGGACCTTGCGTGTTCATCGACAAGGCACCGAGATAGCTTTCCCCAAGTTCCATCTGCACGAGCGCATTGGCGAGCGGGCCGAGCCCCATGCCGCCATGCTCTTTCGGAATGAACGGGCACCACAGGCCCTGGGCGCGGGCCTTCTTGCGCAGCGCTGCCAGCGTCTCCTTGTAGTCGGCGCCGGCGAGCAGCTTCTTCTCCGCCGGAATGCATTCGTCATGGACCCATTGGCGCACCCTTTCGCGCATGGCCTTGGCTTCGGCGGGGATTTCGAAATTGAGCGACATAGGTAGTTCCTTTCCACGAATTTCTTTGCCGCGACTGTAGCGGGGGCCAACGAAGCCCGCCATCGCTTCCGCATGCGGGAAAGGGTGACGCTACGTCGAGTGGAAGGAGCCGATTTGTCGGGTATTCGTAACTTGGAGCCGGGCTTAGCGGCGCGTTTGCCGACGAAGCTTGCGCCTTGCTGCCATAGCGGCGATGCCGGCGCCAAAAAGCGTCAGCGTCGCGGGCTCCGGCACGGACACCAGGTTCGGGTTGGCTGACGGCGCATCGCAGGAGACGCCGCTGCAGCCCTGATCACCCCCGGTGGGGCCGTTTGTGTCGCATGCGGCCGGATTGTTCAGCGAACAGCCTCCGTTCGGATCGTTGACGCCGTTGCCGGTATCGCCGTTCGTTCCGCCGTTTTGACCGTTGTCCGCACCGCCGCCGTCATTCGAGCCACCGTTCTGACCGCCGTTGGAACCATTGTTCTGTCCGCCGTTGGAACCGCCGCCTTGGTCGCCATTCGAGCCGCCGCCATTGCCGGCTCCCTGATCGCCGCCGGAATTCCCGCCATTGCCGTCGTTGTTGGAGCCGGAGTTGCCCGACGAGCCGTTGCCGTCATTGCCCGCGCCGCCAGTTCCGCAGTTGCCCGAGTTGCCGGTGCCGGTCGTTCCTGTTCCGGAGTTGCCGGTGGAACCCGAGTTGCTCCCGGTGTTTGTCCCGCCATGGTTGCCGTGGCCGTGGGAGGGTCCGTTCGTGCTGCCGCCGCCGGAATGGCTGTGGTTCGTGTGACCCGTCGAGCCGCCGGTTGCGCCACCAGTCCCCGTGCTGCCACACGAACCGCCTGTTCCACCTTGAGAGCCGCCTGTGGAGCCGCCGTTCGAATGGCCGTGATTGCCGTGATTGTTGGTTCCGCCGGTCGAACCGTTCGATGTGTGCGTAGGCGGCGACGAAGAACTGCCATTGCCGCCGGATGCCGCTGCCGGCAGTGCGACCATCAACGGCAGAACAAGGCCGAATGCTGCGGTGGCTTTCAGAACGGCATTCAGAGGACGCATTTGAGCCTCAGGGTTAACCATTATGAGCAACGGACGTACGCAAGTCGGCGCCCATGTAGCGAGAGACGGCGAGCGCTGGCGAGCAGAATCAGAATTGCTAGTAAATGAGTTTGGTAAACGCGCGGCGTCCTTAGGCGCGTTCTCGGCGGCGGATCAGCTCTGCTGTTTTGTAAACTGGCCGCTGACGCTGCCCCAGCCTTTGAGACGCGGAGGCAGCGGACCTGTGTATGTGCAGCCGGAGAGAATGAGCGTCGCGGCAGGGTCACCCGACAGGATCATCCCGCCCGTTTTCGTCCCATCATGAAAGATCTCATTCGTGATGGTCACGATATTGCCGACCTCGATGTTTTTGGTGCTCTCCATGGCATAGGCGATGAAGTTTTGGTTTGCTGCCTCTTTCGGCAACGTCATGCTGCCGTTCGATATGCTGAGCTGTCCGCCGTCGGAGATGTCATAGGCTGCGCCTTCGCCGCCGGTCAGGTGATGACAGCCGAATGAAATCGTATGCATGGCACGGCTCTTCACCTCATGCCCGCCCTTGCACGACGCCGTGGTGAGGTTCGTCATTCTGAAGAACGCCGTTGGATGTCCGCTGACATATATATTGTGCGTTTGTCCGGTGCCGCTGCCGTTCTCGTGGATGTAACCGCCATCGATCTCAACCTCCGAACGAAGTGTGCGAACACCGTCTTGGCAGTTAAAGATCTCGACATTTGAAAGTTTGATGGATGTGCCTGGTCCCGCGTAGACGCCGGCAGCGTTGCCCCCGATCAAGTCCGAAACCGATGCGTTGGCGATCGCCAAATTGGAAATTGCCACACCTGGTACGGATACGAACAGAATTCCCTGATTGCTTGTGACCGGGATGCCCATGGCATCCAGGATCGTCTGGCCCGATCCCGCGCCGATCAGGGTGCTGGAGACTTTGATCTCGGTCGTCCCAATGATCTTCCCAGAAGGAAGCGAGAGAATGCCGCCCGCAACAACGCCGGCTTGAAGTGCGCTCAGCGTCTCCGGCGTCGCCAATTTTCCGTCGATGCGCGCGCCTTCGACTATGGTCATCTCGGGGCTGGCGGTCGTCGTCAAGGTGGTGCCTGTCATCGGAATCCTTTGGCGAATCGAATGGCGGCTACTGCGATATAGCCTTTAACATAAGCGGCTCGATCAACTTGGCTCCGCGTGTGCTCAGATGATGGTTATCGGAGTAGAGAGGTTCACCGTTCAGCTCCAAACTGCATGTTGTTTTACAAAGAATCGAAGCAGGGTCGAGGACCGTCACACCAAACTGAGCGTGAAGTGCATTCATCGTATGGCGGACGAAGCGCTGTCGGTCCTCGAACTCAGCGACTGTCGGACCGGAGAACCGGGCGCCTCCCAGAAGATGCTCCTTCGCCAACAAGGAGGGAACAGCGCGACCGATTTCGGGAATTGAACCCATCAGGACAATACGCTTGCGGGCATCGATGAGTGTGCTCACTGTGCGCGTCAAACCCAACAGAAAAAGTTGATGGTTGTTGGCAGTCGGGTCTTGGTTCCGAGCGTCTTGAAGACTGACGAATTCGCCGGGTTCATCACCATAGTGCGTCCCTTCGGCGTCCAGCGCCCAGCGAGCAATCAAAACAACGGTGTGGACCTTAGAACGCACGGCAAACCGAAGGACATTGCTGTTGAATTCGCGGCAGTCCGGCGTGCTCGGGCGATTAATGTCCAAAAGGGGCGGGCAGCCATTCAATTCGAAGTAGTAGGCGCTCTGCCGTGTTCTATCCAAGGCGGAGGCAATCGCGGGCAGCATGGAATTCGCAATCGAGTCGCCCCAGAAGAGGATGTCCGGCTCTTTGATCGAAGTCGGCCCCACCCGGCAAATTTTGAATTGCCCTTTCTGCTCGCAATTGGTGGGCTCGTGGTAGTCCGAGGCTGCGGCGAGAATGACTTGGACGGGCTTTGGATATCGGCCCGGAAGGCCGCGAGTCAGGACGAGAATCGCGCCGAGAGCGACGACGCCCAGTGTTGAAATCGCCGCGGCGTAAAACAATTCGCGTCGAGAAAGAATCGCACTTCTGCCGCGAAACGGCCGCTCGACAAATCGCCATGACGCGTAGGCGAGTACCCCACAGACGCAGCTATCAAGAGGGCTTTGGAGAGGTCTGTTATGCCGTTCGACGACGCGTATGTCGCGAACACAAGCAGCGGCCAATGCCAGAGATACAGAGAATATGAGATTAGCCCGCCGACGACCAACGGCCGGGCACTGAGAATTGCGTTCACGAGTGACGATCTGTTCGAGCCGGCGAAAATGAGCAGCGCCGTGCCTCCGCACGGAAGGATCGCGCTCAAGCCGGGAAATGGAGTGGACCTTGTGAAGTCGAGCGCAGCCCACCCGATTGCGATCATTCCCATGACGGCGCAGAGGTTCGCGAGCAGCGCATTTGGTGGCTTCAAGTCAGACGTCAGCAGGAAGGCGCCGAGCAGGGGTTCCCAGGCCCGAGCGGGCAAAAGATAAAATGCGGCCGTCGGAGAAGTGCGCAAGACGACGACAGCAATTGCAAGCGACACCGCGCCAAGCGTCGCCAGGATCGGGGCTGCGGACTCGACGCGTCGCAGCCATCGAATGGCGAGTAACAAGGGTGGAAAGAAAAGATAAAACTGCTCCTCGACCGCGAGCGACCAGGTGTGGAGCAAGGGTTTTGAGATGGCTGAGCTGTCGAAATAATTCGCCTCGCGCCAGAACTCGAAGTTCGACGAGAAGAGGGCCGTCGCGAAAAGACTCTCACCGAATTTGATGAGGTCCTCGGGAAAGAGAGTGATCGCGCCGGCGATCGCCGCGAAGAGGAGCGTGGCGCCGAGCGCGGGAAAGATGCGCCTGATCCGCCGCGCATAAAAGTCCAGTATCGAGAAGCGCCGCCCGATGACTTCAGGATAGATGATCGACGAAATGAGGTAGCCGGAGATCACAAAGAAAACGTCGACGCCGACAAACCCGCCGGTCCAAGGCCAAACTCCGTAGTGATAAAAAATCACGATGAAGACGGCGATCGCACGAAGGCCGTCAATGTCGGGTCGATAGTGAATGCGTTCGTGGAGCGCCTGAGGCGTTTTTTCGGACGGCATGGTTCCGTTGCCAAAGTTCGACTTGCCCGACGAAGCTTCTGCTCTAGAGCTTCCGGTCATTCCCCTGATGGGGCATGTATTGTGGCGCTGGAGGCAGCTGATCAGCTTTCGGAGGAACTGGCTCGGACGTTGCCGGAGCGTGAGTTCCCGGAAGAGCTTGTCCCGTATCCTTTGCGCGCTTCACCGAGTCCGGTTCGCCGGCGCTACCGGGACAAAGTTTGGGAGACGTCATGGCTTCGTTCGTCTTGAGGTCGAACCAGACGCCTTGTCGAAGCGCAAATGTTCCACCACTGCCGGCATTTATCGCGCGGTCGGGTTTGCCGGCAACGTACTTGGATCCGGGAGGAGGGCCGGAGGGAAATTCCTTCCCTCTGCCGATGGCCTGAGGCGGCGCCGACGGTTTTCCGTTGGTTCCCGCCACCGAGACGCCGATCCAGTCTCTTTTTCCGCAATCGAAGTAGAAGATGTAGTGATGCATGACGGTTTTGTGCGCCGCATCCGGATAGTCGCCGGCCGCAATTGACGGATTGTTCGGGTCCGAGACGGCGCCTTCGGGAGGAAATTCGGCGCGAGCCGGGGCGACTGCGACAAGCACGAGTGCGCTTAGGCAGGCGAAGGTCCGAGCCTTGCGCTCGTGTCGACCGCTATCGATCACCCCGAACAAGGCCTCGCCGCGTCCTTTTCGAATTTCCTGCAACCTTAGCTTGGACCGGAAACCTTGCACAGTGTTCGGAAGTTATCGGGAAGAGTTCCCATCGCCTTGGATAGACTACGAAGAAGTTCCATCCCTTTGGATCGAAATTGTGATTCAGAGCCGGACGTTTTTGTGCAATAGTCGCGCGGGGTGAGCGCGGGTGGGTCCAGATGAAATTCTCAAACGTATCCAGGACCGCGCTAGCGGCCATTGGGTTTGCCGTCTTGTTCCAAGTGGCGGCGGCGGATGCGAGCACAGTCGTGCTGCCGTTCCCAGGCACGGGGACACTTTATACGAGCGCAGCCGACGGCTCCGGCTTCATTCCCGCCGGCGGCGCCAGCGCCGTCATGTTCACGGCAGGCGACAATGTCGCTCAGACTTTCACGGGGACGGGTGTTACATCAGTCGACTCGCTCAAAGTCGACTTCAACGTCGACGATAACCTGAATGGCGCCAGCGAAGACGTGATCGTCGCCATCAACGGCACGAACATTGGGAGCTTCACCGTTCCCGATGGTGGCGGCAGCGGCGGGATCATCAATTATGCAGTTTCTGTTTTCTTTGCGCCCATCGTGGGTAACGGAACCTACAATTTGACCATGACGCTGCAGGACACAGTCGCCGGCGGAAGCATCGACTTCCTCGACGGAGGCGTCTTTGTCCTCAATGGTGGCGTTCGGGTTGCCGCGCCTGAGCCCATGACGGCATTGCTGTTCGGCGGCGGACTTGCCGGCGCGGCGTTGGTACGGCGCCGCAAGGTTCGACAGTCGTAATCCCCAACGCTCAGAGTCCGTAGGCTGCGTCCGCATGCGCCGCGGCCATGGCACGGTTGTCGCGGATTTTTCAAACCGGCTAGACTTTCGTTACCCTCGACCGGGATAACCTGGTGCGCATGCTCAAAAGACGCCTTTCATCGCTGACGAATGCGCGGTCCGGTGCGTCCCCCATGCGGCTCACTGAGCGCGGCGTGCGAAAATCGCTTCGACTCATGGCCGGCGCCATGCTCACAATTTGCGTGCTGCCGCTTCTCACGCAGTCCGTCGATGCCACCTACGGCAATACGCCCGCGCGTGCGCTACCTTCGCCCAATCCTAAAGTCGTGGGCCTCATTGCCGACGCGCGGAATGCGCTTCGCGAGGACGATGTCAGGCGCGCCCTGACCGACCTGAAGCTCGCGGTCGGCATCGAACCGACAAATCCCACCGTGCTGATGGAACTCGGCGTTGCGTTCAACCGCGCCGGCGCCTTTGCCGATGCGGAAGATACCCTCAGCCGTGCCCGAAGTTTGGGCGCGCCCGACGATCTGGTGCTGGGCCCTCTTTTCGAAGCCATGCTGGCGCGCGGCGAAAATCAGGTCGTGCTCGATCTCTACGCGGATCCGAGCTCGTCCGATCGCAGTCCGCTGGCGGCAACGATTCTGCGCGCACGGGCCGTGGCGCTGGAGGCGCTTGGAGATGACGCCGCGGCTCAAACGGCAATGCAACGCTCTCTCGCAATCCGGCGCGACTACGACGGCCTGATGGCTGCCGCGCGGATCGCCTTTCTGCACGAGAATTGGGCCCAAGCCGACAAGCTCGTTGACGAAGCCCTCGCTCTGGCACCCGGCAATATCAGTGCTCTCGTCTTCAAGAGCGGCGTCGCTTTGAAGCGGAACGACCAGGCTGGGGCGCTCGCTATCGCCGAAAAGCTGGTCGCCGAAAAGCCGCGCAGCCTTGCTGCCCGGCTTGAACGTATCAAGGTTTATCTGTCCGTCGGAATGACCGAAGACGCCAAGCCTGAAGTCGACCGTATCCTGGCGCAGAAGCCCGATCTCGCGATTGCGAACTATTATCGCGCGATCATTCTGGCGCGCCGCGGGAATATGACGGGAGCCTGGGGCGTAGCACATGCGCTGCCGAGCGAGTTTCTGCAATCCGACGTCGAGATTGCCGTCAACGTCGCAAATATGGCGCTGGAAGCCGGCTTCCTGGAAAGTGCGGCGAAGGTATTGAGCGCCACGGTTTTTGCCAATCCGGGTCTTCTTGAGCCGCGTTTGGAACTGGCCGACATTCGACTTCGCCAAAAGAGTCCCCAGTACGCCCTTAATGCTTTGGCGCTGGTAGAGGATTCCAAAGACCCGCGCGTCGCTGTTCTTTTTGCGCGGGCCTATCTGATGTCGAAGCGTCCCACAGAGGCGCAAAACTATATCGCGCGCGCAATCGCACTAGGTGGCGGCGAGGCGTTGGCAGCGCTCGGAAAGGACGTTGCGCTGGCGGGCTTGCGAAGCTGGATTGCGCAGCACCGCGACAATCTTTTGGCGCGTCGACAATATGCCCTCCTGCTGTTGCGGTTTGGCGATCTAAAGGGCGCGCGAGCGCAGTATGAGCAATTGGTACGCGAGCATCCCGACGATGCTCTGGCGTTGAACAATCTCTCCTGGTTGGTCGTGGACGAAGCGCCGGCCAGAGCTCTCGATCTCGCGAAGCGCGCAGTGAAGTTGCAGCCCACTTCGCCCGACTATTGGGACACGCTGGGTTGCATGCAACTGCGTCGATCCGATCCCAAGGGGGCGCTGATTTCTCTAAGGCGGGCCCATCAATTGCAGGGCAACGACGCGGAGATCGCATATCATCTCGCCCTGGCGCTGGATGCCAATGGCGCGCGCGCGGATGCGAAAGCCCTGTTGTCCTCGGTGGCGATGCACGAAGACTTTGCCGATCGTGAGAAGGCTCAACGCTTGTTGGAGACCTGGCGTTAGATCGGCCAGTCGCGGTTCTGAGCCAGATCCATTGTAAGAATATTTTACAAATTCGCGCCAATTCGGGAGGGTGCCGTGGCAGGCTGCACGCTTTATCAATAGGTTAAGGGGTGGCATGATTTATGCTCTAAATTTAGGGCGAGTGAGGTCTGGTGGATATTTTGAAGCCCCGGAATTGTTTGACGTTTGCGGCGGCGTGCGCGGCGTTGTTGTGGATTGCGCCGGCCTCAGCGGGTCTTGTCCGCACCTTGGCTGCCCCTCACGGCTCACATTCGACTGGTGGAAATAACGGTACGATCACCGTGCATCAAACCACTGGTCAACACGGTTCAACTCATGGGCGGCGATCCCGCTCGGGAGGGGATACGGGAACACCGCCGCCTGTTACCTGTACCGACTCTACAACTCCGATCATTCCGGTAAGTGATCCGGTGGTGACACCACCAAGAGGCCGTCACACGCGGGTGGCGAAAACGTCGACCACTATCGACCAGTCGACCACCATCGACCAGGTGGCGCCCGTGATACGCAACACCGGACCCTCTCGGCCGACACACGGGTCACACAGGTCCGGCTCGACGGGAAGCGGTGGCATCACCGATCCGGTGAGTGGCACTGGCTCGTGTCCGCCGCCTCCGCCATTGGTCATTGACGTGCCGACCGGCGACGGACCATCGACACCGACGCCTCCCACCGTGGTAACAGAGGCACCAGAGCCCACGACCTTGCTGATCTTTGGATCGGGCATTGCCGGTGTCGCCGCCTATCGCCGCCGCAAAAAAAGGGCGGCCTGAAAATACACTAAGCCTCGAGACCCATGCCTTTTCGCGGGCGTGACGCCGGTTTCGCGGGACTCTTGAAGAAAAACTTAATCAGAAAGAGCCAGACTTGTAGCGAGACGCCGGCGCGATTTGCGCCTGCGAACGCGACTCGTTGCGAGAGAAGAACGATCGATGAACCGTCCCTTGGCCAAGTTCACGCCACCTCCTCCGCCGGTCAGCTATCGTCCGCTCGACGATGGCTGGCGCCAATGGATCGCCGAAAACCGGCTGCGCGACTGCACGGCCGAATCAGTCATCGCGACGATGGTGGCCGCGGGTGTCCATCCGCACGACGCCCAGATCTCCGTCATGCAAATGGAATCCAATCCAGTGTTTCTCGCGGCGCGAAGGCATCAGGAATTATTGCGAAAGCTCGAATCGGTTGTCGCCAATCAGCAGCGCTTATGGGAGTCCGCTCCACGCTACGCCACGGTTGAAAAGCGCGGCGAAGTGGAAGCTGACGAATTTGTTGAGCGCTATGTGCGTGGCAGTCGGCCATTGGTGCTGACCGGTCTCACCGCCGACTGGCCTGCCATGAAACGCTGGTCGCCAAATTATCTGAAACAGCACTTCGGGCACCTCAGCGTCGAGATTCAGTGCAAGCGGAATTCCGACGCGCGCTACGAAGAAAACAAACTCGATCATCGCGAGGTGCAACTGTGCGGCGATTTCGTTGATCGCGTGGTCTCGGGTGGTCCGACCAACGACTACTATATGACGGCGAACAACGAGGCGCTGCGCCAGCCGGGGTTTGCTCCGTTGCTCGATGACATTGGCAGCCTGCCGCCCATTTGCGATCGCGCGCAACTTTCGCGTTCGTCATCGTTCTGGTTTGGTCCGGCGGGAACGGTGACGCCGCTGCATCACGATACGCTGATGCTTTTCCACACCCAGGTGGTCGGCCGCAAACGCTGGCGGTTCATTTCGCCGCTAGATACTCCGAAGCTGTACAACTTCAACGGTGTCTTCAGTCCCATCGACGTGGACAAGCCGGATTTGAAGCGCTTCCCGTTGTTTGCCGACGTGACGATGCTCGAAGTCGTCGTCGAAGCGGGAGAAACCGTCTTTCTGCCGCTGGGTTGGTGGCATCAGGTGACGTCGCTCGACGTCAGCCTGTCGTTCTCCTTTTCCAATCTCAATATTCCCAATCAGTTCAGCTACGCCAACCCGACCATGCCGGACTGGTGAGGCATCACATGGGATGCGTCGAGATCATCTCAGGGGACGCAATTCTCAGTAGGTGCGTTCACGCAGCCATTTGTTGGCGATGGTTTTGACGCCGCGCACAACCGGAGTGCCGGCGTGCAGCGTGCGCCGGTCAGGAACATGCTGGCTGTCGGTATTCTGGAAGAAAACGGCATTTCCCTTCTTGGGCCAGATTTCGAGGCCGAATTCCGGAAAGGCAGTGGCGCCGCCGCTTTCGACATCGCTTAAATAGATGACGAACGTCGCAAGCCGTTGCCCGCCGCGCTCCATGTGCTTGCGTGGTCCGGGCAGTTCCGGATCGAACCAGTCGAAATGCGGCCGATATTCATTGGTCGCGTCGTATTGTTGGATCTGCAGACCTTCGCTGTGATCGACCGGCCAACGCGCAAGCTGCGCGAGGCGCGCTTCGACACGGCCCACGAGTTCGGTTTCCATCCGTTGGATAAAAGCGCCGCGGCTGGTTCGACTTTGATGCTGCTGAATCGTTCCATCATCGTCATTGACGACCGGTGAGCGTTCGAGACGCGACTGGCAATACGCCGTCAGAGCAGAGGCCTCCTCATCGCTGAGGACATTTCCCAGCAGGACGATGCGCGGAGACGTCAACGTCAGAAGGACATCGACGACGCGATCGGACGTCCGAATGCAATTCGAACGCGTGTCGATGTCGGGCATGGCAGTGAGCGCGAGGGGAGATGACTTGATGCGTCCGTCGCTGGCCTCTTCGATCGCCAAGCGCGCAAGCGCCGGATCAAATTGGCCGTCGCGCACCAGAATCTCAGCCATGCCGTCAGGCTCGCAGGCGCGCGCCAAATTGCCGATGATCCAGTCCTGCCAGGCGTTTGGGAGGGAATTCAGTGCCGTCTTCGCCATGTTCGCTCAGCAGTTATCTGCGCTGGTGCGCCGCGCTCGTCGACGCATGTCTGACATTAGTTGCGGCGCATGAACAGAGCGTAAAAGCGATGAAGGATTTGCTTAAGGCTTTAAGTGTTGTCGCTGACAAGTGTTCGAAGATTTGCAGCGCGCGCGCGGATTTCTTCTCGCGCCCCTGGTTACGGGATTTCCCCAGATCGAAAATTCAAAAGAATCGAACGTCTACGCAACTTTAGCCAAGAAGATAACTACACGTTAAATCGCCGTCTTTAGGCTCACCCGCGATCAGCCACGGGTGTACCCACATGTCGAACGTCCGCAATCTGCTCCTCGCCTGCTCTGCGCTTGCTCCCATTGCCTTGGCGACACCAGCGCATGCGGCGCTCGACTCCGGCCTGCGCGGCGCGATTTTGTCAGATCAGCCCGACGCGCCACGGACGGCAAAAAAACATTTCAAGACGAACGATGATGTAGCCGGCCTTGCATTCGCTGCTGCCCGTTCGGAACTCGATTACAATGTCGCGCGCAATGAAGGGCCGGTCGTTCAAGCCAGGCCCGATGCGTCGAAAAAGAAAAACCG
>NZ_DATNBA010000158.1:0-13472 GCF_035572195.1 Hyphomicrobium sp. | reverse complement strand
CGACCGGCTTTCCGCGCGTCTTTTATCTTCGCTATCACGGCTATGCGAAATTTTTTCCGATGTGGGCCTTGGCGCGCTATCGCAATCTCAAAGCCGCAAACACCAAATCGGTTCTGGTCGGGATGTAACGCCAGTGCGGTCCGTGGGTTTGGTGATCGCCGCGACAGGCCTTGCTGCGGAAGCGCGAATTGCGGAGCATTCTAAAGGCGTCATAGCTGTCGCGTCAGGCGGCGATGCAACACGCCTCGCGTCTTTGATCGAAGGGCTAATTGCCGACGGCGTGCGCGGCATCATCAGCTTCGGCATCGCCGGCGGGTTGCGGGCAGACTTGAAATCCGGAACTTGTGTCGTCGGAACGTCGGTTGTTCACGGTGGACGTTCCTATTTGGCAGACGCGGCCTGGACAAAGCGCATCGCCGGATGTTTGCCCGACGCGGAACTCGGTGCGATCGCCGGTTGTCAGAGCGTCGTCGCAAATCCAGCAGCAAAGAAGCTCTTGTTCGATGAGACGGGCGCCATCGCGGCCGATATGGAAAGCCACGTCGCGGCGCGCATCGCAGCTGATCGGCAGGTGCCGTTCGCAGTCTTACGCGTTATCGCCGATCCTGCCCATCAGCGGCTGCCGCCTGCCGCCATCCACGGCCTGAAGCCGGACGGTTCGCCCGACATCATTGCCGTCATCAAATCATTGCGCTCCGAGCCCAGCCAGCTGCCGGATTTGATCCGCGCGGCTATAGCAGCTCGCCGTGCGATGATCGAACTATTCCGCTGCCACAGGCTTCTTGGCCCGGGCCTCGGCTTCACTGATCTCGGCTAGCTTGTGCTCGACGTGCCGCGAGAACACGAACTCTGCTGGCCGCTGGCGATCGAGCGGAATGTCAGGTGCCATCGGGCCATCCGTCTTGACGCCCTTCAGCGTCACCGCCGCAATCTTCCAGGGGCGCTTGACTGCATCCATGACAGCGGTGGCTTCAAAGCCGGAATGAACCATGCAATCGGCACACTTCTCATAATTGCCGGTGCCGTACTTATCCCAATCCGTATCCTCCATCAGCTCTTTGAAGGTCTTGGCGTAACCTTCTCCGAGCAGATAGCAGGGCCGCTGCCAACCGAACACTGTGCGCGTCGGGTTGCCCCACGGCGTGCAGTGATAGGTCTGATTGCCGGCGAGGAAATCAAGGAATAGGGCGGACTGGAAGAACGGCCAGGCGCGGCCACCTCGCCCGCGTTTCAGAATATCGCGGAAGAGTTGCTTCGTCTTTGTGCGATTGAGGAAGTGCTGCTGATCGGGTGCCCGCTCGTAGGCGTATCCCGGCGAAATCGTAATGCCACCGATGCCGAGCGCCTTGACGTCGTCGAGAAATTTCGCGACGCGCTCAGGCTCGGCATCGCTGAATAAGGTGCAATTGATATTGACGCGGAAGCCTTTCGCCTTGGCGGTTGCAATGGCTTCGAGGGCCCGGTCGTAGACGCCTTTTTGATTGACCGACTTGTCGTGCATGTCCTTGTCGCCATCGAGATGGATCGACCAGTTGAAGCGGCTGTGCGGTTTGTAAAGATCGATCTTTTTTTCCAGCAGCAGCGCGTTTGTGCAGACGGTAACGAATTTTCCTTTGGCCAGCGCCCCGGTGACGATCTCGGGGAGTTCCTTGTGAAGTAGCGGTTCGCCGCCGGCGAGGACGACGACGGGCGCGCCGCATTCGTCCATTGAATGCAAAGCGTCGGCGACCGAAATGCGCTGATTGAGAATCTTGTCGGGATAATCGATCTTGCCGCAGCCCGCGCACGCGAGGTTGCAGCGAAAGAGCGGCTCGAGCATCAACACGAGCGGATAGCGCTTACGGCCCCTAAGGTGTTGTCCCACCACATAGGCCCCGATCGACAGCGCTTGATTTAATGGAATTCCCACCCGGTAGGTTCCCCCAATTACGACGCTCGAACCGGCCTGATCTGCATCACGAAACTTCGAGCAATTCAGGCGGCAGACGGAACGTTATCTTTTCCTCGATGCCTTGCAGGGCCTCGATTTCGATCGGCTCGAGTTTAGCTAACGCAGCAATTACGTCGTCCACAAGGACATCCGGTGCCGAAGCCCCTGCTGTTATGCCGATCGTGTGTTTCCCGGCAAGCCATTCCGAGTCGATATCGCGCCCGTCTGCGACGAGATAGCTCGGAATGCCGCATTCGGCTCCGATCTCGCGCAACCGGTTCGAATTGGAACTGTTGGCGGCACCCACCACCAGAAGCAGTTCGACGTGCTGGCACAGTTTCCTGACGGCTGTTTGCCGGTTCTGCGTCGCGTAGCAGATGTCGCGGGTTTCGGGCCCGATGACATCGCTGAACCGGCCTTTGATGGCTTCGATCGTCGCTCGCGTATCGTCGACGCTAAGCGTCGTCTGCGTGACGTAAGCGATCGGCGTATCATCCGCCAGATCCAGCCGCTCGACGTCGTCGCGATCTTCGACGAGATGAACGGGTCCGGAGATCCGTCCGAGCGTGCCTTCGACTTCCACATGACCCGCGTGCCCGATCAGAATGACCGTGCGGCCCAGGTCGGAATAGCGCTGTCCCTGGTTGTGGACTTTGGTGACGAGGGGACACGTGGCATCGAGAACGTTGAGCCTGCGCGATGCGGCATCGGCTTCGACGGCTCGTGATACGCCGTGCGCGCTGAAGATCGTCGTCGCCCCGGCTGGAACGTCGGCAAGCTCCTCGACGAAGCGGGCGCCCTTGGCTTTCAGATTTTCGACGACATAGCGATTGTGCACGATCTCATGGCGCACGTAGACGGGCGCCTCGTGCTTGGCGAGTGCCCGTTCGACGATGTCGATTGCGCGGACGACACCAGCGCAAAAACCGCGCGGCTGCGCCAAAATCAGCTTCATGCAGAAACCCCCGTTCTGCCGGCACGCGGCCGCAGGATCGAGTGATCCAACTTCGACGTGTCCGGACCGCTCGCGTCGATGCGCGCCGTTCCTGGACCTGCTTCTTTTTCGCTCTCGACTTTACGCGCTAAATTTTTGGATATGCATCGTCGCCAGCGTCGCGATCTGCATGGGTCCTTCGTAACGTGTCAGAAAAGCAACACATTTCACTTGGACTTGCTATCCCGACGGATTGAAGAGCCGGTTACGAAAGTCCGCAAACGACCGCCGCATTCCTATCTCGCGGCTAACATGAGTCTGGCGCAGGATGCTCATTAACAATCTCGATCTTCGACATCGAAAACGCCGCGTTCCGGTGACGAGATGATCGAACGCGTGGTTGCGAAGATCGTCAGCGCTGCATTGAGATTCCCGTGGCTGACGATCGTTTTGGGGCTTTTGCTGACCGCAGGCGCGGTCGCCTACGTCGGCGCCAATTTTGCCATTACGACCGATACAAGCCAGCTTATCTCTCCGGATCTCGACTGGCGGCAACGCGAGCGGCAGTTCGATGCCGCTTTTCCACAGCATACCGACACCATCAATGTCGTCATCGATGGCATAACTCCGGAAATTGCCGAGAAAGCCGCTCGGGATCTTTCGACGGCGCTGTCGAAAGCCAAGCCGAAACTTTTTGAAATCGTGCGGCGGCGCGACGGCGGCGCGTTCTTCGAGAACAACGGCCTCCTCTACCTGTCGCTCGACGAGGTTCGGCAAACGACGGAAAGCCTGATCAGGGCACAGCCCGTGCTCGGCACGTTGTCCGCCGACCCGACGCTCAACGGATTGGCCAAGGCGCTGAGCTTCATTCCATTGGGTATCAATGAAGGACGGAGCACCTGGAAGGATTTCGAAAAGCCGCTGACCGTGCTTGCCGACGCCATCGGCGATCTTACGGCCGGAAAATCGACGGCGTTCTCGTGGGGCGAGTTGTTGACCGGCGAAAAGCCTCATCCGGCCGATCTGCGTCGCTTCATCGAGGTGAAGCCCGTTCTCGATTACGGTGATTTGCAGCCGGGTGCCGAAGCGTCCGAATTGATCCGCAGCACCGCGCGGACGTTGGAACTTACGCCCGATAATGGCGTGCGCGTGCGCCTCACCGGTTCCGTACCGATGGCTGATGAGGAATTCGGCACCGTCGCCGAAGGAGCATTGCTCAACGCCTGTTTGACGATCGGCGCCGTGCTGCTCATCTTGTGGCTGGCGTTGCGTTCGGGGCGCATCATCTTCGCGGTTCTCGTCGGGCTTTTCGCCGGACTCGCTATGACGGCAGCCGTGGGTCTGGCGCTGGTCGGAGCGCTCAACCTCATCTCGATCGCCTTCGCGGTTTTGTTCGTCGGCATTGGCGTCGATTTCGGCATTCAGTTTTCGGTGCGATATCGACAGGAACGGCACGACAAAGACGCTTTACGCGACGCGCTGATAGCCGCTGGCCGCAATGCGGGGAAGCCCTTGGCCCTGGCCGCCGCTGCTACGGCCGCGGGCTTTTATGCGTTTCTGCCGACCGCCTACAAAGGCGTGTCGGAACTCGGCCTCATCGCCGGAACCGGCATGATCATCGCCTTTCTAATGAGCATCACCTTTCTGCCGGCGCTTCTGGTGCTGCTGAAACCGCCCGGCGAACCGCGCGACGTCGGCTATCGCATGCTGGCTCCGGTTGACCGGTTCATGGCGCGTCATCGCCGCCTCATTCTGGCGATTACGGCCATTGGCGTCGCCTCCGGGTTGCCCCTTCTCGGCCGCCTCGAATTCGATTTCAACCCGATCAATCTGCGCAGCGCCAAAGTCGAATCGGTTTCGACATTCAACGATCTGATGAAAGACCCGCTCACGGCCCCCAACACGATCGCGATTTTGCAGCCATCTCTCGCCGATGCCGACGCTTTGGCGGCGAAGATTGACCTTCTTCCAGAGGTGTCGCGCACGGTGACTCTCACGAGCTTCGTGCCTGAGCAGCAGCAAGAAAAATTGGCGTTGATCCGGGATGCAGCCGAGCTGATCGGACCGACCATCGAGCCTCCGGACGCGGACCCGAAGGCGTCGGACGAAGACACCCAAACATCGCTGAACGACGCCGCAACGGCATTCGAGGCGGCCAAGTCGAAGGGTGGCGGCTCGCCTCTTGCCGACCGCATGGCCTACGTGCTGCGAAAACTCGCGGAGGCTACGCCCGAAGTCAGGTCGACGGTCGAGCGCGCTCTTTTGGATGGCCTGAAACTGCGCATCGAGCAGATCCGTGCTGCGCTGAAGGCCGAGCCGGTGACGATCAAGACTTTGCCGCCTGAAGTCGTGTCCGATTGGATTGCGCACGATGGCAGAGCCAGAATAGAGGTCGGGCCGAAGGGCGATGGCAACGACAACGGCAATCTGAGACGCTTTGCGTCGGCGGTGCTCGCTGTCGCTCCCGAGGCAACCGGTGTTCCGATTCTCATTCAGGAATCGGCCCGAACGGTCGTCCGTTCTTTCATCCAGGCCGGCGCACTGGCGCTGATATCGATCACGATCATTCTGTTCGTGGCGCTGCGCCGCGTCAGCGACGTGCTGCTGACGCTCGTGCCGCTGCTACTCGCGGGCGTCGTAACACTCGAAATCTGCGTGCTGATCGGGCTGCCGTTGAATTTCGCTAATATCATTGCGCTGCCGGTCCTGCTCGGCGTCGGCGTGGCTTTCAAAATCTATTACGTGCTTGCCTGGCGGCAGGGAGAAACGAGCCTGCTCGCGTCGCCGCTGACACGCGCCGTCATTTTCAGCGCCATGACGACCGCGACGGCCTTCGGCAGTCTATGGCTCTCGAGCCATCCCGGAACGTCGAGCATGGGCGAATTACTGGCGCTGTCGCTCGTTACGACGCTCGCCGCGGCCGTGCTGTTTCAGCCGATTTTGATGGGCCCGCCGCGGCAAGCATCTAGCCAGGATAAGCCGCCGGCATGAACCGGCGTGCTTACGCTTCTTCGCGGTTGCGCAGGAATTGGAAGAATTCCACGCCCTCGCGCAAACGGCGCTTCATCATTTCCGGTGAGGTAATCATCTCGCCGACAATGGACGCGATCTTCGACGGCCGGAAATAGAATTTCTTGTAAAAGTCTTCGACCGAATTGAAGATTTCCGTATGGCCGAGATGCGGATAGTTCAGCGGCGCGATCTGCGTGCCGTCGTCGGTTAGAAGATCGGTATCTTCGGCGAACCAGCCGTTTTCCTTCGCCTGTTTGTAAAGGAAGGTACCCGGATAGGGCGCCGCAAGAGATACCTGGATCGTATGCGGGTTTACTTCCTTGGCGAACTCCAGCGTCTCCTTGATCGTCTCATGTGTCTCGCCCGGCAGGCCCAGGATGAAGGTGCCGTGAATAACGATGCCGAGCTCGCGGCAGTCCTTGGAAAACCGCTTGGCGACGTCGACCAGCAGGCCCTTCTTGATGTTGTGAAGAATTTTCTGATTGCCAGATTCGTATCCGACGAGCAGCAGACGCAGGCCGTTGTCTTTCAGAACTTCGAGCGTCTTGCGCGGCACGTTGGCTTTGGCGTTGCACGACCAGACGACGCCGAGTTTGCCCAGCTCCTTCGCCAGCGCTTCGACACGCGGCAGGTTGTCGGTCAGCGTGTCGTCGTCGAAGAAGATCTCCTTCACCTGCGGCAAGGCTTCCTTCACGTACTTCACTTCCTCGATCACATGCTCGATCGAACGGACGCGATAGTTGTGACCGCCAACCGTCTGCGGCCAGAGGCAGAAGGTGCAGCGAGATTTGCAGCCCCTGCCCGTATAGAAAGAAACGTACGGGTGTTTCAGATAGCCGCCGAAATATTTGGTGATGTCGAGATCGCGCTTGTAGACCGGCGTCACGAACGGCAGATCGTCCATATTGTGCAAGATTTCGCGATCGACATTATGGACGACGACGCCTTCGGAGTTGCGATAGGAGATGCCTTTCACGTTCGCCCAGTCGCGTCCGTCGGCGACCTCTTTGATGGTGAAATCAAACTCGTTGCGCGCGACGAAGTCGATGGCCGTTGTCGAGATGAACGCTTTCTCCGGTTCCACGGCAACCTTGGCGCCGATGAAACCGATTTTCGCGCTCGGATTAATTTCCTTGATCATCTCGGCCGTCTTCACGTCCGACTTGAAAGACGGCGAAGACGTGTGCAGCACGATCAGGTCTTTGCCGCGGATATCGCCTTCGATGTCCTTGAACGAGAGATTATGCGGCGGCGCGTCGATCAGCTTGGAGCCTTCGACGAGTGCCGCGGGCTGCGCCAGCCAAGTCGGATACCAGAACGAGCGCACTTCGCGCTTCATCTGGTAGCGCGCGCCGGCGCCGCCGTCGTAGCCGTCAAAGGATGGAGCCTGCAAAAAGAGCGTGCGCATAGGGCGCCTTTCAAACCGGTGTGACAGATCCATCGGAGCCAACGCGGTAGCGACGCCCCCGCCAATCAACCGCCCCGGGCACAAAGCTAGCAACGAACACGGCGAAACTTAGCAAGTCTCGCAAGGGACTGAGCCAAACAGAACTTTGGCCCCCGCCCGGGAGGCGTTCAACTTGTATCGGAACGAAGACGCGACAGGCAAGGGTCGTTGCCAGGATGATCAGCCCTATGGCGCTGAAGCCACTCAATAGCAGCGCGGCGATTGCGAAAGGCAACGGATGCGTGACGATTGAACCCGCGTAACCCTTGGGATCGACAAGGCGAATCGTGCGTGCCCAACGGAGTTCATGGGCAAGGACTTGCGGTAACGTGCGCTCCGAAAACGTGTGGTCGACGGTGAATGCGGGTATGGCGATTTTTAGCCCAAGCCGCCTGACGGCCTCACCGATCGCGTAATCGTCGGCAAGGGTATCGGCAACCGATTCGAAACCGCCGATTCGCTTTAAGGTCTCCCTGCGTAGCGCGATCGTCGATCCGAAACAGGGCCGCGCGAGTCCGAATCGAAGTCCCACCAAGACGCTCGGCAGGAAGTGGTGGTCGACGGCGGCGGCTGCGAGTCGCGACCAAATTCCGCCGACGGCATGCCCACGATAGAGGCACGTCACCAGGCCAACTTCGGGTTGCTGCAAGGTAGCGACGACGTCTCGGACGTAATTGCGATCAACGCGCATGTCGCTGTCGCTGAGAACGATGACGTCGTGCTGTGCGAGCGGAAACATACTGAGAATATTTGAGATTTTGGGGTTTCCGCAGCTCCGGCTCAGCGCCACGGCGAGCTTGATCGCGTGATTCGGAAATTGGGCGCGGAGATTTTCGACAACTTTGATCGCCGGATCGGCGGCGTCCTGTACGCCGCATACGAGTTCGACGTTCGCCGCATAGTCCTGTGCGCAAAATGACGCAAGGTTTTGCTCCAGCGCAGTTTCGGCGCCATAAAGCGGCTTCAGTAGCGTGACGTCTTCGGCTTTCTGCGGCAGGGGCAGCGGTTGGCCGGCGAATTTGCTCGTCAACACACCCGCCAACACCGCGTAAACGCTACCGATAATGGCGACAAGGGTGCAAACAAGCCACAGACAAGTCGTCATTCTGGGATTACTTTCCGTCTTCGAGAGGTGAGCGTTCGCCGTCAGGCCGTGCGCGAAGCTAGCCTTCGGCTAGGAACGGCGATAGATCTGAAAAGCTGACTTGTGGGGGTCAGCAACGGGGGAAGTTCGGCACGTGAAGGTTCGCGCTATCGTCAATCTGGCCGGCTGTATTTTGGTCGGCGTGGGCCTGTCGGCCTGCGCCGGTACGGCACCCTCATTGCCGCCAGCTCAATATCTCGCTTCGCCCGAAAAAACTGAAGAGCCGCGGGCGATCGCTGATCCGAACGAGCAGTACAATCGCTCGGTTTTCGAGAGCAATCAGAAATTCAACCACGCCGTCCTTTATCCGGTCGCCAAGGCCTACAACGGCATACCGGAAGACGTGCGCGACCGGGTTGCCGCGTTTGCGGCAAATCTCTCCGAGCCGATGGTCTTCGCCAACAACATTTTACAACTGCGACTGAAGGCGGCCGCCACAACTCTCGGCCGCTTCGCCGTTAACACAACGATTGGCCTCGGCGGTCTCTTCGACGTCGCGACAGCGCAAGGAATGAACGCTCAATCCGGCGACTTCGGCCAAACGCTTTACGTCTGGGGATATCGCGACACTAGCTACACCGTTTTGCCGATCATTGGCCCCACGAACGTCAGAGACGCGATCGGCGGCGTTGTCGAGTTTGCAGCCGAACTCCCCGCTGGACTGTCTGGCGCTTTGGTCCCGGTGCAATATGCGTCGATGGCCAACGCCGTAGGCACGGCCGGAACCGTGACAAGTCCGCTGACCAAGCTGAGCAAAGCCGAAGACATGCAAACTCTCGAAGAGAGTTCGATTGACTTCTACACGATGCTCAAGAGCGTGACCGATCAGAAACGCCAAGCCGAGCTTCAGGAAGCGCTGAATACGAGCGCATTGACGGGCGAGCCGGTGCCCCCCGATCCGAATGCCATAGAGCCCGTGACGGTACTGGTTTCCTCGCCGACCATGCTGCCGCAACGCCAGCCCGCTAAGGCGATTGTCGAAGCCACGGCGCCGGTCGTGTCGAGTTACACACAGCGTGGCGGCACGGTCGTGGTCATCGGTCCGCCCTCTCCCGCACCTGCGAGCCCGGCAGAGTAAGGCCGCTCAGCGCCCCGCGAGCAGCCTGTCGCCCTGCTTGCGCAACGAGGCGATCAGCGCATCCGGTCCGCCCGCTCTCATGATTGATGTGAACTCCGCCCGACGACTGGCGAGCTCGCTGATGGTGCCATCGAGATAAACGTCGACGACTTTCCAGTCCGGTCCCGTTTTCCGCATCAGATAATTGATCGCGACCGGCTTGCCGTTGCTTTGCACGATCTGCGTGTGGACCATCTTGTCGGCCGGCGCACGCTCGGCAATTCCGACAATCTGGAACGACTCGCCGGAAAAGCCATCGAAACGCTTGGCGTAAGTCGCGAACATCATGCGCCCGAATGCATCGGTTACGGCTGCTTGTTGTTCGGGTTGCAGTGTTTCCCAGCTCTGTCCGACGGCCATCCGCGACATCGAGGCGATATCGTAGGTCTTCGCGAGCACAGGTGCCAGCGCGTTGAAACGCCCCTGCACACCGAGCTGCTGCGCTTGCTTCATTGTATCGAGAAGCTTTGCATTCAAGGCGTCGATCGTTTTCTCCGGCGTTCCGGCGGCTAGCGCTGCGGCGCCCGAAAACGCGCAGATGCACGCTGCAATCAGCGCACGTGCGACGACGCCCATAGCAAATGATTTCTTGATCGGAGCCATAGGCCGCCTCCCTGCTTCGCTTTTTGGAAAACATAAACCGGCGAACCGTTGACGGTTCGGTGGACCTTAGTGTGAGGACACGATGGCATTATTTAGCCAATGTTTACGCGGCTGTATGGCATGTAGTGAGGCTGCACTGCAACACTTCCCCGCAGAGTCCTCGGAGATGTGCTTGTTTCGTTTTTCGGCCTCGCCTGTAGGTCCATAACTACAGGAGGAGACTGAATTCAGGGGGAGTCCAATCTATGGATGCAGTCGTGTCTCGGTCATCCAAGACGCCGCTGCTGGATCGAATCGAAAATCCAGACGATCTCCGGCGGCTGCCTGAAGCTGAACTTCCACGCCTTGCGGCAGAACTGCGAACCGAAACAATCGACGCCGTATCCGTGACGGGCGGCCATCTCGGCGCCGGTCTCGGTGTCGTCGAATTGACGGTCGCTCTGCACTATCTCTTCGATACGCCAAAGGATCGGTTGATTTGGGACGTCAGCCACCAGACCTACCCGCACAAAATCCTCACCGGACGTCGCGATCGTATTCGGACGCTTCGCCAGGCTAACGGCCTTTCCGGTTTTACCAAGCGCACTGAGAGCGACTACGATCCTTTCGGCGCAGCCCACTCTTCAACGTCGATTTCCGCCGGCCTCGGCATGGCCGTGGCGCGCAATCTCAGCGGCGGCAGCAACAACGTCGTCTGCGTCATCGGTGATGGCGCCATGAGCGCCGGCATGGCCTACGAAGCGATGAACAACGCCGGCGCGCGCGACGAACGGCTGATCGTCATTTTGAACGACAACGACATGTCGATTGCGCCGCCGACGGGCGCCATGTCGTCGTATCTCGCCCGCATCACATCGAGCGGCTCATATTTCTACGTTCGCGATATCGCAAAGCAGCTTGCAAAGCGTTTGCCAAAGAGCTGGGAACGCCGCGCGGCGCGCGTTGAAGAGTATACGCGGCACCTTTGGCAAGGTGGAGCTTGGTTCGAAGAACTCGGCTTCTACTATGTCGGCCCGATCGACGGACATGACCTCGGTCAGTTGCTGCCGGTACTGAAGAATGTCCGCGATGCCAAGCGCGGCCCGATTCTCGTCCACGTCGTGACGCAGAAGGGCAAGGGCTATGCGCCCGCCGAAGCCTCGCCGGACAAATATCACGGCGTTGCCAAGTTCAACGTCGTAACGGGCGTGCAGGCGAAACCTCAGACGACACTGCCGTCATACACGCGCGTCTTCGCCGACAGCCTCGCTGCCGAAGCCAGGAAAGATCCGAAGATCGTCGCAATCACGGCCGCCATGCCCGACGGAACGGGTCTCGATATTTTTGGTCGTGAATTTCCCGATCGAACATTTGACGTCGGCATCGCCGAACAGCATGCCGTGACGTTTGCCGCGGGGCTCGCGACCGAAGGCATGAAGCCGTTCGCCGCGATCTATTCGACGTTTCTGCAACGCGGCTACGACCAGGTTGTGCACGATGTCGCGATCCAGAACCTGCCGGTCAGATTCGCCATCGACCGTGCCGGCTTCGTTGGTGCCGATGGTCCGACACACGCGGGATCGTTCGATCTGGCTTACCTCGGCTGCTTACCGAATTTCGTCATCATGGCGGCATCGGACGAAGCCGAGCTGGTGCACATGGTCGCCACGGCGGCCGCTATCGACGATCGTCCGAGCGCCGTCCGCTATCCGCGCGGAGAAGGAACAGGCGTTGCGCTTCCCAAGGTTGGCGTGCCTCTGCCGATCGGCAAAGGCCGCGTTTTGCGTCAAGGCACGACGGTCGCGTTGCTGTCACTCGGAACGCGTCTGGCAGAGACGTTGAAAGCCGCCGACCAGCTTGCGGCGCTGGGCTTTTCCGCGACCGTGGCGGACGCGCGCTTCATGAAGCCGCTTGATACGGATTTGATCCGTCAGCTTGCCCAAAATCACGAGGTACTCGTTACCATCGAAGAAGGGTCGGTCGGCGGCTTTGGCAGTCACGTGCTGCACTATTTGGCCGAAAACGGTCTACTCGATCACGGTCTCAAGGTGCGTGCCAAAGTCATGCCTGACATTTTCGTCGATCAGGACAAACCCGAAACGATGTACCAGCACGCCGGCCTCACGGCACCTGGAATTGTCGAGACGGTTTGCGACGCGCTGCAGCTGAATAAACTGGGCGATGCGCGCGGCCGTGGTCGCGTGCGCGGCTAGACGCTTTGCGCGCGCCGCCTCTTTCTCATCGGCGCGAGGCGCGCCATAAGCGTCGCGTTTCAAGTGCCTGCCAGACAAGTAGGCAGGGCACGCCGGTCAGAACTTCCCTGGCCCGCTTCAAAAGTGACAACCCGAGGGCGATGTCGGGGCCGAGGCCAAAGAGCGCTCCGAGCGCGACGTAGCCGCCTTCTTGCACGCCGGCGGCCCAAGGTACGAAAACCGCCATCCGAAGGGACAACAGAAGGCTCTCGATCACGAGGACATCGCTGAAGTCGAGCGGATGCCCCATGAACGACAGCGCCAGCCACGCCTCGCCCGATCCGACGATCCAGGCGACGAAGTGCAGACCCGCCGACGAGATAGGCCGGCTCGGAGCGTGATAGATGTCATTGATACCGGCATGGATGCTGCGCGATTGATCAGGCTCGCTCCAGGGCGCCGTCAGCCCGAGCCGGTCGGCTAGGGTCTCGAGGAAACGAAAAAGCCCGCCTCTTTGTGCTGCTATGAAGCCCGCCATCGCGACAGCCGAGACCGCAAGCGCGCCGAGCGACCACCATGCGATGCTTTCGCCCGGTTGCTGCCAGCTTAGAATGGCGAGACCCACGAGCGCGAAGAGAATCAAGCTGACGATCTCCATCGTCAAATCGACGACGGTCGTCGCGCCGGCCGCGCCTGGGCTGAGGCCATAGATCGAAAGTTCGCGGGCAGCGACGACTTCACCGGCAGCCGGTACAACCGCAAGAATGTTCGCGACGCTGTCCCGCAACAGGCGCGCCCAGTGGCACAACAAGGTCGCGTTTCGATGCGGCTCGATGATGAGGCAGCGCCAGGCCAGCGCGCACAAGATAAGTGAAGCGAAATATACGCCCGTCATCGCCGCAAGACCGCGCCAGCCGGCGGTCAAAAAGGCTTCGCCGACTTGCGCCGAGCCGAAATACAGAATGAGCGCCGTGGCGAGCGCGATGCCGGCCAAGGCGAAAAGCGTCATGCCGGTCTTCATGCGCCCCGAAAGCGGCCTGCCGTTCTTTTCGGCTTCATCGCTCGGATGGGATCCTTGCGAAGATGTCGAAAGCGGCACCGGGCCTGAATTCTT
>NZ_DATNBA010000157.1:0-31562 GCF_035572195.1 Hyphomicrobium sp. | reverse complement strand
GAAACGGTCAGGCTAACTTTGCGGTTGCCCTTGCGCGCCGTCGTTGCCTCGAGCTCGGCGATGCGCTCTTCGAGATCCGCGCAGCAGTCTCCCCCGAGATCGGCTGCGGCGGCGGGCATCGACCAACCCCCGATTAATATCGCGGCGGCGCTAAGCAGCCATCCCGTCCTCAACCCCGTAACCCGTTGCATTACTTAGACCCCCGTCTGTTAAATTAGATTTTTCTCTGCTTAGCATATTGAAACTACTAGACTTTCTGTGATTCGACTATCCTCCCGTCAAGTAATGAGATGTACGAAGACCAATTTCCGTTATGGCGTCGTGGCTATTTTGCATTGGCGTCGTAGCGTTGCCGCTATCGCTGCTGCATTAGGCAGCCGCATTACTGGGCGGCCGAAAGTTGCGTTGAGTGCGACGCGCGTGAGACAGGCTCAAAGCGGCAAGCCGTTCGCTGGCCATACGAAATTCCGAGGCGCGACGAAGCCGTTCAAGCAGCGCCAGAGCTTTCGGCCAGGGTCCGAAGCCCGATTCCGCATTGATGTGTCCCGCTTCGCCAAGGCCGATGAGATCGGCGCCCCATCGGTCCGCCCATTGCACCGCGCTATCGAGAGATATCCACGGATCGTTCGAGCTGGCGACGACGATCGTCGGGAATTCCAGCTGTCTGGCCGGAAGAAATTCGGCCACTCCGAAGTGCTCGGGGTCCGCCGGCGCAACAAGCAGCACGCCGGCAATCCGATCGGCATGATCGCTTGCGGCCTGCACGGCAGCCAAGGCACCGAACGAATGCGCGGCAATGAAAACCGGCCCCTCCGATCTGGAGATTTCGCGACGAACGCGGCTCGACCAGTCGGGCAGATGCGGGTCGTTCCAGTCCCGCTGATTGATACGCACGCTGCCGGCAAGGCGGTGCTCGAGCCAAGTTTGCCAATGCGTCGGCCCGCTCGATTTGAGGCCCGGTACGATGAGAGTGGTCGGCATCGAAGTCGTCCTTGATTGCTATGCGTGAGGTAAGCCGCGCTCGGTCAAATGGCGGCCCAATTCAAAACCTTGACCCGCGCTGCGGGCAGACGATCGGCAACAGTTTTCTCGCTGCAACACCGATGCAATTCCCATGACGTTCATTGGCCGAGGTTGGCATCCGGTATCGTGCGCCGCCTCGTCCTGATGCGTGGACGCTGTAGGAGTTAGTTTCCCGCTCACAGACGGGGCGGCGCACAATTCCCTCGAAGTGTAAAAGGCTCAGCTCTTGCTGCCCGGCGCATAAATCTGATCGAAGACGCCACCATCATTGAAGTGCGTGGCCTGCGCTTTGCTCCAACCGCCGAAGACGTCGTCGATCGTGAAGGTCTTCACCGGAGCAAATTGGCTCGCGTATTTGGCAGCCACTTTCTCATCGCGCGGACGATAGAAATTCTTCGCGGCGATTTCCTGCGCATCCGCACTGTAGAGGTGCTTCAGATATTCTTCCGCGACCTTACGTGTCCCATGCTTGTCGACGACCTTGTCGACGACCGCGACGGAAGGTTCGGCGAGGATCGAGAGAGACGGCGTTACGATCTCGAATTTGTCTGGACCGAATTCCTTCAACGACAGATAGGCTTCGTTTTCCCAGGCAACCAGCACGTCACCAATGCCGCGTTCGACAAAGGTCGTGGTCGAGCCACGAGCGCCGGAGTCGAGAACCTTGGTGTTCTTATAGATCTTGCTGACGAATTCCTTCGCAGTCGCGTCACTGCCACTAGGTTGCTTCAAGGCGTAACCCCATGCGGCGAGATAGTTCCAGCGGGCGCCGCCGGATGTTTTCGGGTTAGGCGTGATGACCTCGACACCGGTCTTGGCGAGATCGGGCCAATCCTTGATGCCTTTCGGATTGCCCTTGCGAACGAGGAACACGATCGTTGAGGTGTAGGGCGCTGAATTTTCGGGAAGACGTTTCACCCAGTCGGCCGGGAGAAGGTCGCCGTTCTTGTGAATTGCGTCCACGTCCGCGGCGAGAGCAAGTGTCACGACATCGGCTTCGAGGCCGTCGATAACCGCGCGTGCCTGCTTGCCGGAACCGCCGTGCGACTGCTTCACCGAGACGTCATCACCGGTCTTCGCCTTCCAGTATTTTGCGAAGGAGGCATTGTAGTCCCGGAAAAGCTCACGCGTCGGATCGTACGAAACGTTGAGCAGTGTCACTTCCGCGGCGGAAGCATATCCGGCAAGCCCAGTGACACCGACACCGATCACGGCGGCAATTGCCGATCGGCGCGTTAAGTTAATCAGGGACATAGGGACCTCTCCAGTTTGAATGAACCTGAGCTTGAACCTATCTGCGGTCTGAGCATCCAAGAACGAAGAAGAACTGCTGAGCTTATGAATGGGATTGCGCGACGTTTTCGTTTTAAGCAGTCGGAATATGAGGATCGACAAACCAGCCTGTCCAGGCGGCTGCGAGAACATCGTTCAGGACTGAGCTGCACACCTCAGCGCTGCAATCACATCTTCATGCGTGTTTGAATCATTGAATTGCGAAATGCGCGTACCTGGCGGCCACCGATTTGCATTTACGACCGCCGCTTCAGCGCGCAATGCAAGCTCCCGAGCCTCTGAAACCGATGCTGCGTACTCATTCGCAGCATACGCGAGTGCACCGAAAGCGCAGTATTGAACCACATTATTCTGAGAGCGACTGACGGCAGCGCGCATTGTCCATCGCCTTTGGTCTGAGAGCGTTTCCAAAGCACGAGAAATGATTTGCCGCGAAATGGGCCGGGACATAACGCACCTAGTTGAGGCAGACGTCGTGTAACTCGCCCGTCTAGGGCGGGTTCCCGAAGCCCACCGGCCGGCATTCTATTGTTTTAGACCCCCTCTCGTTGCGTCGCCGACACTCGATCTGCGTGCCCGAGCAACAATCCAGCACTCTGAGAGTTATGCTCACGTCACAGCTAGCACTACCCCGGTGCAAACCCGAGGGCTGTGGCGATAATGGCACCCCGGCTTTGTCCCCCCGAAGTCGGGGTGTTTCCATAAGGTGTGCGATCGTCAGTCGAAATCGTCCCACGCTGGACGGGCGCCAAATCGCTTGACCAAGAAATCGATCAATACCCGGGTCTTGGCGGCCAGATACCGGTTCGGGGCATAGAGAGCGTAGATGCCAAGCTCGGCTGGCGCGTAGTCGGAAAGCACGACCTTCAGCCGGCCGGCCTTGATATCGGGACCGACGAGGAATGTCGGAAGCTCGGTAATGCCCCGGCCGGCAAGCGCCGCCGCTTTCAGGACATCCCCGTTGTTCGAACACAGCATCGAGCTGATCGGTACTGTGAATGTTTTACCGTGCTTGGTCGTCAGTTGCCATCGCTGCAGCAGCGTGGTGTGGCCGTAGGTCAGGCAGCGGTGGGCCGCCAGATCATCCGGCATCGACGGCGTCCCATGCGTCTCGAGGTAGTGCGGTGACGCCACCAGCCGGCGACGTGCGGGCGCCAGCTTTCTGGCGATCAGGCTCGAATCCTGAAGCAAGGCGATGCGGATGGTGACGTCAGCGCCTTCCTCGATCGGATCGATGAAGCGATCGTTGAGGACCAGCTCGACCTTCAGCTCAGGATACGTCTCCATGAAGTCGGCAACGGCATCGCCAAGGTAAAGCGCACCAAAGGACATTGGCCCATTCACCTTGAGCACGCCGCGCGGCTCGTCATGCAGTCGCGAGACCTGCTGCTCGGTCTCCCCAATCCGGGCAAGGATGTCGACGCACCGCTCGTAGTAAGCGAGCCCTGCCTCGGTCGGGCTAACGCGCCGCGTCGTGCGATCAAGGAGCCGGGCGCCGAGGATTTGCTCGAGCTCCATGACGCCCTTGCTCACCGCCGAGCGGGTAAGACCGAGCTGGCGACCGGCCTCGGCGTAGCTTCCGAGCGCAACCACCTTTGCAAAGGCCTGCATGGCATCGAGCTTATCCATGGCAACTCATTGTATCCAGAATGGAAGCGGTCCGGCCATAGATCGATAGATTGCAGGCAACAGGGCGTCAACCTAACTTCTGTGTCGACGATCGGGGACCGTTCCGATCAAACACAGTGGAGGCTTCATGACACTCACGCTCAGGCGTTCTGAGGAGCGCGGCAAAGCCAATTTCGGCTGGCTCGACTCTAAACACAGCTTCTCCTTCGGCCATTACTACGATCCGAAGCACATCGGCTTCGGGCCGTTGCGCGTCATCAACGAGGACCGCGTCGCCCCCAGCGGCGGCTTTCCCACGCACCCCCATAGCGACATGGAGATCATCTCCTACGTCCTCGAGGGAGCTTTGGAACATAAGGACAGCATAGGCACAGGTTCCGTGATCAGGCCGGGCGATGTTCAGCGCATGACGGCCGGCACTGGCGTTCGCCACAGCGAATTCAACGCATCGAAGACGGAGTCGGTGCACTTCCTTCAGATCTGGATCATTCCGGAGAAGAAAGGCCTAGCACCGAGCTATGAGCAGAAGACGTTCGACGATGCCGCGAAGCATGGACAGCTTCGGCTCATAGGTTCGCGCGACGGCCGCGAAGGTTCAGTCACGATCCATCGCGACGTAGATCTCTACGCGACATCGCTGACGCGCGGGCAATCCGTTCGTCACATTCTGAAAGCAGGTCGCGGGGCCTGGGTGCAGGTAGCCCGCGGTTCGGCGACGCTAAACGGTGAACTTATCGGGGCCGGTGACGGGGTCTCGATCGATCAACCTGGAGAACTCGTGCTCGACGTGCCGGACACTGCCGAAGTTCTGCTGTTCGACATGGCGATGTGACCAGCAGTTCGAATTTGTCTCGTACTCAAATATCTCCTTCAAATCTGGGAAATACAAAACATGACCAAGGTTCTCGTTCTCTACTATTCGAGTTACGGCCACATCGAAAAAATGGCTGAGGCCGTTGCCGAAGGCGTGCGCGAGGCGGGAGCCGAAGCCGTCATCAAGCGGGCGCCGGAAACGGTGCCCGAAGACGTTGCGCGGCAATCGGGCTTCAAGCTCGACCAGAAGGCGCCGATTGCCAATGCCGCCGAGTTGGGGGACTACGACGCCATCATCATCGGAACGCCGACGCGCTTCGGCAACATGACGGCGCAAATGAAAAATCTTCTCGACCAAACGAGCGGGCTTTGGCTGCAAGGCAAGCTGATCGGCAAGGTCGGCAGCGTATTCACATCGTCCGCGACGCAACACGGCGGCCAGGAAAGCACCATTCTTTCCACCCATACGGTGCTTCTCCACCAGGGCATGGTCATCGTCGGCCTGCCCTATTCGTTCCAGGGACAGATGGGCGTGACAGAAATCACGGGCTGCTCTCCCTACGGAGCCTCGACTATCGCGGGCGGGGACGGCTCGCGGCAGCCGTCCGAAAACGAATTGGCTGGCGCCCGCTTCCAAGGGCGTCATGTCGCGGAAATCGCGGCCAAGCTCGCGCGCGCCTGAGACGGTGCCGCTCCGGTCTCGCCCCGCATGGCTGGAGCGGCATTTATTGCGGACGAAGACAACGGCTTAATGAGCGTACGTTCACTTTTCTGGCTTGCTGGCGCCATGATTTTCAATAGTGTCACGCGGCTGCAATAAATGCCGTTTAAAATCGGGGAGCGGGCACTTTGGATAATGTCGCATCGGCGCTTCGGGCGCGCCTTTTATCTAACGCAGGCCTCGCATCAGCCCTCCTTTTTAGCCTCCTCCTCTGTTCTCCAACGACCCTTCGAGCCGAAGTCGCGGTTGGCGAACCGGCGACGAGCATACCGGCGACGCCGCCGAACTCGATGGACGTCGCCGACGGAGATTTCCCTTACGAAGCACGCAAGATCGCCGGCCCGTTGGTCCTGCCCTGGTCGATCGCGTTCCTGCCCGACGGTAGAGCGCTCGTGACTGAGCGGCCGGGACGCCTGCGCATGATCGAAGGCGACAGACTGCTCCCTGAGGTGATCACCGGCACACCGGAAGTTTTGACCGGCGGGCACGCGGGCCTTCTCGACATTTTGGTCGATCAGGACTTTCCGAATACGCACCTGTTATTTCTTTCCTACATGCATGGAACACGAGAAGCCTCGACGATCCGGGTCGTACGGGCGCGGCTCGATGGAATGAGCCTCATCGACAAGCAGGTCATTTTCGACAGCAGGCCGGCGCTCAAGGGCGTCGACATGATCGGCGGCCGGCTAGCCTTCGGTCCCGACGGAATGATCTATCTGACCCTCGGTGAGCACATGCAAAAGGAGCACGCGCAGGATTTGCTGAACGATGGCGGCAAGATCGTCCGCTTCAACAGGGACGGATCGATACCGGACGACAATCCTTTCGTTGGCCACAACGACGCGCAGCCCGAAATCTACAGCTACGGCCACCGCAATCCGCAAGGCCTGATCAGCAATGCCGGCGACGGCTTGATCTGGTCATTGGAACACGGTCCGAAAGGTGGCGATGAACTCAATGTCATTACGTCGGGCGGCAATTACGGCTGGCCCGTCGTCACATATGGCGTCAATTACGACGACACGATCATTTCAGACCGCACGTCGGCATCCGGCATGATCGACCCGATTTACAAATGGGTGCCCTCCGTCGCGCCGTCGAGCCTCGTTTCCTACTCCGGCAACGTCATGCCGGACGATTGGCAGGGTAACTTCCTGATCGGCACCCTTGTCGGGGAATGCCTGGTCCGCCTGCAGTTGAACAACGGCATGGTGGTCAAGGAAGAACGATACCTGCATCACAAGATCGGCCGCATTCGCGACGTGGCCGTAGCCGCCGACGGTTACATTTATCTGCTGACCGACGGGACGGAAGCCTCGCTCTATCGGCTGGAACCATCGGAAGATCTGGTCGCGAGCCGGCGGCCGCTGCAGTGACGGATGACGACGTGAGCTAGCGCGGTCGGTCCCGACTTAGGCGGGTGACCGCCGGCCGCTCGGCGTGAGACTTGGCGAGTTCCGCGACGCCGGCGATAAGGGCGTCCATCGACGAAGCGAATGCGGCGTCGGGATTGAGTGCCTTCAGCGCCGGCACCAGGGCGCGCGTCGATTTATAGGCTACGGGATCGAGCCCGTTCAACTCCGCCTCGTCGCTATCGCCGATCGGCCGTAGCAGGCCCTCCGCTTCGGCGAGCGCAAACCCCAGCACGAAGGCGTAGAACGCCAGACCGAGGCCGGCCGCCTCGGCTTCGGTGAGCCCGGCCCGCCGCATCGCGCAATAGACGATCTCGCTCGAGATGTGGTCGGCTGGACCCGTCGCGTTGTAGCGGAAATGCAAGTGGAAGACGCGCGGATGCCGATGTGCCAGGTCGCGATAGGCATCGGCGACGGCACGCAGATCATTCTGCCAGCTTGCCGTGGCGACCGGCACTTCGACGCTGCGGACGGCATGGTCGGCGATCGCCCGTAAAAGCTCGTCTTTCGAGCGAAAATGGTGCAGCACCGTCATCGGGTCGACGCCGATCACGGCGCCGAGCTTGCGGATCGAAAAGCCTGCCTCGCCCACATCGGCAAAGAGATTGAAAGCAGCCCCGAGAATTTCGTGCTTCTCAACTCCGCGCCGCGCCCGGGATTTCGGGGCTGCCATGACAATGACCTCTTGACACTTCTACGGTGTAGATCGTAGTATTGGCGCCTATTCAGAAGCTTGTAAAGCCCGCGGCTTTGAAGTTTGCACGGCCCGCTGCTGGGTCGAGGTGCGACTGTTGGCGATCAGGCAACTCCGGTCGATGGTATCGATGCACACGCGGGTCCAGCGTTTCTTGCGTCGCCGCGTCTCGTTTCGACGCAGCGTGAAGTCCTGGCTTTGCCGGCGTGACCCGCATCCGAAATGCGAGCTTTTAATGCTCTGCGCGCGCATCGGCTACACGCCCCACTAGCGCTCGCGAGAATTCCGCTTACGCCCTTCCGACTTTGAGACTTCGCTGGAGGCTAGCCAGTGTCCAACCGGCTTCAGACAGATCAGATTCAAGAGCTCGACGCGCAGCATCATCTGCATCCGTTCTCGAACCACCAGTCGCTGCGCGCCAACGGTCCACGTGTGATCGTCAGAGGCGAAGGGGCGTACATCTTCGATAGCGAAGGCAACCGCATCCTCGATGGCATGGCGGGCCTGTGGACCACCAACGTCGGCTACGGCAATAAGGAACTCGCCGACGCCGCTCACGCCCAGATGATAGAACTACCGTTTTACAATACGTTCTTCCGCACGACGCATCCGCCGGTCGTCGCTCTATCGCGCAAGCTCGCAGAACTCGCACCGGCGAACATCAATCGTGTGTTCTACGGCTCGTCGGGCTCGGAATCGAACGACACCGCAATTCGCCTCGCCCGGCACTATTGGGTGCTGATGGGCGAGCCGAAGCGGCGCATCATCATCAGCCGCCGCAATGCCTATCACGGCTCGACGATCGCCTCCGGATCGATGGGCGGCATGACGCACGTCCATCACCATTCCTATCCGCTCTACGAGGGATTCCGTCACGTGATGGACCCCTACTGGTATGGCGAATCCTTCGCGGGCGAAACGCCGGAAGCTTTCGGGCTGCGCGCCGCACATGCCTTCGAAGAGGAGATTCTACGCTGCGGACCCGAGAACGTCGCAGCGATCGCGGCAGAACCGGTCCAGGGCGCCGGCGGCGTCAAGATCGCGCCGGATACCTACTGGCCGGAGGTGCAAAAGATCGTCGACAAGTACGGCATCCTGCTGCTGGCTGATGAGGTCATCACGGGTTTCGGCCGGCTCGGCCGGTGGTTTGCCTCGGAATATTACAACATCCGGCCCGACCTCATCACGTTCGCCAAAGCCGCAACGTCGGGATACATCCCCCTCTCCGGCGTCCTAGTCGGCGACAAGATCGTCGATGCCCTGATGGAGCATGACGACGATTTCAACCACGGATTCACATTCTCGGGCCATCCGGTCGCGTGCGCCGTTGCGTTGAAAAACATCGAGATCATGGAGCGCGACCGCCTCGTGCCGCGCGTCAGCGAGGAGACGGGCCCCGCACTGGCCAGGATGCTTGCGCGTTTCAAGGATCACCCGCTCGTCGGTGAAGTGCGCTCGGTTGGCCTGATGGGCGCCATCGAACTCGTCGCCGACAAAAAGACGCGGCGCCGTTTCGCCGATCCGGGCCGTGTCGGGCTCATCTGCCGCGATCATTTCTTCCGCGAGGGATTTATCATGCGCGCCGTGTTCGACACGATGGTCTGTGCGCCGCCGCTGATCTGGACCGGCCCGCAGTTCGAAGAAGCGTCCGCCGTCATCCAAAAAGCGCTCGATCTGACCCTCGCCGATGTGAAGGGAGAAATCACGGCATGAGCCGGCCGATCGTCGTCATACCTTGCTGCAGTAAAATCATCGGAGGCCTGCGTTTCGACGTTGCTGGACGAAAATATTCGGCCGCCGTCGCCGAGGTCGCCGAGTGCCAGCCGCTGCTGATGCCGCTCGGTCCGAGCATGGCCGATATCGGGGCCGTGCTCGAGATCGCCGACGGCATCTTGCTGCCCGGTAGCCTCTCGAATGTCGAGCCCGTGCATTACAGTGACGAGGAGCCCATCGACCCCGAAACGATCGATCGCGACCGCGATGCCTTGACGCTTCCGTTGATCCGCACCGCCGTCGAACGCAAGCTGCCGATATTCGCGATCTGCCGCGGCTTTCAGGAATTCAACGTCGCTCTTGGCGGCACGCTTTACCAGGCCGTTCATGCGGTCGATGGGCACAATGATCACCGCGAGCCAACCGCCGAGGATTACGACGTCAAGTTCGGCCCGCAGCACAAAGTCTCGCTCAGCGGTGAGCTCAAGAGTTGGGTCGGCGAAGACCAGATCACGGTGAATTCGCTGCACTGGCAGGGCATCAAGAAGCTCGCCGAGCCGCTCATCGCCGAAGCCTTTGCGGAAGACGGTCTCGTCGAAGCTGTCCGCGCGCCTGGCGGCAATCCGTTCTCGCTTGGGGTCCAATGGCATCCCGAGTGGCGACCCCACACGAACCCGACATCCATCGCGCTTTTCCGCCGCTTCGGCGAGGCCGCAAGAGGCAAGTCCGCATGACCGACACGTTTATTACTCTCGACGAAACCGAAGCCTTCCTGCGCGCCAATCCGAACGTGACTTGGATCGATCTGATCGTCTTCGACATCAACGGCATCCCTCGCGGCAAGCGCTTCCGGCGCGATGATCTTCCGGGCGTCGCCAAAGACGGCGTGATGATGCCCTCGACCGTGTTCATCATGGATGCGCGCGGCAATTGCGTCGAGGAAACGGGCAGGTTGTGGGAGACCGGCGACCCCGATGTTCCGTTCCGCATTCTCTCGGGCACGCTACGGCCCGTGCCGGTTGGCGCCGGCCACCATGCGCAAGCCGTCATCTCGGTCGTAGAGCCCGAGGACGTCGATCCGCGCGGCATTCTCGCCAGACAAGTCTCGGCGCTCGAAGCGGCCGGTCAGACGCCGGTCACCGCTGTCGAACTCGAGTTCTACGTGACCAAGCCGCAAACGAATGGTGCTTTCATATTGGAGACGCCGCAGGGACTCTCCGACGACCCTGACTCTCCGATGACCTTCCAGTTCGAGGAAATGAACGCCCTCGCGCCCTTCATCGACGACATTTATAAAATCGCCGAAGCGCAGGGTTTGCCGATTGATGCGGTCATGCAGGAGTCCGGTCCAGCGCAGTTCGAAATCAATCTGAAACACAAGGCCGATCCTGTCGCCGCCGCCTTGGACGGATTGCTGCTGAAGCGCGCTGTCAAAGCCGCCGCCAAGAACCACGGGCTTCATGCGACATTCATGGCAAAACCGCATCACGACTGGCCGGGCTCCGGCATGCACCTGCATGCGAGCCTGATAGATAAGGCCGGAAAAAACCTCTTCGCAGGCGATCCGATCTCTCCGCTCTTTCGCCATGCGATCGGCGGCCTGCAGGCATCAATGTGCGATTTCATGGCGGTCTGGGCGCAGTCGGCGAACGCCTACCGCCGCTACGTTCCAAAGGCCTACGTCCCGATGGCTGCACATTGGGGCTTCAACAATCGCAACGTCGCGCTACGCATCCCTCGCACGTCAGGCGGCGGAACCCGCGTCGAACACCGCGTCGCCAGCGCCGACGCCAATCCCTACCTCGTGCTCGCCGCGATCCTCGCCGGAATTCGCCATGGCATCACGAACAAGATCGAACCGGGCCCGATGGCCGAAGGCAACGGTAATGGCTGCGAGGCGCCGCAACTGCCGACCGTCTGGTTCAATGCGCTCGAACGCTTCCGGCATTCGAACGTCGTTCGCGAAGCCTTCGGCGCGCCGTTCCAGGACGTCTACTTCAAGCTGAAACAGGCTGAACGGAATAATTTCGAACGCATCGTCACGTCTCTCGATCATGAGTGGTACGCTCACGTTGCATGAGGCTCGCATGTCATGACATCGCTCGCGCACTTTGAAGCGGTCGCAGGTTCCCTGAAGCTCCCCGGCGAAGCCGTGATCGGCGGTAAGACGGTCGCAAGCGTCTCGGGAAAAACCTTCGCCAACGTCACGCCAAGGAACGGCCGCATCCTCAATCAGGTTGCCCAGTGCGATGCGGCCGACGTCGATGCCGCCGTCGCTAGCGCTCGCACCGCTTTCGAAACGGGCCCTTGGCGCCAACTCCACTATCGGGACAAGAAGCTCGTTCTGTTCAAGTTCGCCGAATTGATGGAGCGCGACGCAGAAAGCCTGGCCGTGGTCGAAAGCCTCGATGTCGGAAAGCCGATCACGAACGCGCTCAAGGGTGATATCCCGGGCTCTATCAACACACTCCGCTACTACGCGGAAGCTCTCGACAAGATTTATGGCGAGGTCGGGCCCGGCACTCCGAGCCGCTTCTCGTTCGCCGTGCACGAGCCGCTCGGCGTCGTCGGCGCGATCGTGCCTTGGAATTTCCCGCTGTTGATGGCGATGTGGAAAATCGCTCCGGCGCTGGCGATGGGAAATTCCGTCATCCTGAAGCCGGCGGAGCAGTCGCCGTTGACGGCACTGAAGATCGGCGAACTGGCGCTGGAGGCAGGCCTGCCCGCCGGCGTTCTCAACATCGTACCGGGCTTCGGCGCAGAGGCGGGCAAGGCGCTCGCCCTTCACAACGACGTCGACATGATTGCCTTCACCGGCTCGGGTGCCGTCGGCAAGCTGTTGATGCAGTATTCGGGACAAAGCAACTTGAAGCGCGTCAGTCTCGAGCTTGGCGGCAAATCTCCGCACATCATCTTCGACGACTGCCCCGATCTCGAACGAGCGGCAACCGAAGCTGCCTGGGGCGTTTTCTATAATTCGGGTCAGGTTTGCACCGCGGGATCGCGTCTCCTCGTTCAAGCGGGTATCGCCGACGAATTCTTCGATCGGCTCATTGCCGTCGCGCGCCGGATTGTTGCAGGAGATCCTCTGGAACCTGCAACGACGTCGGGCGCGATGGTCAGCGAAGAGCAGATGCAAACGGCCCTACGCTACATCGAAACGGCAAAGCAGGAAGGCGGCGCGCTGGCGCTCGGCGGCAGCCGGACACGCGTCGATAGCGGCGGCTTCTACGTCGAGCCGACGGTCTTCGACCGCGTTACGCCCGAGAATACGATCGCTCGCGAAGAAGTCTTTGGTCCCGTCCTCGCCGTCACCCGCTTCAAAGAACCGAATGACGCAATCCGCATCGCCAACGATACGAGCTACGGTCTCGCCGCTGGCCTCTGGACCAAGGACATCACGCTCGCCCATCGCGCTGCGCGCGAAATTCGCGCCGGCCTTGTTTGGATCAACGGTTGGGACAGCTGCGACATCACGATGCCGTTCGGCGGTTTCAAGCAATCGGGCTTCGGCCGCGATCGCTCGTTGCACGCACTATATAAATATGCCGACCTGAAGTCGGTTTCGATCACACTTTGACCTGGAAAGGTGAAATGAACGCTCAGTCGACGACGTTTCCAACTGCTGCCCTGATCGACGGAAAGTGGATCACATCCTCGAAGACATTTCCGGTGCTCGATCCGGCGACGGGCAGCAAGCTCGCGGACGTGCCCGATCTCAACGCCGACGACGCGCGTCGCGCCATCGACGCTGCGCATCAGGCATTCCCTGCCTGGGCTGCCAAGCCCGCCAAGGATCGGTCTGCAATTCTGCGCCGCTGGTACGAACTGCTCCTCGCCGAAACCGAATCCTTGGCGCAGCTGATGACGGCCGAACAGGGCAAGCCGCTTTGTGAAGCCCGCAAGGAAGTCGTCTATGGTGCCTCGTTCGTTGAATGGTTCGCCGAGGAGGGAAAGCGCGCCTATGGGCACACGATCCCGACGACCGGCGCCTCGCGCCGCTACCTAACGATCAAACAACCGATCGGCGTGGTCGCCGCGATCACGCCGTGGAATTTCCCGATTGCGATGATAACGCGCAAGGTCAGCAGCGCTCTCGCCGCCGGCTGCACGATCGTCGTCAAGCCGTCGGAAGAAACTCCGCTGTGTGCCCTCGCCGTCGCCAAACTCGCTGTCGATGCTGGCGTCCCGGCCGGCGTCTTTAACGTCATCACCACGATGGATGCCGCATCGGTCGGACAAGCGCTGACCGGCGACGACCGAGTCCGCAAGTTGACATTCACCGGCTCGACGGAGGTCGGAAAAATTCTCTACCGCCAGTCCGCCGACACGATCAAAAAGCTGACACTCGAACTCGGTGGCAACGCGCCGCTCATTGTCTTCGACGACGCCGATCTCGAGCGCTCAATCGCGGCGGCAATGGCATCGAAATTCCGCAATGCCGGACAGACATGCGTCTGCGCCAACCGCATCCTCGTACAGTCCGGTATTTACGACCGGTTCGTTGCGAGCCTGCATGAAGCCACGTCAAAGCTTCACGTCGCGCCGGGCCGTGATCCCCAATCAACGATCGGCCCGCTGATCAACGCCGATGCCATCACCAAGGTTAAGGCGCTGCTTGCCGACGCCGTCGCCAAGGGCGCCAAAATCGAAGTGGGCGGCACACCAGATGCGCACGGCCCGTTGTTTTTCACGCCCACCATCGTCACAGGCGTGAAACCTCGCATGGCGATCGCGAACGAGGAAATATTCGGACCGGTCGCTTCACTGATCCGCTTCGACACGGAGGCCGAAGCCATCGCGATTGCCAATGACACGCCGTACGGGCTCGCCGCATATCTCTTCAGTCAGAACGTATCGCGGGCCTGGCGCGTCGCCGAGGCTCTCGAAGCCGGCATGGTCGGCATCAACGAAGGCATGTTCTCGAATGAGGTCGCACCCTTCGGCGGCGTCAAGCAATCGGGATTGGGCCGCGAGGGTGCGCAGGAAGGGCTCGAGGAATATCTTGAGACGAAATTCCTCTGCATTGGCGGCATCACCTCCTGAGATCGTCAGCTCCAATCCGCCACTCACTTCGAAAGACCGCCAATGAACGTGCAAAGCAAACCAAACGATCTCTCGGCACTATGGATGCCGTTTACTGCAAACCGGCAATTCAAGAAGGCCCCTCGTCTGTTCGTCGGCGCTGAGCGCGTGCACTACGTTACGAACGACGGCCGGCGCGTCCTCGACGGCACGTCGGGGCTTTGGTGCGTGAATGCCGGCCACTGCCGCCCGAAGATCGTCGAGGCGATCAAGAAGCAGGCCGAGACGCTCGACTTCGCCGGCTCCTTCCAGATGGGCCATCCGCGCGCCTTCGAAGCTGCAAACCGGCTGACTGCAATTGCACCGGAAGGCTTCGAGCACGTATTTTTCACGAACTCCGGCTCTGAGGCCGTCGAGACCGCGCTCAAGATGGCCATCGCCTATCATCGCGCCAAAGGCAACGGCACCAAGGTACGGCTTATCGGCCGCGAGCGCGGCTACCACGGTGTCAACTTCGGCGGCACCGCCGTCGGAGGCATCGCCACAAATCGGAAAATGTTCGGCACTGTAGTCGCCGGCGTCGATCACTTGCGCCACACGCACGATCTTTCGCGCAATGCGTTCGCACGCGGCGAGCCGGAGCACGGCGTGGAGTTTGCCGACGAACTCGAACGGCTGGTCGCCTTGCATGACGCTTCGACAATTGCCGCCGTCATCGTCGAGCCGGTCGCCTGCTCTACGGGCGTGCTGATCCCGCCCAAGGGATACTTGAAGCGCCTTGCCGCCATATGCGCGAAGCACGACATCCTGCTGATCGCCGATGAAGTCATCACGGCGTTCGGTCGTCTTGGCAGGACGTTCGGCTCGGATTATTTCGGCATCTCACCGGATCTCATCACGACGGCCAAGGGCATCACGAACGGCACGATCCCGATGGGCGCCGTCTTCGTCAAATCGAAGATCCACGACGCGTTCATGACCGGGCCGGAATGGATGATAGACTTCTTCCACGGCTACACCTACTCGGGCCACCCGATAGCGTGCGCCGCGGCGATCGGCACGCTTGATACGTACGAAGACGAAGGTCTGCTGACGCGCGCCACTGAGCTCGCACCCTATTGGGAGGAGCGCATGCATGCGCTGAAGAGCCTCCCGCACGTCATCGACATCCGCAACATCGGGCTTATCGGCGCGATCGAATTCGAGCCTGATCCAGCGCAGCCGTCGAAACGCGCTTACGACCGCTTCGTCAAGGCATTCGAACAGGGCCTGCTTGTTCGACAAACCGGCGACATTATCGCGCTGTCGCCGCCGCTCATCATTTCAAAGAACGAGATCGATCAGTTGTTCGACACGTTCGCGACCGTATTGAAAACGTCGAACTGATGCCGCGCCGGCGGCCGGCTCCGCGAAGCGGAGTCGCCGGCGCCAACGAAAAAATCCAGCGCCAACAAAAAAGCCGGCCGCTCCGGGGGGAGGAGCGACCGGCTTGTGCTCGCCGGCGAGGGAAGCCGACGGCACGGGGGGTTCTTAAGCGCTACTCCGCCGCAATACGAAAGGAGCGCGTCGCATCGAGGCTGTCGAAGCCGAGCGATGCGGCGACGGCCTGATGCATGATACGACCGTCTTTGACGTTTAGACCTGCCGCGAGATGGGGATCGCGGTCGAACGCGGCAAGTCCCTTCTCGGCAAGCTTCATCACGAATGGCAGCGTCGCGTTATTCAAGGCCTGCGCCGATGTGACGGGCACCGCGCCGGGCATATTCGCCACGCAGTAGTGAATAATGCCGTCGATCTCGAACGTCGGCTTGGCGTGCGTCGTAGGCTTCGATGTCTCAAAGCAACCACCTTGATCGATCGACACATCGACGAGCACGGCGCCCTTCTTCATTTCTTTCAGCATGGCGCGCGTCACGAGCTTTGGCGCGCTGGCTCCGGCAACGAGTACGGCGCCGATTACGACGTCGGCCGCCAGGACTTCGTTTTCGATCGCCTCCATCGTTGAAGCGAGCGTCCGGACGCGGCCTTCGAACAATTCGTCGAGCTGGCGCAAACGCGGCAACGACTTGTCGATGATCGTCACATCACCGCCAAGCCCGGCCGCCATCCTCGCAGCATGCGTACCGACGACCCCGCCGCCGAGTACAACGACCTTCGCCGATCTGACGCCGGGCACGCCGCCCAGCAACACGCCGCGACCGCCGGTTGGGCGACGCAGAGCCAATGCAGCAGCTTCGATCGAAAGGCGCCCGGCGACTTCGCTCATTGGTGCAAGCAGCGGCAGGCCACCATTCGCGTCCGTCACGGTTTCGTAAGCGATTGCGGCCGAACCCGACTCCATCAAGCCGATGGCTTGCGGCGCGTCGGGCGCCAGATGCAGGTAAGTAAAAAGAATTTGCTCCGGCTTCAGCCGCTTCCACTCGGCTGCTTGCGGTTCCTTCACCTTCACGATCATCTGAGCTTCGGCAAAGACGTCGCCGGCCGTCGCCGCGATGCGGGCGCCCGCCTTCGCGTAGATTTCGTCTTCGGTGAAAATACCGTCTCCCGCACCTGCCTGAACGATCACCTCATGACCGTGCGCCACGAGCTCGCGCACCGAACTCGGCACGAGGCCGACGCGAAACTCGTCAACTTTGATCTCGGTCGGAACGCCGATGCGCATTGATCTGCCCTTGAGCACATAAACAGTGTTCTACAGTGTAGAATACCTGAATGTTTGCGTCGTTTCTCTGAAATCGACGTTGCCCCATGCAAATAATTTGCAGATAGTCGCCGCCACTTGCCGATTTCACGCAGGAAAATGGTGATTATGGCAATTGATGCGCTCGATAAGGCCATTGTTGCGGCCTTGCTGGCTGATGGACGGCAAAGTCAGGTCGAACTGGCCGAGCGCGTGCCGCTTTCACCGACGGCCATCGCGCGGCGCATTCGGGCCCTGGAAGAAGCCGGCATTATCGAAGGTTATCAGGCGCAGGTGAGCCGCAAGGCGCTCGGCTTCACGATGATGGTCGTCGTGCAGATCGGCCTCAAGAGCCAAGGCGAAGATCTGCTCGCCGACTTCGAGAAAGCGGTAGCGACGGCACCTTCGGTTATTTCGTGCTACCTGATGTCAGGCGAAGACGATTACATCCTGACCGTTCTCGCGCGCGATCTTGCCGACTTCGAACGGATACACAAAGAGCAGCTGTCGCGGCTCCCCGGTGTTGTGCGGCTCAGATCGAGTTTCGTGCTGCGCGAGGTCGCAAGCCGCCAGCTGCCAACGTCAAGTCTCTGACGTGGAGCGATCCATCATCGACTGAGTCGAATTCCGCTTACCAGATTCAACTCACGGCGCCAGAGCGGCGGCGGCTGTCTCGGGCGGCGCGTCGTCGTTGTCCCGCTGATAGGCCATCTGCATGGCCGCGCCGTCACGGCCGTAAATATCGGGCCGGAATTCGACTTGGCCATTGGACGGCTCTACCCAGGCTGTGATGTAGGCAAAATACACCGGCACCGGCCGCGTCAGCTTAAGTTCCATCGGTTGGCCCGCTGCGATCGTTCGTGCCACTTGACCCGGCTGTTCCCAACCCGGCTCGTAGTGCGCAATCCAGTCGGCGAGATCGAAGACATTCTGTACCCGCACGCACCCGGCACTGAACGGGCGGCTGCGCTGATCGAACAGCTTCTTCATTGGCGTATCGTGCATATAGACGCCGAATTGATTACTCATATCGAGACGCAGGAGGCCGAGTGCGTTCTTTTCACCCGGGTCCTGCTTGAATTTGTAGGTCGCGGCCTTCGCCGATGTCCAGTCGACGGTTTTGGGGTCGACTTCAGGACCGTTGACGCCGTCGTAAACGCGAATGCCCTCGTCTGCCAGATACTGCGGCTCCTTCTGCAGACGCGGTATCAGATCGAGCGTGGCGATGCTCTCGGGTACGCGCCAGTACGGAAAAAAGTTGAGGGCCTTGATCGTTGCGTGCACCTCGGGCGTGTCGCGCCCGGTCCGTCCGACAATCACACGATGCCGAAGCTGCACTTCGTATTTATCGACTGCTTCGAGCTGGAAAGCCGGAATGTTGACCAGCACGTAGCGTTCCTCGACGCCCGACATCAAGGCGCGCAGGCGATCGTAGTTGAGCTTGAGTTGTGCAAGCCGCTGGTCCGCCGTCACGTTCAGCACCGGAAACACAGACTGTTCGATGCGTCCTGTCGGCCTTAGGCCCTGGTTCAGCTGAAAATGCTTTACCGCTGTTTCGAGTTCGGCATCGAATGTTTCGGCGTTGTAGTACGTCGCATTCGCGGGCATGTCTCCGGAGATGCTGAGACGCTTCCTTAGAATGGGAACGCGGGGGTCGTCATCGCCGACGCGCAGCATGCGTCCGGTGGGCACGAGGGGCCAGCCACCGTTCGCGACTATTTTCTGATAGCGCTCAATGGCCGCCGACACGGCATTCAGCATCGCATCGCTGCGCCAGGGCGTGGCATTGGGCCTTAAATCGTCGAGCGGCTCGGGCTTGTGGACCTGCGCATCGTCCGCACCACGGCCATAGCTCGGCCCCTGTATCTGGTCCCAAAGACTGATCTGCGCCTGTCCAGGCGACACGAATTGTGGACAGAGCTGAATGACAAATATAGCTGCGGCCAGCGCAGCGGTTCTGAGTACGAGGTCCCAAAACCGAGCTGTCGAAAACGTATCCCTCATCCCGATTGTTCGGCCTTCCGCTTCGAAAGCGCCCGTGCGACGGGCAATCTTCCCTCTGATTCCTCACCCGCCACTCAAGGGCCCGCGTGCGTTTTCAATGGCATGACGCATATGGCCAAACAGTGACGAACTACCAATCCCTGCATATCGCCGCTAGGGCACGAAATGCAGATGTGTGTTGCATTGCAGCCGCTGATCGGCCGCAGGTTTGGGCTGTAGCGCAATAACGCGGCAGCGCTTTGAATCCAGCGCCTGGCAAGACGAGAAAATCATCCGGATCGGTCGTGAAAGTGGTCATAACCGGCGCGATCAGGCTCAAGTCGCACTCCGTCCCGACCGATAACCGTAATGGGGACACCCGTTTGCAACACGCCGATGTCAGAGACACTGAGCCGGCCGGCGCTCCGCACGAATGCCGCCATCTGATCGGGAGCAACGGCCACGAGCAATTCGTAGTCATCGCCGCCGCCGAGGATCAAATTGGCAACGCGGCCATCGCTCGCCAACGCCGCGCGTGCAGGTGCCGAAAGCGGCAGCGCCTCAAGCTTCAACTCAAGCCCCAGAGGTCCCGAGAGGCGGGCAAGATCCTTCAACAGGCCGTCTGATATATCGAGCGCCGCGGACGCATGTTTGCGCAGGGCTTCGACGAGGCCGAGGCGCGGCTGGGGCCGGAGATAGCGATCGACGAGCAGATTTTTGTCGGCATCGCTCAGTATGTGGTCAAAAAGTCTGGGGTCGCGGCGAATTGCAAGACCAAGGGCCGCATCGCCGATCGTTCCAGTAACGAAAACATGATCGCCGGCCTTGGCGCCGCGGCGTTGCACGAACGCACCTTTCGGGACCGTGCCGATGGCCGTCACGCCAATCGATAGCGGGCCCGGCGTATGATCCGTATCACCGCCGATCAGATGACAACCGAATGCCTGCTGTGCTGCGCCGAGCCCTTGCGCAAAGGCTGCCATCCAGTCGCGCTCCGGTGGCCCTGGAAACGCCAGTGCCAACAAATAGGCTCGCGGATCGGCGCCCTTGGCGGCAAGATCGGACACGTTCACGGCGAGCGCCTTCCAGGCGATGTCCTCGGGTTTGTCGCTCGCGAAGAAATGCACATTTGCAATGATGGGATCGTTGGTAACGACGAGATCGGTGCCGGGTTCGATTGAAAGTAGCGCGGCGTCGTCGGTCAGGCCGAATGCTCCGGGCACCTTGCTCGCCAGCGGCGCCAAATACGTTTGGATCAGCTCCGACTCGTTTTCGATGCCAGCGCCCACAACAATCACCTTGTGCCGGTTCTCGCCGGCAAGAATGGATTTCAGATGCGCACGGCGAAACCCGGCAGAAGAGCGTCAGGACGGCGCGACACGCCTTCCGACAAATTCGCTGCAGCGTACTTTGCGGGCAATCTTGTCGAGCACGCCGTTGACGACGCGCGGTTCGTCTTCGTCGAAGAAGAAATGCGCCACGTTGACGTATTCGTTGATCGCGACGCGGGCGGGAACGTCGGGCCGGTCGAGAAGTTCGGCGACACCGCCTCTAAGGATCGCCCGCAGAATTGAATCGACCCGAACGAGCCGCCAGCCGATCGCAAGCTGCTCGTCGATCATCGGATCGATTTCGCGCTGCCGGCGCAGCACGGCGCGCAGAACATCGGCGAAGAAGATCCGGTCGGCGCCGGCGATCGTCTCATCGCGGTTCTCGCCCGACAACCGATCGTCGAGGAACTCGGCGATCACATCATTGAGGTCCGTTCCGGCGAGGTCCAATTGATAAAGCGCTTGCACAGCTGCGACGCGCGCCGCCGTGCGGGCCGTAACTTCTCCCGGCTTCGGCTTTTCTTTGGCCGTCATGCCGGCGTTCCCCAAAAAGCTCGCTTAGTCTCGATCAGTTTCAGGCAGGCACGCGCCGCGTCGCCGCCCTTGCCGCGGACGCCGCCTTCGGCACGCGCCACCGCCTGCGCCCGCGTATCGACCGTCAGAATGGCATTGCCGACCGGCAACTCTTGGCGCATGGCGGTATCCATAAGCCAGTGGTTTGCGTTGTTGCAGACTATATCATAATGCGCCGTCTCACCGCGAATGACGCATCCGAGAGCAACCGCACCGTCGAATGTCAGGCGGCCAGCCGCACGCGCCGCCGCAGCCGCGGCCAGGGCCTGCGGAATTTCAAGCGCGCCAGGAACAGCGATGCGCTCGAACGTGACACCACGCTTGACGCATTCTGCCGTGGCGCCCTCGATCAGCATATCGGCGATGTCCTCGTAGAACCGCGCCTCGATGAAGAGGATGTGGGCGCGAAAATGAGAAGCGTCCTTTTCGTCTCGGACCGCCTGCGGAGTTTTTTGAACCATGTCGGTGCTACTCGATCTTCCGTGTCTCGGTAACGTGCAATCCGAAGGCCTCGAGGCCGACGTACACATGCTCGGGTGACGTCGTCAAAAGCACCATGTCTTTGACGCCCAGGTCAGCAAGTATCTGAGAGCCGATACCGATTTCAACCTGGCGGCGCTCCTTGCTCATGTCTCTCTCGGCTCCCGGCGTCGTACGCCGCGCAACCCATTCGGACAACGATTTGGGTCGCAAATCCCGGATCAGAACGATGACGCCGCGCCCTTCGGCTTCGATCGCCCGCATCGACTGTTCAATCGCCGTGCCGCTGCCGCCATGTTCACCGACGCCGAGAACGTCTTGCAAAACATTGACCGCGTGCACGCGCACGAGCACGGGGCCGCTCTTGGCGAGATTTCCCTTCACCAGCGCTAAGTGCTCGGCGGGCTCCGTCGTCGTCTCGTAAACATAGAGATCGAAGGCGCCGGCCGCCGATGTCTCCACTGTCGTCTTGGCGACGCGCTTCACGACGCGGTCGTTCTGCAGCCGGTAGGCGATCAAATCTTCGATCGCGCCAATTTTTAGCTCGTGCGCCTTGGCAAAGCCCACCAGATCGCCGAGGCGTGCCATCGTGCCATCGTCGTTCATCACTTCGCAGATGACAGCCGCGGGGTAGAGGCCCGCCAGCCGCGCGAGATCGATGGAGGCTTCGGTGTGGCCTGCGCGAACCAGGACGCCGCCTTCGCGGGCGATCAGTGGAAAAACGTGTCCCGGCGAGACGATATCGGCGGCAGTCTTTGTCGGATCGATCGCGGTCGAAATCGTTCGTGACCGGTCGAACGCTGAAATGCCGGTCGAAATGCCCTCGCGCGCCTCGATGGACTGCGTGAAGGCGGTACGATTGCGGGAAGCATTCGTACGCACCATGAATTCGAGACGAAGGTCGTGGGCGCGGGCCTGCGTCACCGCCAGGCAGATGAGGCCACGGCCATGCTTGGCCATGAAGTTGATGGCATCGGGCGTCGCCATCTGCGCCGGAATGACGAGGTCGCCCTCGTTTTCGCGATCTTCCGCGTCGACGAGAATGACCATGCGGCCATTCTGCATCTCTTCGACGATCTCCTCGATCGGCGAGACGACGGTATTACTCCCGGCTGCATGACGTGGGTTAGAGCCCGACATTAGGTGCGAAACTCCATCAGCCGCGCGACGTAGCGGGCGAAAACATCGACTTCGAGATTGACCAGATCGCCGGGGGTTTTCGCGCCCCACGTCGTCACCGTCAAGCTGTGTGGAATAAGGTTGACGCCGAAACGGGCCTCCGAGACCTCATTCACGGTTAGCGACATACCGTCCAGCGCAACCGATCCTTTGGGCGCGATGTAACGGGATAGGTGCTCGGGTGCTTCGAAAACGAAGCGTTTGCTGTCACCGTCGGGTGTGATTGTCAGAATCTTCGCGACGCCGTCGACGTGACCCGAGACGATATGGCCGCCAAGCTCGTCGCCGGCCCGGAGCGATCGTTCCAAATTGACGAGCCGGCCAGGCTTCCAGCTCGCGAGCGTGGTTTTGCCGAGCGTCTCATGCGAGACGTCGACGGTAAATTCGGCGCCCTGACCAAGTGGTTTGATCGCCGTTGCCGTCAGACAGACGCCATCGCAGCAGATCGATAAGCCTGCATCGCCGGGCAGGAGCGCGTATTTCGTGCGCAACGTAAATCGGCCGTCCGCTCTCTCGGTCACCTCGCCGACATCCGTAATCAGACCGGTAAACATCGCTTAACGCCCTTCCTTTGCCGTAACGCGGCGAAGCCGCCACATCGTATCAGTCCCGAGCGTACTGCGCTCAATGATCTCGAAATTTGGTGATCCGAGGTGCCGCACCACAAAATTTCGCGCGTCACCATCGGAAGGCGCGCCGGCTATGTAGAGAATGACTTCGTCGACAAGCGCTGCATCGGCGAACGCCCGCCAGATAATGGGGCCGCCTTCGACAAGGAGCCGCGTGATACCGCGCGCCACAAGCGCGTCCATCACCGACGGCAGCCAGAGCTGCCCGGCGACAACCGCGGCATCGATGATCTCAGCGCCATGAGATGCAATCTCCTTGCGGCGCTCACGATCGATCGGGAGTGCCGTGATGAACCACACAGGAACGTCGCCGGCGGATCGGACGAGCTTGGCACTCGCCGGAACGTCCAAGGATTTCGACAGCACGACCCGGACAGGCGAGCGATCAAAGAGACCCGGAAGTCGGCAGGTTAGTTCCGGATCGTCGTCGCGGACCGTGGCGCTTCCGACCAGAATGGCATCGGAGTGAGCCCGGAGCAGCATTCCGTGGGCACGGGAAATTTCGCCCGTCACCCAAACCGGTGACACGCCATCGCCGCGCGCGATCTCGCCCGAACCGTCGAGAGCGAGCTTCAACGTCACAAACGGCCGACGCTCGGTGATACGAACAATATGGCCGCGCGTCAGCCATCGCGCCTCCGCCGCGCCGACGCCGCGCTCGACCTCAATGCCCGCCGCACGCAACTTGTCGAGCCCACGACCCGAAACGCGCGGATCTGGATCTTCAATTGCAACGACGGCGCGCTGGATCCCCGCCGCGATGATGGCGTCGGCGCAGGGGCCCGTTCGCCCCTGATGCGAGCACGGCTCGAGCGTCACATAGATCGTCGCCCCCCGCGCCCTGTCGCCGGCCGCAGCAATTGCGATCGTCTCGGCGTGCGGCCGGCCGCCCCGCGCCGTCGTCGCTCGTGCGATGACTTCGCCCGTCGCCGCATCGACAATCACCGCGCCGACGGAAGGATTGGGCGCCGTATCGCCAAGGCCACGCTCGGCCATGCGCAGCGCGATCGACATCATTTGGGCGTCTAACACGCTGCTCCGGGGAGTCGGCATCGTCTTCAGTGTTTCTTCTGGCTCGCCGCCTCATCGCGGTCGGGCCCAAAGCCGTCGTCCAGCGCCAGAGGGTCGCGCGTATCGCTTGCAAGGTCGCGCAGAACAGCATGGAAATCCGCCGCGTCGCGGAAGTCGCGATAGACGGACGCGAAACGGACGTAGGCGACGGGATCGAGCTCGCGCAACGCCGCCATCACGAGTTCGCCGATCTCGGCCGAGGTGATTTCGGTTTCACCCGAGCTTTCGAGCTGGCGAACGAGGCCCGAAACAAGACGATCAATCCGCTCCGGCTCGATTGGCCGCTTTCGAAGCGCGACGGAAATCGATTTCGACAGCTTGTCGCGATCAAACAGCACTTTTCGGCCCGACCGCTTGACGACCGTCAGTTCGCGAAGCTGCACGCGCTCGAACGTCGTGAATCGGCCGCCGCAGTCGGAACAGATTCGGCGCCGGCGAATGGCGGCGTTTTCATCCGACGGACGGCTGTCCTTCACCTGACTATCTTCGCTTCCGCAAAACGGACAGCGCATCGTTCGAACTCCTCGATATTCGAGCGGGTAGATGTGGACGGCAATTGGCCGGATGGAAAGATCAATTCTCACAGTGTTAGGGGGCTCGTGCGGTGCAAATCAGTGCCCACACATAGCCAAGGGGCGCTCGAATTCCTCCGGCGCCCCTCGATCGTTCGAAATCTGTCAAACAATCAGGTGTAGATCGGAAAGCGCGTGCAGAGCGCCGTCGCCTTGGCTTTGACGGCGGCTTCGACGGCGCCGTTGCCCTCTTCACCGTTCTTGGCCAACCCATCCAGCACTTCCGTAATCAGCCGGCCGATTTCCTGGAATTCGGCAACGCCGAAGCCGCGCGTCGTACCTGCAGGCGACCCGAGGCGAATGCCCGACGTCACCATCGGCTTCTCGGGATCGAACGGAATGCCATTCTTGTTGCAGGTGATGTTGGCGCGGCCCAACGCCTTTTCAGCTTTGGTGCCGGTCAACTTCTTCGGCCTTAGATCGACGAGGATCAAATGCGTGTCCGTGCCGCCCGACACGAGCGCAAAGCCGTTCTGCACCATGACCTCGCCGAGGGCGCGGGCATTGTCCATGACGTTCTTTATGTAGACCTTATAATCGGGGCGCAGCGCTTCGCCGAACGCCACGGCCTTGGCGGCGATGACGTGCATCAGCGGCCCGCCCTGAATGCCCGGGAAGATTGCCGAGTTGATCTTCTTGGCGATGTCTTCGTCGTTGGTCAGGATCATGCCGCCGCGCGGACCGCGCAGCGTCTTGTGCGTCGTCGTCGTGACGACGTGAGCGTGCGGGAACGGGCTCGGAATGAGACCGGCTGCAACGAGACCCGCGAAGTGCGCCATGTCGACGAGGAAGTGCGCGCCGACCTCGTCCGCGATGGCGCGGAACGCCGCGAAATCGATTTTCCGCGGATAGGCTGAGCCGCCGGCGATGATAATGCGCGGCTTGTGCTCATGGGCAAGCTTGCGCACCTCATCGATATCGATCAGGTGCGTGTCGGGCTTCACCATGTAGTGCACGGCCTTGAACCACTTGCCCGACTGATTGACGGGCGCGCCGTGCGTCAAGTGACCGCCGGCCGCGAGGGACAATCCGAGGATCGTGTCGCCCGGCTTCGCCAGCGCATTGAAAACACCCTGGTTTGCCTGGCTGCCTGAATTCGGCTGCACATTGGCAAAACCGCAGTTGAAAAGCTTCTTCGCCCGGTCGATGGCGATCTCTTCCGCGATGTCTACGAACTGACAGCCGCCGTAGTAGCGCTTGCCGGGATAGCCTTCGGCATACTTGTTCGTCAGCACGGAACCGGCTGCATCGAGCACGGCCTGCGAGACAATGTTCTCCGACGCGATCAGCTCGATCTCATGCTGCTGGCGGCCGAACTCCTTCTGAATGGCGCTGAAAATTTCGGGATCGGTTTCCGAGACATGCGCTTTGAAAAAACGCGACATCTGTGAATTTTCGGCGGCCGGAGCGGTCGACATGGGCTGTCCTCTGAGCAGGAATGATTATACGGGCACCAACGCAGCCCTGGAGTCGCCTCCGGGCTCACGCATATTGGGCATAGTACGAGGCCGGGGGCCGGCACTCAACTCCCTCTGGGCGTCTCAGGCCGCGTAATAATCGCGCGGAAATCGAACGCGGCGAGCAGGTCCGGTCGCAGCCTTCACTCCGCGGCCGCGGCGAGGCTTTCCATCATCGCGATCGGGCATTCCGACCAGAGTTCGGTCAAGGCCCCGACGAGGTGATCCATGTCGGCATCGGTGTGCTGTGGTGATGGCGTCAACCGCAGCCTCTCCGTACCACGAGGCACGGTTGGGTAGTTGATCGGCTGGACATAGATACCGAAGCGGTTGAGCAGCACGTCCGTCAGCGCCTTGCAGCGGACCGGATCTGCGACCAGCACCGGCACGATATGGCTCGGCCCGGACATCACCGGCAAATCGGCGGCCGCCAGCCGCCGCTTCAACGTACGCGCCCGCTCCTGATGCAGATCGCGTTCGACGTTGCTCGATTTCAAATGCCGGATGGAGGCAAGCGCGCCGGCCGCAATCGCGGGCGCCAGAGAAGTCGTGAAGATGAAGCCCGGCGCGTAGGACCGTATCGCATCGCAGAGCACACGCGAGGCGGCGATGTAGCCGCCCATGACGCCGAAGCCTTTGGCCAGCGTGCCGTTGATGACGTCGATTCGGTGCATGACGCCGTCGCGCTCGGCAACGCCGCCGCCGTGCGGACCATAGAGGCCGACGGCGTGGACCTCATCGAGATACGTGAGCGCATTATATTTTCTCGCGAGATCGCAAATGGCGCCGATCGGAGCCACATGCCCATCCATCGAGTAGACACTCTCGAAAGCGATGATCTTCGGCGTCTCGCGCGGAGCCTGCTTCAGTTTGGATTCAAGATCGCCGAGGTCGTTGTGCAAGAAGATCTGCTTCGGTCCGCGGCCATTGCGGATTCCGGCGATCATCGAGGCGTGATTTTTCTCGTCCGAAAATATGATGCAGCCGGGAAGCAGCTGAGCCAGCGTTGAGAGCGCCGCTTCGTTGGCAACGAATGCGGAGGTAAACAGAAGCGCCGCTTCCTTGCCGTGGAGGCCCGCAAGCTCGCGCTCGAGTTCGACGTGATAGTGCGTCGTACCGGCGATGTTGCGCGTTCCGCCCGAGCCTGCGCCAACGAGGTCGATGGCCTCGTGCATTGCAGCGAGCACTTTGGGATGCTGACCCATGCCAAGGTAGTCGTTTGAGCACCAGACCGTGATGGCGTTGGCCGCATTGTCCTTCAGCACGTCGGCCTTGGGGAAGGCTCCGCGGCGACGCTTTACGTCGGCGAACACCCGGTAGCGGCCTTCACGTTTGACGGCTTCGACAGCGTCGGTGAGCTCCTGCTCATATATCATGAGAAATTACTGCTCCCAGGTACATTGGCTTCGCCTTTTTGTACCTTTTATTGCGCGGCGCCGCGCCAAGAGCCAGTGCCCTTTCGTCGCGCAGAAGGTGAAACTTCTGTTACGCTTTCAAACCGTGCAGTCAAACCCGGAGTTTTTAAGGCGCGCTCGGCGGGGTCTTAGCCTCATCGCCGACGAGGGACAACCATAATTTGGCCTGTCACAGTATATCTGCCAGACGCGCCTCCGCCTGTCTGCCTAATAGGAGGCTCCAACGTCCCCGATACCGTCCTTCTGATAGATGTCGCGGCGAAACTGCACGACGCCGTCTTCGGTGGCCCAGGCGCTGATATAGACAAACAGAAGTTGCACCGGTTTTTTCAGGCGAACGTCCAGTCGGCGCCCCGATTCTTTCATTTCCGCGATGCGATCGGCGTCCCAGCCACGCTGATCTGCGAGTATCCATGCAGCCAGATTTTCGATGTTGTGAACGCGGATGCAGCCCGAACTTTCGGAGCGGAAGTTGCGCCCGAAAATTCGGTCCGATGGCGTGTCGTGCATGTAGACCGAATGGGCGCTGTCGAAGTTGATTTTCAGGAAACCCAGCGGGTTCTCTTTGCCGGGCTGTTCGCTGTAGGAGTATGTGCCGGGCGAAACCTTGTCCCAGTTGATCTTCGTCGGATCGACCTTCTTGCCGTTGGAGTAGGCGTCGATGCCGAACTTCACGAGGACGTTTTGACCTTTGGCCTGCATCTCCCGGCCGCGCGGAATCAGATCTTCCGAAACCACGGTCGGCGGCAGGCGCCAGACGGGATTGAAGCTGAGGTCCGTGATCGGCGTACGCAGCAACGGTGTCGGACGATCCGCTTTGCCGACGACCCCGGCGTAACGCGCCACGATCTGACCGTTCTGCACGGCTTCGATCTGAGCCGCGGGAATGTTGACGACAACGTACTTCTTGGCTGTCGTCGAAACGGTCTCCTGAAGGCGGCCGAGATTGATCTTCAGCTGCTTCAGCCGAGCATCCGCGGGCACGTTTAAGGCACCGATCGTGCGCTTGTCGGCGATCCCCGTCGGCGACAGCCCATTCGAGGCCTGAAACCTCTGCAACGCTTTCTCGACGCTATAACTGAAGCTCGTCGACGTCGTATCACCGTCGCTGAGATCGCCGGACGCAGTCAGCCGGGCTCGAAGCAGGCTCACGGCAGGATCGTTGATCCCAAACTGCATCAGCTTATCCCGGCTGACCTTGCCCTCTGGTTCGGGAATCTGAGGCCAGCCGCCCCGATCGACGATTTCGGTGTAGCGCTTGATCGCTTCTTTCGTCGCCGCAACATTCGCCTTGGCGAGAGTCGCGAAGCCCTTCGGTGGGTTCGATTCCCATTCGCGGACGAACTCACGGTCGTAAGTGCCGGCCGCCGTGTTGCCCGGCCCGTTACCGGTCGGACCGAATTGTATCTGCGCTTCAGCACCGCCCAATCCAAGAAAGCTCGAGGCCGACCCGACAATCAATCCCAGCGCCATCGCGGTCGTCACCAGGGCGTGCCTGATGCGTTGCGCAATCTCAACGTTCTTTGCCGCCCCACGCACGATCTGTCCCTCGTCCCGTTGCCTATTGACCTTGCGTCTCGCCCGTCATTCTACTCGAAGCTTGGCTTTCGCACTGACCGGCGGGGCGCCCTGTGATGGTCCGATCTTGGTTAACGCCGGTGGAGGCGCTCTCCGGCGCCCCGGCACTGTAGAATCCGGTGCGTCTTTCGACGATCCTTTCACACTGGGAATGCACGCTTTTCTTATTCGCCGCGCCTCGCCTGCAACAGCAGCCCCGGCGGTGCGCCTTGGGCGGAAGCGGGAGAGACAAGCAGCCTGACGGGACATACCTGATGAGACCAGCAAAAAAGGCCGCCCCGCATGGATGCGAAGCGACCTTGAGAGCCAAACCGACGCGCGACGAACGCCGGCCGAAGTGAGGCAAAAGACCCTTAGAGGCGGTAGCGGATCTGGTCCGACCAGAAGCGCTCCAGTCGCACGAGTGACTTGTTGAGACCCTTTACGTCGTCGTCCGAGACTTCGCCGACGCTCTGAACCGAGCCGAGTTGGCGGAGATAGAGCTTGCTGACGATATCGCGGGCTTCGTGGCCCTTATCCGTCAGGCTGACACGCACCGAACGGCGATCGGTATCCGACCGCTTGTAGTGGATGTAGCCCATGTCGACGAGCTTCTTCAGGTTGTAGGAGACGTTCGAGCCGAGATAGTAGCCGCGCGTCTTCAATTCGCCGGCCGTGAGCTCGCTCTCGCCGATGTTGTAAAGCAGCAAGGCCTGCACGCTATTGAGCTCGGCGCCGCCCTGGCGATCGAACTCATCCTTGATGACATCGAGAAGAAGGCGGTGAAGCCGCTCGATCAATCGCAGCGCCTGCAAATACTCGCCGCGGAAACCTTCATCTTGTACGGACGCGCGGGGACGCGCCAAATCAAACGCTAAACTCATAACGCTGCCTCACTCTGTTTGACGCACCCGGTTATTCCGGGTTTTGACAATTAGATAACGCAGAGCCCTGAATTTCGACTAAATAGATATAGTAAAAGAACAGTAGCGGGCCGGTTTCGGAACAGTATTTTAACTAACCTGCCCCTGTCTTTGCGGACTTGGTCAATATCGGGATAATGGGACGCCGACAATTGTGCGCATTCCCGTTAGAAATCAGACTCGCGCAGCCTGCATTTCTGTCCGGGCGGGCAAATCCAGTTCCTGCTCGCCGAGCGACGTAAAATAAGAATCGACAAGTTCGGAAGATATTTCTTCAAAGCGTGCCGGGCGCCATATCGGCCGCCCGTCTTTGTCGCGCAGTGCCGCCCTGACGCCCTCGGCGAAATCGTGGTCTCCGAGGCAGCGCACAGCCAGCCGGTAATCCTGGATCAGCGTCTCGCGAATATCGAGCGATCGCGCCGACCTGATATGCCGGTCAGTGATTGCAAGCGACAGGGGCGAACATTTGCGGAGATCTGCAACAGCCGTTTTAGCCCATTCGGACCCGGCGGCCTCTGCCGCCGTCAATGAGCCGAAAATCTCGGCGAGAGTATCGCGTGAAAAATGATCCTGTATAGGGCCCGCTTCTTTTTGCAACGGACCTGCTTCCTGAATTTCATTCAAACCATCGAGCATGGGATCGACCGGTTCGGCATCCGCGAGCTTCGTCAGAATTTCGGGAAAATGCGCCGACGGTATGCAGTGCGTCGCCAGCTTGAGCCACTGCGCATCGGCTCGCCCAATCGCGCGGCCGGTCAATCCGAGATAAAGGCCAATCGGCCACGGCAGCCGCGCCAGAACTTTGGCAATTCCGACATCCGGAAAAAGACCTATCTTCGTTTCCGGCATCGCCCATTTGTAGTTTTCGCCGGCAATGCGATGCGTGTTGTATGCGGTCAGCCCGGCGCCGGACCCCATGCAGGCGCCGTTGATGAACGACACGACCGGTTTCGAAAAGCATTCGAGAAGCCAATTGAGCGAATATTCGTTGCGCAAATAGGTTTTGGCGCTCTCGATGTCGCGTTTGGCTTCGCTCGTCAGCTTCAGAACATCGCCGCCGGCGCAAAACGCTCTCGGACTGCTGGACAGGATCGCCCCGATGTAGACGTCGGCATTGCGGGCAACGCGCGGAATCTCGGAGCTGATGATCGTGCACATCTCATCATCGAACGCATTGAGGACATGCGGACGGTTGAGCGTGAACTTCTGCAAGGCCCCCGACCGCAACACTTCGATCTTCGGCTCTTCGGTGACAATGTGGGCTTGGTGTTCGTTCAAGGTGCTCTCAAAGTTTCTCGTGCGGTCATTAGACTGGGAGTTACGTATGGCGGCTTTTGGATTATCTCGCCACATTTAGCGGCTATAGGGCGCATCAAAGGCAGGGACAGT
>NZ_DATNBA010000156.1:0-3245 GCF_035572195.1 Hyphomicrobium sp. | reverse complement strand
AGCTCGTCGGGATGATCAAACAAGATCGCCAGCCGTCGCTTGATCTGGTCGGCGCCGAGCCACGTCTTGACGTACCAGACGCCGGGGCTGACGGGGGCATATTCAGCCGCGATGTAGGGAAGTGAAAACGAAACGGCCCAGGTATCCTGGTCGGGAGATTTGGGCGTGTGGTGGATCAGATAGGTTTTCATGGGGGGCGTCCGGTGCGTCGGGGGGGCTTGGAGGAGCGGCCAAAAACGCGGAACGCCACAAGGTCACAAAACGCAAGTTAGGACGGGTATTCGAGGCCAATCGTCGGATCGATCATTTGTAACGGGAGCCGGGGACCGAGGGAGGAGATCCCCGAGCTCTCATCATTGGTCTTTGAGCGGGACGGACCCGTTGGGGACGGCGTGGGGGGTGAAGCCCGCCCCGCCCAAAGACCTGAAACTCTCAAAACGAATTGACTCAACCGGCTCTGGCGAACGGCAGCTCAGGCTCGACCGGCTCGGGTCCGGGCGGCATCGGAAAGGCGATGATGTTGCCATCCGGCGCGAGATCCATGCCGGGCCGGCGCTGACGGAACCATCGCAGCGACGTATTGGTCAGGATGGCTTCGCGCTTCGTCGCCTGGATCAGCAGGCCGTCGTCGTCGGCGAGCAGGTCCTTCAACTCGGACTCAAGTTCAGTCTCGTCGCGCTCGGACGTGATGTACCAAGTGTTGGAGAGTGGGCGTGCCCACTTCTCGCCGAGGCCCATGATGAGCTGTGCGAGAACGTGCTGGTTGCGGTTTGGCTTGGCGAGATCATACGAAATCAAATAGGTGCGCATCGGGGGCTCTCCTGGCGTTGGCGCGGCGGGTCTCAACGCGACTCTGACCTTTCGTGGGGCGGCTTCAAGGCGCCCGTGAACGTAGGAAGAACATGCCACGAATCAACGCCGCTGTCCAGCTGTTGTTCTGATAATGTTCTTGTTTAATTCTTAATATCGTTGCAAGAACAACACAGAGCTAAGCCTCTGGAAATAGGCTCAATTGGCCGATATGCGACGCTGTCGGGATGCGCCGGTGGGGGCCGGGATCGATGCGCAGCTCAAGGCCCGGGAAACGGCGACGGAATTCATCGAGCGCCCGCGAACGGCTGCCGGGAAAGCGCGCTTCTTCCCAGATTTCATAGAGCCGGCGCGGATCGCAGGCGTAACGGCGTACGAGATCGGCGGGGCGGATGCGCAGCCAGCGCGCGATCCAGATGTCGACGGCGTCGTCCTCGCTCAGTGGACGGCGGGCGATGGCAGGTGGCGGTGCGACGAGGAACGCGGTGGCCATGAGAGATCGATGCTTCGTTTGCCGGTACGGTTTGTCGGCCAGCTTGACGTCAGGCGCGATCCGCTATTGATCGCCCCAGAAGATAGCAGACCGAAGATAGCAAACTGATGGCCGTGCGCCGCCCCTGGCGCGGAGCGGCGAGCGAGACCCATTGATCTTATTTCCAGCCATCGACTTGAAGGACGGCCAGTGCGTCCGCCTGAAGCTTGGCGAAATGAGCGCCGCGACGGTGTTCAACGACGATCCGGCGGCGCAGGCACTCGCCTTCGAGCGCCAAGGCTTCAAATATCTGCACATCGTCGATTTGAACGGAGCGTTCGCCGGGAAGCCGGTCAACGGCGCGGCGGTCGATGCGATCCTCAAGACGATTTCGATTCCGGCGCAGCTCGGCGGCGGCATTCGCGATCTCGAGACGATCGAAGCGTGGCTCGCGAAGGGCATCCGTCGCGTCATTCTCGGCACGATTGCGGTTCGCGATCCGGGACTTGTCAAAGATGCCGCGAAGCGCTTTCCAGGCCGCATAGCCGTCGGCATCGATGCCAAGGGTGGTAAGGTCGCCGTCGAGGGCTGGGCCGAGACATCAGAACTGACGGCCGTCGATCTTGCAAAACGCTTCGAGGATGCGGGCGTCGCCGCGATCATCTATACCGACATCGAACGCGACGGCGTCCTGAAAGGTCTGAATTTACCGGCAACCGCGGCGCTGGCACGGGCGACGCGCATTCCGGTCATCGCGTCGGGCGGACTTGCCTCGATCGCCGATGTGCGCGACCTGAAGAAGCCCGAATACAGCCGGCTCGAGGGCGCGATAACCGGCCGCGCCCTATATGATGGGCGGCTCAATGCCAAGGAAGCGCTCGAACTGTTGGAGACGTCATGAAAATCGGTGACAAGGTGCGTGTTATGAAAGCACCGGACAGCCTACCGCCCGATAACAAGCAGTTGTCGACGCTGTTCCGGGGCTGCATCGGCAAGACGTTTCCGATCGTCAAAATCGACGATGGTCTTGTCGAGCTGCACGTCGGAGAGGTCTTCGGCAAGCCCGCCGAATTCCATCAGATCTGGCTCGAGCCGGCGCAAGTGAAATTGATCGAGGCCTGACCGTTGAACGTGATGGAGCAAACCGTTCCGGTCGAGCCTGCTACGATGCCGCCCGAAATCGCGCGGCGGCGTACGTTCGCGATCATCTCGCATCCCGACGCCGGAAAAACGACGCTGACCGAAAAATTGCTGTTGTTCGGCGGCGCCATTCAGATGGCCGGTGCCGTCAAGGCCCGCGGCGAACGTCGGCGTACGCGTTCGGACTGGATGCAGATCGAACAGCAGCGCGGCATCTCGGTGACGTCGTCGGTGATGACGTTCGAGCGCGGCGGCCTCGTCTATAATCTGCTCGATACGCCCGGCCACTCCGACTTCAGCGAGGACACGTATCGCACGCTGTCGGCTGTCGATGCCGCCGTGATGGTGATGGACGCAGCGAAGGGCATTGAAACGCAGACGCGAAAGCTATTTGAAGTTTGCCGCCTGCGCGACATTCCGATCATCACCTTCATCAACAAGATCGACCGCGAAGGCGAGGACCCGCTGACGCTCTTGGATCAGATCGCCTCGGATTTGGCGCTCGATCTGGTGCCGATGGGGTGGCCGATCGGCATGGGAACAGATTTCCGCGGCGTTCTGGATCTGGCGGACAAGAAGATCCTTTTGCCGGAAAGCCAGGAGCGCGGTGCGCCCTACGGGCACGCCGAGCCATTGGACGCCCTTGAGGACATCCGGCAGATCGCTGGCATCGACGAACGAATCGCATCGCGGGTTCTCGAAGGCGTCGAGCTTGCGCAAGGCGCGTTGCCGTCCTTCGATCTCGAATCGTTCCGCGAAGGGCACTTGTCGCCGGTCTTCTTCGGCAGCGCGCTCAAAAACTTCGGCGTCGAGCAACTGCTCG
>NZ_DATNBA010000155.1:0-38992 GCF_035572195.1 Hyphomicrobium sp. | reverse complement strand
CACGACTTCTGCGCCATCTCGCTTTCCGATAATTTGAAACCTTGGGCAACGATCGAGAAACGTTTGCGTCTCGCAGCGGAGGCGGACTTCGTCATTGCTCTCTACAACCCGGCTTCAAAAGCGCGCCCCGATCAGATCGGCAATGCGTTCGAAGTTTTGAGGACCTGTCGCGCGCCGGAAACCGTCGTCGTATTTGCGCGTGCTATTGGCCGCAATGACGAGTCGGTCGACGTGACGACGCTCGCCGATGCAGCAAGCATGGTCTGCGACATGCGCACGCTGGTCCTGATCGGCTCGCAATCGACACGCAAAATCGAAGCCGCCGACGGTCGAGCGTGGGTTTACACGCCGCGTTCTGCGCGAGGCGAATGATGTGCTGCGATCCAGTCCATAGCTTCATCAATGGTGGCGACAGTCGGTCGTGCTCCGATCATGGGACGACGGATCATGTGAACCTTCAGGCCGCGTTGCCGCGCGGCCTCGATCTTGGCGTAAGCGGCGCTGCCACCGGAGTTCTTTGCGAGGACGCATTGAATGTCGTACGCACCGAAAAGCGCCGCATCATCCTCCGTTCGAAACGGGCCGCGCGCGGTGATAATCGTTGCGTACGGAAGGCCGGGCGGCGGGGTGATCGGATCGATGACGCGGATGACGTAGCGATGTTGCGGAGCCGCGCAAAGTGCGGCAAGCGAACTCCTGCCCAACGCCGAGAAAATTCTTTGCGGAGTTTCTGGAAGTGCCGCGATCGCAGCCTCGATGCTCGCATGCTCCTCCCAATCATCACCGATCGTTTTGATCCATGCCGGACGCTCGACGGCGAGCAACGAAACGCCGGTTTCGGCAACCGCAGCGATCGCGTTGTTGCTCATCTGCGCCGCGAAGGGATGCGTAGCATCGATCAAGAGAGCGATGTTTTCTCGCCGCAGATATTCGGCAAGGCCAATGATGCCGCCGAACCCGCCGGTGCGAACCGGCAGAGGACCAACGGCGGGATGGGCAGTGCGGCCGGCAAGCGACAGCGTCGTCGCAATTCCGGGCGTGCTCGCCAATCGCTCGGCGAGCTGTGCCGCTTCGCTCGTGCCTCCGAGCAGCAGAATTCGCAATGGTCTTTCGCTCATCGCCATCATGGTGCGAGCCCCATGCCATGAGCGACCGTTGGTTGTCCATCATCGGCATCGGAGAAGACGGCCGCGCGGGCCTGAGCGCAGCAGCAAACACGCTCATTGACGCGGCGGATCTAGTTGTCGGAGGCCGGCGCCATCTCGATCTGATCGGCGCGACCCGCGCCACGCAAATGCCGTGGCTGAATCCGCTCGACGCGACGATCCCGGAAATCCTGGCGCGGCGCGGACGGCCTGTCGCCGTGCTCGTCTCGGGCGACCCGTTCTGGTTCGGCGCAGGCGTGACGCTCGCGCGTTCCGTCCCGATCGAAGAAATGCTCGTCGTGCCGGCGCCGTCGAGCTTTTCGCTAGCCGCGGCACGGCTCGGCTGGGCGTTGCAGGATACGACGACGCTCGGCCTCAACATGCGCGGATTGACGCCGTTGCTGCGCCGTCACCTGCATCACGGTCGCCGTATTCTTGCTCTGGCGCTCAATGGTGAAACGCCCCGCGAGGTCGCCAATCTCTTGGCAGCGGCGGGATTCAGGGCCAGCCGCATGATCGTCATGGAGGCGCTCGGCGGACCGCGTGAGCGTATTCGGGAGGCGATCGCCGGGAATTTCAATCTTGCGGATGTCGATCCTCTCAACCTGATCGGAATCGAGGTTATCGCCGGGGCAAATGCAGCGCCGGTCCCCTTCGCGGCGGGATTGCCCGATACGTATTTCGAAAACGACGGCCAGTTGACGAAACGCGAAGTGCGCGCCGTCACGCTGTCGTCGCTGCAACCTTGTCCCGGTGAATTGCTATGGGATATCGGCGCTGGAAGCGGCTCGATCGCTATCGAATGGCTGCTCGCACATGCTTCGACCAGGGCAATTGGAATTGAACGCGACGAAGTGCGGGCCGCGCGGGCGTCACGCAATGCCGCCTCTTTGGGCGTTCCTCATTATGATGTCCGCCATGGCGTGGCACCGGCAGCGCTTGCCGGACTGCCGGCACCCGACGCGATCTTCATCGGCGGTGGCAGCGTGTCCGATAGCACGACGATTGACGCCTGCTGGCTGGCGCTGAAACCAGGCGGCCGCATTGTCGTTAATGGCGTGACTCTCGAAACGGAATTGGCGCTGATGGCTGCGTATCAACAACACGGAGGAACATTGACGCGGATCGGTATCGAGCGCGTCGAACCCATCGGAGCACGCTCGGGTTGGCGGCCGGCGCTGCCGGTGCTGCAATGGTTCTGCCGGAAAGCGGCGGGTGAGGCATGATCGCGATTGGGATCGGCGCCAATAGCCGCGCGCACAAAGACGATTTCGCTGACGTCGTTGCCGCCATCCGCGGTGAGATTAAAGGCGGCGACATCGTCGCGACGTTCGCCGACGCTGTCTTCGCGACGTTCGTGAAGGCTGCCGCGAGCCGGCAGTCGGTCGCCTACCGGCCGATCAAGCTCGAAGCGCTCCGCGACAGGAGCGACGATTGCCTGACGCGATCGGAACGCACGCTCAAGCGTTTCGGCGTCGCATCGGTTGCCGAGGCGGCGGCGCTGGCTGCCGCGGGACCGGGCTCGCACCTTATCGTGCCGCGCCGTATCATCGGTAACGTGACAGTCGCAGCCGCCCGATCGGCAGAAGGCTTGGAATGACGGTGCATTTCATTGGAGCGGGTCCCGGCGCACCCGACCTCATCACCGTGCGCGGTCGCGAGCTGATCGCGCGCTCGCCCGTTTGCCTCTATGCCGGCTCGCTCGTGCCCACCGCGTTGCTGACCCATTGCCCACCCCATGCGGAGATCGTCGATACGGCGCCTATGACACTCGATGAAATCGTCGCGCGCCTCGAACGAGCGACGAACGACGGCAAGGACGTCGCCCGGCTGCATTCAGGCGACCTCTCGGTCTGGAGCGCACTCGGTGAGCAATTGCGCCGTCTCGATCAGATGAAAATTCCCTACACGATAACTCCGGGCGTTCCGGCGTTCGCGGCGGCGTCAGCGGCACTGGCGCGAGAATTGACGCTGCCCGAAGTCGCGCAGTCCGTTGTCCTGACGCGCACGTCGGGGCGAGCGTCTTCGATGCCGGAAAGTGAAACTCTTGAAGCCTTTGCCGCGACGCGCGCCACGCTCGCCGTGCATCTCTCGATTCACGTGATCGGCGATGTCGTGCGGCGGCTGACGCCGTTTTACGGGGCTGATTGTCCCGCTGCCGTCGTCTATCGCGCCTCGTGGCCGGAAGAGCAGGTCATTCACGGTACGCTCGCGACGATCGCTGCGAAGACAGCAGAGACGGCGCCCGAGCGGACGGCCCTCATCCTGGTCGGCGAAGCGTTAGGGCGCGACGACTTTCGCGAGAGCGCACTTTACAGCGTCGATTACCGCCGCCGGTTTCGGAGTGGCAATACCGAATGACCGAAGCTCGAATGTTACCGCCGGGTGTCATGATTGCCGCGCCGCGATCCGGGTCTGGCAAGACAACGATGACGCTCGGGCTACTGCGCGCCTTGAAGCGGCGCGGGCTCGCCGTGCAACCATTCAAGTGCGGACCGGACTATATCGATCCGGCTTTTCACGCGGCGGCTTCGGGCCGGCCTTCCTTCAACGTCGACAGTTGGGCGATGCGGTGGCCGGTCGCCAGCAAGCTTCTCGCCGACGCTTCGCATGGGTCGGATATTGTCGTTGTCGAAAGCCTGATGGGTCTCTTTGATGGCGTCTCGCAACGCGGCCACTGGGGTAACGGCGCCAGCGCCGACCTCGCCGCTGCAACGGGTTGGCCTGTCATTCTTGTGCTCGACGTCTCCGGCCAATCGCAGACAGCGGCGGCGACCGCTCGTGGCTTTCAAAACTTTCAAGACGGCGTGACGATTGCAGGCGTCATTCTCAATCGGGTCGGAAGCCAACGGCACGTGCGTTTTGCATCCGAAGCGCTCGAGGCGTCGGGACTTCCCGTCATCGGCGCTTTGCCGCGCAACGCCCACCTCGAACTCCCCGAGCGGCATCTGGGTCTTGTCCAAGCTGAGGAGACGTCCGAACTCGACGATCGTCTGAACGCGCTTGCCGATTTCATCGAGGCAAATGTCGATATCGACCGCATTTTGCAATTGGCGCGGCCGGGTTCGATTGCAGGCGGCGATAGGGCTCGCATTCGTCCGCCGGGACAACGCATCGCGCTCGCACGCGACGCGGCGTTCTCGTTCGTCTATCCGCATCTGTTGGAAGCCTGGCGCTCGGCTGGCGCCGAAATCGCGCATTTTTCCCCGCTGGCCGACGAGGGACCCGATCCCGATGCCGACGTCCTCTGGTTGCCCGGCGGCTATCCTGAACTTCACGCAGGTCTTCTCGCCAATGCTCAGCGTTTCAAATCGGCGGTCAGGGAATTTGCTCAGTCGCGGCCGGTGCATGGCGAGTGCGGCGGCTACATGACGCTCGGAACCGGTCTCGTCGATGCCGAGGGTGGACGTCACGAGATGATCGGCCTTCTCGGCCTCGAGACATCGTTCGCGGTTCGGAAAATGAATCTCGGCTACCGCAAAGCCGAGCTAATTGAATCGTGCCCGCTCGGAATACCGGGCGATGTCTTGACGGGCCATGAATTCCATTACGCGAGCGTGCTGACCTCGCCCGACGCTCCGCTTTTCAGACTGCAGGACTCCGACGGCCGTCCACTTGCGCAGAATGGCGGCGCCAGTCGCGGTATGGTCACCGGGTCGTTTTTTCACCTTATTGACACGCAAGGCTGATTGCGAGTTGTTAACTTAAACCCATAGAAGACAGACTTATTTTTTGAAATTTCCAGATTTTACTGATGGCTATGGAACTTTTGAGCAATTGGCGCATTTGACTTTCGAACGTTCACAGGTCCGGGGAACTGGTGCAGAGCTTTACCGCCGGATCGACAGAAGGGGTCTACCGAATGGGCACCGGGAGTGTTCCAAAACGAGGGGATTCATCCGTTATGCAGACGCCGTTGCCGGTCGAGCTTCAAGGCCAGATCGGTCAGCGGCTGCGCGAAGCTTATAATGAGCTCGTCAGCGAACCCGTCCCCGATCGCTTCATTTTGCTTCTCCAGCAACTGAAGAAAACTGAAAATCAGGGTCAAGGAGGACAGTCGTGACGCAATGCGACCACGACCTTCAGACTCTCTTGATCGGCGCGGTGCCTAACCTGCGCGCGTTCGCGAACTCGCTTTGCGGCGACCCGACGCGCGCCGATGATCTCGTCCAGGATACCCTTGTCAAAGCCTGGACCAATCTTGCGAGCTTTGAAAAGGGCTCGAACCTCAAAGCTTGGCTATTCACGATCCTTCGCAACACTTATTTCTCTGAATTGCGCAAACGTCGCCGCGAAGTCGAAGACGCGGACGGCGCAATTGCGGAACGCGTATCCGTGCTGCCGGATCAGCAAATCCATATGGACGTCGTCGATTTCAAGAAAGCCTTCAACGTCTTGAGCGACGACCAGAAAGAGGTTTTGCTGTTGGTCGGCGCGGAAGGTTTTTCCTACGAGGAGGCTGCCGAGATCACCGGCGCGGCTGTCGGCACTGTCAAGAGCCGGGTCAATCGTGCAAGGGCTGCTTTGACGAAAGCGCTTGGTCTGGAGCCGGGCGAAAACCTCACCTCGACCTCAGATTTCGTCGGACTTGTTCGCGGCGGGCAGGCGGTCGTACGCGGCTGATTACCCGTACGCCGGCCGGACCAACAAACGCGGCGATCAGCGGATCTCAAGAGGCATGACGCCGAAGCGAGGCTCGCATAGCGTCCTTTTCAGGGAGTTCCCCTTCAAGCCTTGTGCCACTAAATTAGATCACTCAGCTTACGAGGTACCCAATGTCGATCGCCGAATCCATTGCTCCCCATTTGCCGTATCTTCGCAGGTATGCGCGTTCATTGAGCGGCAGTCAGTCGTCCGGTGACAATTACGTGGCCGCGGTTCTCGAGGCCCTGATTGCGGATTCAAGTAGTTTCGACAAAACGATGTCGTCGCGCGCTGCTCTGTATCGTGCCTTCACGAAGGTCTGGAATTCAGTGGCCGTGAACCGCGTCGCCGAAGAGCCGCGCGAGCCGGACAAATCGGTGCCTGAGCGTCGACTCGAGTCGATTACGCCGTTGCCGCGGCAAGCATTCCTGCTCGTTTCGGTCGAGGGGTTCACGACGGCCGAGACCGCACAGATCCTCGACGTCACACCGGCGCACGTCACTGAACTTTTGCAGATGGCGGGTTCCGAAATCGCCGAGCAGCTTTCCGCCGATGTCCTGATCATCGAGGACGAGCCGCTGATCGCGATGGATCTCGAAGCCCTCGTTGTCGACATCGGCCATCGCGTGCAGGGCGTTGCCCGTACGCACAAGGAGGCGGTCGCGGAAGTCGCCAGGAAAGCCCCGTCGCTGGTGCTCGCCGACATTCATCTGGCGGACGGAAGCTCGGGTCTTGAGGCGGTGAACGAGATCCTCGAACAGATTAGCGTACCGGTCATCTTCATTACGTCGTTCCCTGAACGCCTATTGACGGGAACGAAGCCGGAGCCGGTCTTCCTGATTACGAAGCCATTCGAGCCTGCAGTCGTCAAGGCAATGATAAGCCAGTCGTTGTTTTTCGATTTGCGTTCCGGGAAGGCCGGACAGCGCGCAGCATAATCACAACCGACAAGATTAAGAGAGTAATTGGGCGCTGCTGAAAATGCTGCGCCTTATTTTTTTATGGGATCGTCGCGGCTGTAAATGACTTTGACGTGACCTCAAAAAGAGAAACGGCCGGAGATGTTCCGGCCGCTTCAGGGTAATCAATTTTCGATCAGCCTTAGATTGACGACAGCCAATCATCGACGTGTTTTCGGATCTGATCTTTGTTGTATCCGTAGCGCTCTTGCAGCTTGCCTTCGAGCTGATCGCGGCGGCCATTGATGACTTTGAGGTCGTCATCCGTCAGTTGGCCCCACTGCTCCTTAACCTTGCCCGCGAACTGCTTCCAGTTACCTTCAACGCGGTTCCAGTCCATTTTTATTGCTCCTTTTTTTGAGCGTGAGTTGATCGTCATACTCGGCGAACGAAGTTGCCCACGAGAGCAATGACGAACAAAACGATCGCGACCCAGAACAGTAAGCGAGCACCTTCCATCGCCGTGCCGGCGACGCCGCCAAAGCCGAAGAGTGCCGCGACTAGTGCAACAACGAGGAAGACAATGGCATAGTGCAGAAGATTGCCCATGAACGTCGCTCCAATTTCGAAGTGATGGGAAAACGCCGCCCGCGGCGGGTTGTTCCGCAAGTTCCACGTTGGCACTGACAATTATGTGCGGAATTTCTCTCGCGCCATCAGCGCGCTAATTTCTCTCGCAGAACGCCATTCAATTGGGCACGTGGGAAATGAAAATGAGCCCGCGTCGCTCGGGGGGAAGCGTACGCGGGCTCTCAATAGCGCCGTACCCTGGGCCACGGGGGAGTGGGGAGGGAGTTCGGGTACGGTCACACAACAGTAACGCCAAGCGCTTGGGGGAGGTTCCCAAAAAAAGCGCACGGCCGGACCGCCCGGTGTCGCTATGCGCAAAAGCATAGGTGACGATCCCTTGTCTCTCGCATTGTACTTTCGTCGGAGACGAGTCCAACCCATTTAAATTTTACGAACTTGTATTCGGCTTTCTCGAAAAATCCCCGGAATACGGGCATTCATCGAAGCGGCGCTTTCGCACGCCGCGTTTATTGATCGGCCGCGCGACGTTTTGCGCCGCGTTTTTTAATTTTCCGCGTGAAATCATGTGTCAGATCCAGCTGATGGATCGATCGGCGGATCGGCGCTCCCCGCGCTACATTTCTCCTCCTTTCGTAAGCCGCCGATTTTCGAGATCGATCCGGTTTGTCCGGCAAAACACCGAGCCGGCTAACCATAATTCCCTCCTGCTCGCGCACTCTTGGTAGACCCTCAAGGGATCGGCGCGGTATCAAATGACATGGTACGAAAAGCGAAATCGTTCTAAACGGTCCTTCTTTCTCAACGGGCGGCGTCTGAGGACGTGGCGGAATTTCGATGCCATCAGTTTCATCAACCGCAACCCGGACCCTTGTCGTTTGGGTGGCCATCGCAACGCTCTCGGGTCTCGCCGCGATGCTGACCTGGCGGTGGACGGTGGCGACCGCGGATAACGCCACGCATACGCTACTCGTGCAGCAGCAGTTGGCGGGCTGGCTCAGTGCGGCGCAGGATCTTGAAAACGGCGAGCGTGGCTATCTCCTGACCAAGGACGAGAGCTACCTTAAGCCCTATCAATCGGCGAAAGAGGCGATCGATAAAATCCATGCAGACCTGAAGACGCTGGTTTCCGGCAATCACGAACAGTTGGCGGTGGTCGAATCCATTGCCGTAACAATGCACCAGCGGCTCGCAGTCATCGAGAAAGCCATCGCCGATTTTTCGAGCGGCAATACCAGCGCGTCGGCCCAGATTGCTGAGACGGCCGCCGGGTCGCAAGTCATGGACCGGCTTCGCGAACAGATCTCTACCGCCAGCGACCAGGAAGAGAAGCTGTTCAATAAACATATTAGTCAATTTCAGAACCAGAGTTTCTGGCTTCTCGTCGCGGTGCTTGCAACGCTCATTGCATCCGCGGCTTTGGCGATGGTGGCTTTACTCCGCGAAAGACAACGTACCGCTGCGCTCCAAACTTCGGCTCGGGCACTGGCCTCAACCAATCGCATGCTCGAGGAGCGCGTGAATGAGCGTACCGAGGAACTGGCCGTCGAGCGCGACCATGCCAAAGTGGAACGCGAGCGCGCTGAGGCGCTGCTGCGTGACGTTACACATCGTATCGGCAATACGCTGGCCTTGGTCGCCGGATTCATCAATCTGCACGTCCGGCATACCTCGGACCCGGTAGCCCTTAAGATTTTGACGGGCGCCCGCGAACGTGTGCATGCGATCGCCAGCGCGCAACGGCGCATCAATGTAACCAACGACCTCGATCTCGTTCGCATCGACACTCTCATTCCGGCCGTCATGGCCGATCTCGTCAGCGCGGCGAGCGAAGACCGGATCAAGCTCAGCGTCGACGTCCCCCCGTTTCTGGTGGCTGCGCAGGTCGCCACGTCATTGTGCGTGTTGGCGCAGGAGTTCGTGGTCAATTCACTGAAACATGCGTTTGACGATTACGAAACCGGCGAGATCCGCGTTTCGCTAAAGGTAATGAAACCCAAGGGCGCAGAACTTGTCGTCGAGGACGATGGCTCGGGCCTGCCCGATACCAGCAAAGAAGACGATGGACAGGACAAAGTGGAGGCGGAAGGCCTAGGCACAAAAATCGCAGCATTGCTGACACGTCAGTTCGCCGGCGAGATTTCGCATGAACCTGCGCGGGCACACGCCAACCGCCCCGGCACGCGCGTCATCGTTCGGCTGACGGAACTCGACCTGAGACCGGTAACAGAAGCTGGAGAAGACCCCGTGGCAGCTTTGGCTGGTTGATCCGAGAGGGTCCGCCGGCACCGACGGCCGGCAGATTACTGCTCGGGAACTACGTTCTGTGCGGCGGCGGCCGCGTACCGAGATTCTCGATAGGCCCCGTGAGAATCCAGGTGAAGCCATCGGCGTCGTCGGCGATATGGGAATTCACTTTCAACCCCTGCGTTGAAAACCGCTCGACAACCGCCATCCCATAGCCCTTGGGCACCGCCGGATCGTATCTCGGCCCGCCTATCTCATGCCACGAGATCATGATCGTCGCGTCGTCCGGAAATTCCCAGGTGAGGCGCACCTCGCCGCCGGCCGCCGACAGCGCACCGTGCTCGACGGCATTGAGCGTCAGCTCCGTCACGATCATCCCAAGCGTCTGCGCAGCTTCGGGCGTAACTAGAAATGAAGGGCCAGAGATCGTTACGCGGGAGGCGTCGGAACGAGCGACGGCCTCGACCTCGGCAAACGCCAAGGCGCCAAGGTCAACGCTTTGCCAGTCGGCCGCGACGATGAGATCCTGCGACGCCGCGAGCCCGGCAACGCGCAGGGTGAACTCTTTGAGATGCGATTTGACATCGACGGCTTCGCGAGCCGTAAGTCTCGCCATCGCGAGGATCAGCGCCAGCATGTTTTTGGAACGATGCGACACCTCGCGCAGCAGGGCGTCCGTTCTCGATAGGCTCTGCTTCTGATCGGTGATGTCGTAGGCTATTCCGATGAGTCCGATAATTTGTCCGTCCGCGTCCGTCATCGGGGCACCGCGCGTGGCGAACCAACGCTGTTCACCATCAAAACGCGTGACGCGGATGTCGATTGCAAGAGGCTGAGAACTGGATAGCGCGTTGCGCATCGCCTGCAGCAGTCTTCGGCGATCATGCGGTTCCACACGGGCAAGAACAGCTTTGGCCGTCGGCGGGCGTTCGCTGGTGGAAGCCTTAAGAAGATCTATAAAGGTCGAATCCCATCGAATGGAGCCGCTGCTGCGGTTCCACTGCCATGCGCCCATCCCACCGGCCCCGAGCGCCATGCGCAGGCGATTCTCAGCATCCGTCGGCTCTTGCCGGCGTCGATCGGGACTGTGGGAAGCAGCCGCCAGTGAATGCATCAGCATCCGGCGATCGTTGTCGAAAGTTCGAAATTGCGACGTCGATTCATAATTTTGTTCCAAAAGTTTCCGCGACAAAAATGTAGCCGCGGCGAGCGTCGCGACCGTGAATAAAGATGTAACAAGGAGAAAGATCATCCAGTTGCGTCGCGAGGCGGCATTTAAGGTCACAAGCGACGTCGTGGCGCTGATGCGCCAGCCGAATTGCGGCGTATTGGCGAACGCTTCGACGTCATAACCTGTACGCTCCGCAATGTTTGCGTCGTCGCCGGGCAGCGAACTTCGCCCGGCCCTCGCTAGTACTGTGCCGTTGGAATCGGCAACCGTCATCGTCAATGTGTCGGCAGAAGCAAAATCCGCAAGGATTTTGCTCAAGACCGACGATGGAATGTGAGCCTGCAACAGTACCGGGCCGGAACCATCCGCCGCCGCCGCAAGCCAGAGATTTATTCCTGCATCAGCCCCGTCAGCCGCATTGCGATAAGGCGTGATCTGCGGCGCATTGGTCGAAAGAGCGGTCGCCGCCGCTGCGCGCACCGCATCGTCGGGTTTTGCGAAGACCGGAGAGCACGCCTCCGCCGACGGCAGCAAATCGAGAGCCTCGTTTCGGGCACAAAAAGCAATGCCCGCCTTTCCGAATGCCGCCCGGGCACGCGCGTAAACGATGTCTCGGTCCTGCGCTGTCGTTAACGACACGGGCGGCAGAGCCCGTAGCGAACTTACGAATCCAAGCATTCCCATATCGATGGAGGATGCTGCGAGCGCGACACGGGCGTCCGCAGTTCTTTGCAAATCTGCGCGCTCGCGGGCATGGAGTTCGGACAGAAGCCAGGCGGCGAGACCAATGCAGGGGATCAAGATCAAAAGGAGCAGCGCGTGCGGGAGTAACGCAAGCGGCAGCCCCAAACGCTCGAGTGAGCGGTAGCTGCCGGGCGACTTAGGCCAAAATGCCCCCCGCTTTTTGCTATTCTTCACAATTCGCTACTTTTGTAATCCTCCAGCGGACCGCCAGAGACTGCCCCCTCGGTAAATGCGATCGTAGTTCCACAAGTTCCGCCCGCCGGCGTCTTTTGACGGCCAGCCCGGATCGCACCCCCGACGAAGATTGAGTCGCGGTTTCGATCCGGTTAATGCAGGGTGCCGGCAGGCCGCGGCCCATGGCAGTTTGCCACGATAGTGACACAAGGACGGACGAGTCATGGCGCCGGGGAAACTCGAAACCCGATGAAGAGATCGCGAACCCGTTCGAACCTGGTCTGGCTGACGCTGATAGCCTTCAGCGTCCAGCTTGCGGTCGCGGTTTTGCACCATCACGCCGACCGCGGTCTGGGTATCCAAGCCCGCGCCATAACGGCGGGCCTCTGTACCCCGCCGAGCCGGCATCCGTGCGTTCCGGTGCAGCATCATGGCGATCATGACGGCTGCGCGCTGTGCTGGGCAGCGGCCGTGGCTGCGACGTCTCTGACGCCGTCCGCCCCTATACTTCCGCTGCCGTCTAAGGTCGTGAGCGCGCGCCTCGTCATTTTCGAAAGCGTGCCGGCGAGACGCCTCCATCGCCACAATTTCCAGGCCCGCGGACCTCCGATCATCGCGGCTTAAGCGTTGTCGCTTGAGTTTCGCCTGGGCTCGTCCCCGCGCGTTTTTCTTCGTCAACGCCTCATTCATGACAGCGACGCTCGATCGGCGCGCGTCTCCTCGCCTTTCCAGTCCGGTTCTATTGCCGCGCCTGCAAGCGAGGATCAGTGCAGCAACCGTCATTCCACTCGGAGAAAAAAATGTTGAAGATATTTACCGGCCTCGTTTCCGCAGCCTTCATTCTGGCTTCTCCGGCTCTCGCCGAAGAAGCTCAGCACCGTCAGCTCGGCCCGCACGTTCATGGCCAGGGTACGCTCGACATCGCCGTCGAAGGCAAGAAAATAGAAATGGAGCTTGTCGCTCCCGGCATGGACATCGTCGGCTTCGAGCACGTCGCCTCGACGGACGAGCAGAAGGCGGCAGTCGAAAAAGCTAAGGCAAAACTGACCGACGTGCTGAGTGTTTTTAAGCTGCCCGCCGTCGCCAAGTGCAAGGCTGAAACGTCTAACGTCGAGAACCGCAAGGAGGTGCATCACGACGGCGATGAGGATCATGACGAAGACGAGAAAGAGGGTCATGCCCAGCATTCGGAATTCCACGCCACGTACACGATCACTTGCGAAGCGCCCGAAAATGTCACTGGGCTCGAAACCATCTACTTCGCGAATTTTGCAGGCGCGCAACTGCTGAACGTCAACGTGACGACGTCCAAAGGTCAGACCCAAGCGCAGATGACACGCGATAAGCCGAAGCTTGATCTGACAGGGGTGATGTAGCTCGATGACCGATCTTATGACCGCTCCGGTCGGATCACGGGGGGAGGGCGTTTGCCCTCCCGACGCCGTCGCGTTCACGAACGTGCGGTACACGTGGCCGGGGCCTTCGCCGTTTGCGCTTTCGGTCGCGAGTTTCGCCTTGGCACGGGGCGAGAAGCTTTTGCTGCTCGGACCATCGGGCAGCGGCAAGAGCACGTTTCTCAGTCTGCTTGCTGGAATCGTCGCGCCGGATCGCGGACGGATCGACGTGCTTGGAACCGATATGGCGGAGCTGAGTGGCGCCGCGCGCGATCGCTTTCGCGTCGAGCATTTCGGCATCATTTTCCAGATGTTCAATCTGCTTCCCTATGCGTCCCTGGTCGACAACGTATTGCTGCCGCTGCGCTTCTCGCGGAGGCGGCGTGACCGTACGCTGGCCGAAGGCTCGCTCGACGCTGTCGCCGCGCGATTGCTGCAGGCACTCGGACTCGATCGTACGGTGATCGACACCGTAAGAGCCGCAAGCTTGAGCGTTGGCCAGCAGCAACGCGTTGCCGCCGCTCGCGCACTGATCGGCGCCCCGCAGATCATCGTCGCCGACGAGCCGACGTCGGCACTCGACCACAACACCGAGGGTGCGTTTCTGAAGCTCCTCTTTGCGCAGAGCACGACCGCTGGCGCGAGTGTCATCATGGTCAGCCACGACGAAGGGTTGGCAACGTACTTCGACCGCGTCGTGCGGCTCGACGACATTGCGGTTGCAACGAGAGGTGCACGCCGATGATGATCGTCCGGCTGGCGCTGCAATCGCTATGCAACCGCTGGGTGACGGCGCTGTTGACCGTGCTCGCCATCGCCTTCAGCGTCATGCTGCTGCTTGGCGTCGAAAAAGTCCGCACTGGCGCTCGGCAAAGTTTCGCCGACACGATCTCTGGTACCGATCTGATCGTCGGCGCCCGCAGCGGCAGTCTCAATCTGCTGCTCTATTCCGTATTTCGCATTGGCAACGCCACGAACAACGTGACGTGGAAAAGCTATCAGGACATCGCCAAGCGGCCCGAGGTTTCCTGGATCGTGCCGCTTTCACTCGGCGATAGCCATCACGGCTTCCGCGTGCTCGGCACGAATACGGATTACTTCACACACTATAAGTTCCGCCACGGACAAAGCATGCAGTTCGCATCGGGCGGGCCGTTCGCCGATCTATTCGACGCGGTGATCGGGGCCGACGTTGCGACGGCACTCGGCTACAAGGTCGGCGACAAAATCATTGTCGCGCACGGCGTCGGTTCGATCTCATTCATCAAGCACGAGGACAAGCCGTTCCGCGTTTCGGGCATCCTCGAAAAAACCGGCACGCCCGTCGATCGCACCGTGCATGTCAGCCTCAAAGCGATCGAGGCGATCCACATAGATTGGCAGAACGGCGCACCTATTCCGGGCCAAAGCATCTCGGCGGACGAGGTGCGGAAGATGGATTTGACGCCGACGGCGATCACGGCGGCGATGGTCGGCCTCAAGTCGAAGCTCGCAACGTTCAAGATCCAGCGCGCCATCAACAATTACCAGGAGGAGCCGTTGTCGGCGATCATGCCGGGCGTGGCGCTGCAAGAACTTTGGGGGCTCATAAGCACCGCGGAAACGGCGCTCTCCGCCGTCTCGGCTATGGTCGTCGTCACGGCGCTGCTAGGCATGGTGACGATGATCTTGACGACGCTGAACGAACGCCGGCGCGAGATGGCCATTCTGCGATCAGTCGGCGCGACGCCCGCAACGGTGCTTGGTCTTCTCGCAGCGGAAGGCGGACTGCTGACGCTCGCGGGCGTGATCGCCGGGACGATCTTCCTTTACGCCGGACTCTATCTGGCGCGGCCGTACATCGATCACACCTACGGCTTGAGCCTCGCGATCGATCCACCGCGCGCCGATGAATGGATCAAGCTGGCGATGATCGTCGCCGCGGGATTCATCGCGGGTCTGCTACCGGCTATCAGAGCTTATCGACTGTCGCTGGCTGACGGCATGACCGTCAGAACGTGAATGTAGAAATTCCAGGAGGCGAAAATGGCATCGAAATGCGCGAAACTGCTGGGAGGCGTGCTGCCTTTCTTGCTGGCAGCGGGCGCCTCATCGGCGTTTGCGGCCGACGCGCCTCGGCAACTCAATTGGGCGGATCTCGTTCCGAAAAACGTCGTGGCCGCGCCGCTCAAATCCAAGAGCTTCTTCGGTGGCTCGACCCCGATGCCGGATGGCGGTCCGCCACCGCCGCCGCTTGTGGAAGGGAAGTTCATGTCGGTCAAGCGGCGTCAGCCCGGCAGTGATAAGCCACCGGCCGTCGTTTCAGAACTCGACGGACAGAAAGTTTCGATCGGCGGCTATGTCGTGCCGCTCGACTTCGATTCAACGACAGTAAAGGAGTTCTTGCTCGTGCCGTTCGTCGGCGCCTGCATCCACGTGCCGCCGCCGCCGGCAAACCAGATCATCTACGTTAAAGCTGATAAGGGCTTTGAAGTCGGCGGCGTTTTCGACCCAGTGACCGTGATCGGCAAAATAAAAACCACCGTTGCCTTCACCGGCCTTGCCGATGCGGGTTACACGATCGAGGCCGATAACATCGAGCTTCTGAAAAAGTAAGCGGCGTTTTTCACAATTCTCCTGAGCTCGGCGGTTCCTCTGCTCGAGGCAGCGGAAGCGTCCGCGCGCCCTGCGAACCATCTGCCAGAGACAATATAGCCACGACGCTATGACGCGCTTGCTACAATATAGCCACGTAACTATAACGAGCGAAGTTGTTGCTATAGCAGAGGCTCGAGATGCGGCCGAGAAAGGGGGCGATAAAAGGCGTAAAAACACTGAAAAATCAATAAGATAAATCAAAAAAAATCAACTTCGTACCGGGGGGTTTGAAGGTAATGCAACAGGTTTCTGGTATTAGAAAACTTTGGCTGCTTGGCGCAACCGCGGCGCTCATCGCAGGCGGGGCAATGCCGGCTGCAGCTGCTGATCTTGGTGGCGACTGCTGCACCGATCTCGAGGACCGCATCGCAGAGCTGGAGGCGACGGCGGCGCGTAAAGGCAGTCGCAAAGTCAGCCTGATGATTTCCGGATGGGTGAACGAAGAGATCGCTTTGTGGGACGACGGTACGGAGCGCAACGCTTACATCGGCACGAGCCCGGTTCAACAGTCGCGGTTCAAGTTCCTTGGCCAAGCCAAGATCGATAAGGACTGGTCCGCGGGTTATCTTCTCGAAATCGGCGTCAATGGTTATCCGGGCGGACAATGGGATCAGGCGGGGCCGAGCAGCACGAGCGCAAAAACCCCTAGCAATGGTTTGACCGTCCGCAGAGGCAGCTGGTTCTTGAAGAATTCAAAATGGGGCAGGGTCTTGGTCGGGCAAGACGCCATGACAACCTATCACCTCTTGGCCGAATCCGACGCGACGATGACGCGCAAGATCTATCACGATGAGGGCGCGCCGGACTTCCAGGCGAAATTCTTCGTCCGCGATAAATCAGGTAATTTCGTCAACGCTGGCGGCAATCTGCGTTGGAGCGACGTCATGCGCGGTTACAACAACTCGACGCCGGGCAACGGCGGTCGCCGCAATATTGTTCGCTACGACTCGCCGGCGGTTATGGGCTTCACGGCTAGCGCGTCGTGGGGAGAAGATGACGTTTGGGATACGACTCTCGCCTACGTCGGCGGCTTCGGCGACTTCACGGTCAACGGTAGAGCCGGTTACGGCCACTCGACCGATGGAGCGTCGACCCCTTGTCACACCGTGCCTACCACCGGCGACGATGCGGCGGACTGCGATTGGTGGGGCGTGTCGGGCTTCGTTCAACACAACCCGACAGGCATTTTCGTACTTGCCAGCTACGGCGAGCAGAATGACAACGCGCGCGCCGAAGCAGCTCTCCAGCCCGGTCTCGTCGATAAAACCGACACGACGTGGTTTGTGCAGGCAGGCATCGAGCACAAATGGCTGTCGCTCGGCAAAACGAACTTCTTCGGACAGTATCGTCACGACGACGCAGGTTCTGACCTCACCGCAGGAGGTGCGTTGCGGACCCAGGAAGGAAACGTCGATTTCTGGACCGTGGGGGCGATACAACATCTCGAAGCCGCTGATGCGATGCTTTACGTGATCTATCAGCATGCAGACGGCGATGTCGTTGCAAACGTCACCAATAGTGGCCTTGCGAATGTTGAATTTGACACGCTTCAGCAGGTTGTCGCCGGCATGAGAATCGCCTTCTGATTATCACTAGAGATATCTGACCTCCCGTCGGATCTTTCGCGAGAAGGGCGGCATTCGTGCCCTCCTTCTCGCGCTTTGCGGTCCGCAACGCGGCGCAATGCACGCGACATGCCGCGATTGGCTATCAATCCGATCGTGACTTCAACTCGCGGAACCATTTAAGACTGTCGTACGTCGACGTCCGCGGTGTGTACTCGCAGGCAACCCAGCCTTCGTATCCGATGCGGTCGAGATGATCGAAAATAAATGGGAAATTGATTTCCCCGGTGCCGGGCTCGTGGCGTCCCGGCGTGTCCGCAATCTGCAGGTGCGCGATGTGCTTCAGATACTTGCTTATCGTCGGCGCGAGATCGCCCTCCATGATCTGCATGTGATAGACGTCGTATTGCAGCCGTAGATTTGGCGCTCCGACGCTTTCTATGATGTCGGCCGCCTTCGCCGTCGTGTTGAGAAAGTACGTTGGAATGTCGCGCGTGTTGATAGGCTCGATCAGCAGCGTCAGGCCTTCGTCGGCGAGCGCCTGCGCTGCAAAGCTCAAGTTGTCGAGATACGTCTTGCGCAAGGTGCGGTGCTCGGCGCCGACTGGCGCGGTTCCCGCCAGGCAGTGAAGTTGCGTGCAGCCAAGCGCTTTCGCATAGCGGATCGCTCGGGCTACGCCTTCGCGAAACTCCCGGACGGTATTCGGATAGATCGCGATGCCCCGCTCGCCCACCGCCCAATTGCCGGCCGGCATATTGAAAAGAACCTGGCGCAGTCCATTCGCCTTCAGCCGGGCGGCGAGATCTTCGGCCTCGTAGTCGTAAGGAAAGAGAAATTCGACTCCTTCGAAGCCGGCCGACGCTGCGGCTTCGAATCGGTCGAGGAACGGCAGTTCCGTGAATAGCATCGACAGGTTGGCCGCGAATTTCGGCATCGAGATGCTTTCGCTAAATACGTGTTGATTGTATCAGGAGTCGGCTCGTGCAAGGCGCGCGGCGCGGAGCCGCGCGAAGTCATCGCCCGCGTGATAGGACGAACGCGTCAGCGGCGACGCCGAGACGAGCAAAAAGCCCTTTCCGCGCGCCGTCTGTGCGTAGGCTTCGAATTCGTCGGGAGGCACATAGCGATCGATCTCGGCATGCTTCCGCGTCGGTTGCAGATATTGACCGATGGTCAGGAAATCGACGTCCGCCGATCTGAGATCATCCATCACTTGCAGCACGTCTTCGCGCGTTTCACCGAGCCCGACCATGATGCCGGATTTCGTGAAGACCTGCGGATCGATTTCCTTGGCGCGCTGCAAGAGGCGAAGTGAATGGAAGTACCGCGCCCCCGGTCTGATCTTCAAATACAAGCCGGGTACCGTTTCGAGATTGTGATTGAACACGTCCGGGTGCGCCGCGATAACGGTCTCAAGCGCCCCATCCTTGCGCAGAAAATCGGGCGTCAGAACCTCGATCGTTGTCATTGGCGAAGAGGCGCGGATAGCACGGATCGTCTCGGCGAAGTGGCGAGCCCCGCCATCGGCAAGGTCGTCACGATCGACCGACGTCACGACGACGTGCTCTAGAGCCAGACGTGCTACTGCATCAGCGACGCGTTGCGGCTCCCCGGCGTCGAGCGGACCGGGTCGTCCGGTCGCGACGTTGCAAAAAGCGCAGGCACGCGTGCAGATGCTGCCCATGATCATCATCGTCGCGTGCCGCTTTTGCCAGCATTCGCCGATGTTCGGACACGCCGCTTCTTCGCAGACGGTATGAAGACGATGCTCGCGAACGATGTCGCGCGTTTGGACGTATCCGGGCGAGCCTGGGGCGCGCACACGCAGCCAGCCGGGCTTCGGCAGCAGCGGCGAGTCCGGTCTCGACGCCTTTTCGGGATGCCGGAGCCGCGGCTTCGGATCATTTGTATCGAGCAGGGTGATCACAATTGGCTCGGATGAGAAAGCTTCGGCCCATACTAGCCTTGATTGGGGCCTCTTTGCACCCCGTTGATGAGAGGCCGTTGGCCGCCAAAAAACAAAACGGGCGGCCCGAAGCCGCCCGCTCATTCCATATTGGCAGTTCGCCAGAGTTCTATTGCACTTCCGCGCTCGCCTTTTGAACTGAAGCGCCGGATGACCCCGACACCTTTGTTGCTTTCGGAGCCGACGACGGCATAGCGTCAGTCGATTTTTCCGTTGCCGATGTCTTGGCTGCTGCTGGCGTAGATGATGCCTTCTTTTCCGTCGGCGGCGTGCCGGATGCCGGTGTCTTTTTCACCGTCGCTGCGCTCGTGTACTTCTTTTTCGCCAGCGTCTGATCCTGCGCCGCTGCCGGTGCCGGATCGTCCTGCCAGAAGAAGAGGCCGCCGAGACTTCCGTCGCTGACCCTGCGGTTCGTACGTGCCGGCGCGTTACCGCTCTCTTCCGGCGAACTGCTGGCAGCTGAAGACGAATAGGAATTCCCGGCTGTCACTTTCGTCGAAAAATGTTGCCAAGTGACCGTCACGCGCATGCCAATCGGCACGCGCGGGTAGAGGTCCAGTACGTCGTTATTAGTCATGCGAATGCAGCCGTGCGAAACCGCTTGCCCAATCGTCCACGGCGCGTCGGTTCCGTGAATGCGGTAGGCGCTTGAGCCCAGATACATGGCGCGTATGCCAAGCGGGTTCATTGGGTGGCCGCCCGGCACCCAACGCGGCAGGCGCGGGTTTTGGCGCACCATATCAGGCGTTGGTGTCCAGGACGGATTGATGCGTTTGTTGGAAACGAACGTCACACCTTGCCAGCGGGCTTCGCCCATCGGTACCGCCACCGGATAGGTGATGGCCTCGCCTTGTCTCGTGATCAGGTAGAGCCGGCGGTCGGAGAACGACACGATGATCTGACCGGGTTTGTATTGCGGGTCGAAGGATACAGTCGCGCGTCCGCCGCCAAACTCAGCGCTACCGCCCCAGAGAAAGTCGACCAGGTCTTCGGCCATCGCAGGTTGCGTCGATGCGAGCCCGCCGATGACTGTAAGGGCGGCAATGGCAACTCCACTGAAGTAGCGCGTCAGGGTCATCGGGGGGATGCTCCATTTAGTGGACAAAAATATCGAGGCCAGGAAGATGGCGTCATCCTGTGCGGCGAAAGGTGAAGACTGGGTATAAATCAGTGTCATTTTCGCAGGCAGAGCAGGGAAGCCACACTGCGGTTATGTTTACGTTCGGAGGGGCTGATTTCCTTCGCCCTTTTCAAATTTTTGCTCGCCGTGTTGCCATTCGATGACGCACTGCAACAGCCGCCCAAGTGTCGGGAGGTCTTGACGAACGCCGTCAGAAGATTTAGAACAAAATAGGAACATTTGATCCCTCCGCCGCGTTGCACGGGCCTAAACGGCTTCCTTAATCCTGAGGTTCCTTGTGACCCCGAGAGCTCCAGTCGCCGCATCGGATTTCGCCTCGGAATTTACCTCCGTAAAAGCCGACGCTCCGATTTGGCCCGTACCCTCGCCCGTACCCTCGATTGGGAGGCCGGCTGCGTCCGTGAAAGCCGCCGTGATCACGGGGCTCCGCTCGCGCATTCTGAGCCTGGAGCGGCATGCCTCGCGCCGAGACCCGTCTTCGCAGCCCGATGATGCCGGGACATCGTCTCGCCGGTGGAGTTGGGAGCTTGGCTGTCCGTCATTCGATGAGTTGCTGCCGAGGGGCCTCGAAACGAATTCGGTTCACGAAATCAAAGGAACGCCCTCCGCCCTTGGCGGCGCCTCTGCCGGGGATTGGATGGCGGCAATCGGCTTTGCGGCGCGTCTGGCGGTGCGCCGGCTCGATGCGCTTTCCGAGATGCGAGCCCCCGATGCCGCGTCTCGGGGTGCCCCACCTCGGGCGGCTCGCCCTTGGGTGCTGTGGTGCTGGCCAAAGGCGCTTGCCGGCGAATTCGGCGCGCCGTCGGCGGCAGGCCTCGCGCATCTCGGTCTCGACCCTTCGCGGCTGCTCATCATCGAGACGGCGCGTGCAAGCGAGGCTTTGAACGCAGTTGAAGAAAGCCTCAAGGCTTCGAGCCTCGCCGTCGTCATCGGCGTGCTCAACGAAATCGAGCTGACACCGGCGCGCCGCCTCAGTCTTGCGGCTGGGGAAACGGCAACACCCTGCCTTCTCATCACGCATCCGTCGTCGGAACCTGTCGGCGCAACGGCGACGCGCTGGCGTGTGGCGCGCATGCCAAGTGCGGAGCACCGCTTCGATCCTCGTGCCCCGGGCGCGGCGCGCGTCTCGGCCACCCTCGAGCGCTGCCGCGCCAGGCCCGCAAGCGCTGCCTGGCCTTCCCTGCTTCTGGAGTGGTGTGATGAAACGCGTCGTTTCGGTTTGGCTTCCGGCGTGGCCGATCTCCCGTCTCAAACGCGCGGAACCGCAAGCGGTACCGTCGCGGCAACCGTTCGCACTTGTTGAAAGCGGCGTTCATGGCTTGGCGATCACCGCCGTCAATGGCGCGGCAGCGCGAGCCGGGATTGAGCCCGGCACGGCCCTCAGCGACGCGCGTGCGGCGCATCCCACTCTCGTTTCGCGCGCCGCCGAACCCGAAAACGACCGCATCGCCCTTTTGAAGCTGGCGCGTTGGGCTGGGCGCTATGGTCCGAACCGGCACGTCGACGGCGGCGACGGATTGTGGATCGACATCACCGGCGTCGCGCACCTCTTCGGTGGCGAAGAAAATTTGCTCGATGACGTGACGCGGCGGCTCTCATCTTTCGGCGTTGCAGTTCAGGCCGGGCTCGCCGATACGCTCGGCGCCGCGCATGGCCTCGCCCGCTTCGGCTGTCCGCCAAATGCCGCATGGTCGCTGGCACCTGCGGATCGCACGCGCGAGGCGATCGGCTCTCTGCCCGTCGAAGCGTTGCGCCTCGATGCGCCGCGCGTGCTGCTCCTGAAGCGCTTGGGCCTCAGGCGCATCGGCCAACTCTACGACATTCCGCGCGATAGTTTGGCGCGCCGGTTTCGTTCTTCCGACATCGCTGCAGCCGTGCTTGTGCGGCTCGATCAGATGCTTGGGCTGGCGGATGAGCCGCGCCGGCCGATGCAACCGCCGCCAGTTCTCTCCGTTGCTCGCGCTTTCGCCGAGCCGTTGATTTCTTCGGAAGCCTTGGAGGGGATTGCTGCCGAACTCGCAGCCGAGCTTGCTGCCGCGCTCGCCGCCAAGGATCTCGGTGCGCGCACTGTTCGTCTCACCTTTTATCGCGCCGACGGCACGGCCGGAACGGCAACCGCCGCGATGAGCACGCCCTGCCGCGAGGCGGCGCACATGATGGCGCTGCTCAAAGAAAAGTTTGCTGGCATAGACGCGGGCTTCGGCATCGATCTCTTACGGCTCGACGCGGTGCGGGTCGCAAAGCGCAATGCCATGCAAAATGGATTTGCCGAACCGGCAAGCACGCTTGGTGGCGATCCGGCAGCGCTCGTCGATCGCCTTGCCAACCGCTTCGGCAGCGATGCCATCACGATGCTGCGGCCGCGCGGCAGCCACATCCCGGAACGCGCTGAGACGCGCAGGCCGGCGATTGAAACTTTGACGGCGGCAAGCTCCTCACGCCTCGCCTACGCGCCGCCATGGCCTTACCCGAAAGGCCCGCCGAGGCCCGCTTTCGTACTGGCGCGACCCGAGCCGATCGAGGTGATCGCGGAAGTTCCCGACGGGCCGCCTGCCCGCTTCATCTGGCGGCGCGTCGAGCGGCGCGTGGCGCGCGCCGAAGGCCCCGAGCGGATCGCGCCTGAGTGGTGGCGCACGCTTTACCTCGACGAAGATCAGAAACGGCCGCGCCCGCGCGACTACTACAGGGTCGAGGATCACGATGGCGCGGCGTACTGGGTGTTTCGTCATGGGCTCTACGGCGGGGAAGAAGAAAGCGCACCACCGTCATGGTTCGTGCATGGGCTTTTCGCGTGAGGAGTATGAAAGGCATCATGCCGAAAGCCGGAAACCACCAAGCTAGGCGACGGTCGCCGGGCTACGCCGAGCTTCAGGTCACGACGAATTTTTCATTTCTGCGCGGTGCCTCTCATGCCGAGGACCTAGTCGCGCAGGCGAAGGTGCTTGGGCTGTCGGCTATTGCGGTGACAGACCACAACACGCTTGCCGGCGTCGTGCGCGCTCACGTTGCTGCGAAGGGCACCGAGAAAGACGAGGGGCTTCGGCTCGTGATCGGTACCCGCCTCGATCTCGAAGATGCACCCAGCCTGCTCGTCTATCCGAAGGACCGCGCCGCCTATGGCCGTCTCTGCCGTTTGCTTTCGCTCGGCCAAGGCAGGGCGGATAAAGGCAAATGCATTTTACGTCTCGCCGACGTCGCCGCTCACGCCGAAGGCCAAATCTTCATTGCGCTGCCGCCCGGCGATTGGGATTGGCATGAGGTGCAATCTGGAACATCCCCGCGGTCCGAATCTCGAAGCGCGCAAATCCTGCAATTTGAGTCAGCACGCAGTCGCACTATCCAGGGCGACGGGAGGCCGCTTGTTGTCGAATGTGTTTCGGCCCCTCACCCCAACCCTCTCCCCACACGCGCGGAGAGGGAGAAGCTGGAATCATCGCTCGTCCGGATGAAAGCCGCGCTCGGCGATGCGCCGCTTTATCTCGCCGCGTCGCACACCTATCGCGGCGATGATCGCACACGCATCGGGGCGCTGGCCGCCCTGGGCGAGCGATGCGGCACGTCGATCGTTGCGACGAATGACGTGCTCTACCATTCAGCCGACCGCCGTCCCCTGCAGGACGTCATGACGTGCATTCGAGAAAAAACGACGCTCGCTCAGGCGGGGCTCCGGCTCGAAACCAACGCCGAGCGGCACCTGAAACCGCCGGCCGAGATGGCGCGCCTGTTCAAGGGTCACGAAGCGGCACTGGCGCGGACACTCGAGATCGTCGAAGCCTGCCGTTTCTCGCTCGATGAACTCGTCTACGAATACCCCGATGAGCCGGTGCCACCAGGCAAGTCTCCGCAGCAGCATCTGGCAGCGCTGACCTGGGAAGGCGCTGCCCGCCATTTCCCCGATGGTCTCCCCGATAAAGTCCGCGAGGCTATTGAAAAAGAGCTGGCCCTCATCAACGATCTCGAATTCGCCCCGTACTTCCTGACCGTTCACGACATCGTCGCCTATGCCCGCTCGCTCGGCATCCTGTGCCAGGGGCGTGGCTCGGCTGCGAACTCCGTCGTCTGTTATTGCCTCAATATCACGGCGGTGAACCCGACCGAGGTCGACCTGCTGTTCGAGCGCTTCATCTCGGAAGCGCGCCGCGAACCGCCCGACATCGACGTCGATTTCGAGCACGAGCGCCGCGAGGAGGTCATCCAGTACATCTATGCGCGCTACGGCCGCCATCGCGCCGGGCTCACCGCGACGGTGATTTCATACCGCGCGCGTTCGGCCGTGCGTGACGTCGGCAAAGCATTCGGGCTTTCGGAAGATACGGTCACGGCGCTTTCCGGCATGGTGTGGGGCACACACTCGGGCGGCGAGCTTCCGGAAAGGCACATCCGCGAAGCTGGCCTCGATCCAGCGGATCCGACGCTCGCGGCCGTCATCGAACTTTCTCAAGAGTTGATGGGCTTTCCGCGCCACCTGTCGCAGCATGTCGGTGGCTTCGTGCTGACGCGCGGACCTCTGATCGAGGTCGTGCCGGTCGGCAACGCGGCGATGGCGGATCGTACCTTCATCGAGTGGGACAAGGATGATATCGCGGCGCTCGGACTTCTGAAAATCGACGTGCTCGCCCTCGGCATGCTGACCTGCATCCGCAAGGCGTTCGAGCTTATCGAGAAGCATCATGGTCTGTCGCTGACACTCGCCAAAGTGCCGCGTGATGACCGCCCCACCTATGACATGTTGTGCCGCGCCGATTCAATCGGCGTGTTCCAGGTCGAAAGCCGGGCGCAGATGAACATGCTGCCGCGCCTGAAACCACGATGTTTTTATGATCTCGTCATCGAGGTCGCGATCGTGCGCCCCGGTCCTATCCAGGGCGACATGGTGCACCCCTATCTTCGCCGTCGCGATGGAATAGAGGCCGAAATCTATCCATCGCCCGCGCCTGAGCATGGACCTGCGAATGAATTGAAAGAGATTCTCAGCAAGACCAAAGGCGTGCCGCTGTTTCAGGAACAGGCAATGCGTATCGCGATGGTGGCGGCGAAGTTTTCGGATCGCGAGGTGAATGAGCTTCGCAAGGCGATGGCAACGTTCCGGCGGGTCGGCACGATCGGGCTACTCGAAGAGAAGATGGTCTCGCGCATGGTGGCGCGCGGCTATGATCCGGAATTCGCGGCGCGCTGCTTTTCTCAGATCAAGGGCTTCGGCGAGTACGGTTTTCCTGAGAGCCACGCGGCGAGCTTCGCGCATCTCGTCTACGTCTCGTCGTGGATCAAGTGTCACTTTCCGGCGGCGTTCGCAGCTGCGCTGTTGAATTCGCAGCCGATGGGATTCTACGCGCCTGCGCAAATCGTCCGCGATGCCCGCGAGCATGGCGTCGAGGTGCGCGGCGTGGATGTGAATTTTTCCGAATGGGATTCGACGTTGGAAGATAGAGCGAAAGAAGGTGCATCACGCGAAAGCGCTCCGGCGCTCCGGCTGGGGTTGCGTCAGATCGATGAACTCACGGAAGCAGAGGCAAAAAAGATCGGCCCAATCAAAAATCTCGCGACCGGCGCCGGCGTAAACGTCTCTACGCTCGAAAAGCTCGCTGCCGCCGATGCGTTTCGCTCACTGGGGCTGGATCGGCGCCAGGCGCTGTGGCAGGTGAAGGCGCTTGCCAATGCGCCGCCGCTGCCACTCTTTTCCTGGAGCAAGACGCGCGAAACAGGCGATGAAGCGGACGTGCGGCTGCCCGAGATGGCGCTCTCCGAGCACGTCGTCAATGATTACCAGACGCTGAGGCTGTCGCTCAAAGCCCATCCGATGGTGTTCTTACGTGAAGACTTTCGCAAGGCGCGCGTGCTCTCGTGCGAAGATGTGCGGAGTGTCAAAGACGGGGCGCGCGTCGCCGTCGCCGGTGTCGTTCTGGTGCGGCAGCGGCCGGGCTCGGCCAAGGGCGTCGTGTTCATGACGATCGAGGACGAGACGGGCATCGCGAACGCCGTCGTCTGGCCGAAAACGCTCGAACGCTTCCGCAAGGTCGTGATGACGGCGCGGCTTATCTTGATCGAAGGCCGCATCCAGAGACACGAGGATATCATCCATATCGTGTCGGCGAAGCTCATAGACAGAAGCGATTGGCTCCTACGTCTTTCCGAATGGGCGGCCGATATGAAAGTGCCGTTCGCAAATGCCGATGAAGTGCTGCACCCTGATCCCGGTTCTGCGCATCCCAGCAGAGACGTCGACAGGCACATTCATCCGCGCTTTTCGCGCGAGCCGAAGCCGCATCATCCGCGCAACATTCGCGTCATTCCGAGGTCACGTGACTTCCACTAGTCCGCAAACGCAAAAACGGCGTCACCGCACGCGCGATGACGCCGTTCTACGTAGTCAAGATCGCGTTATTATTTGCACGCCAACTGCGACGAGTGGCATTCGGTCACAAAGGTTCCGGGCGCATCACAGTGCGTGCGGACCGGCCCCTTCGGAGTAAGACCTTTACCTTCGATGATGTTGGTCAATCCGTGCGTCGACATGATGACCGCGAGATCGTGTGTTAGTCCGTCGCCCAACGCTCCTACTCTAACGCAGTGGCCGCCGGCCTGAGCCGACACCGAAAACGCACAGATAAGAGCCGCCGTGGCGACCAAGCCAAGTTTCAATGAACGCATGTGCCCCTCCTAGGAACTGAGATCTTTCTCCCCGGCTGGAAACAGTCGAGAGCCCAAGCATTGAACAATCGAGAGTCGGGTAGCGGGGGGCACACTACCTCGCGAGGGTGTCATGAGACGTGTTGGAATTGCCACAATTGAGGGTGATTCAGCCCACTGTTCTCATACAAATTGGTAGCAATCGAGATTGCTCGACACGGACAAATCCGCTTCGACCGTCACGCCTGCTCAGGTCAGTGCTGAAGAGCGACGCATCAGAGCTGCCATGACAAGTGTCGCCATTGCGACGAGCTGGAACACCGCGCCCGTTGCGTGCGAATATTCCCAATTCCTACGCAACGTTTCCCAGTCGTCCGGGACGGCCGTCCAATTGTTCGTCGCGACATTTGCCGGATAGGTGAAGGTCCAGAACACGGCCTGCGCGGCAACAAGGCTGACCAATGCAGCAATCGCCAATAGACGCACCTGCCGATCATGGCGCGCGAAAACGATGACGGCGATGATTGAAACGAGCTGGATCGCAAGCACGTAACCGAATAGGTCCCAGCCTCGATAGATGCCCTGGACCGTGAAGTAAGCGTCACGCTCCAAGCCGATCTTGTTCGGAAGCGCCAAGAGATGGGCCAGGGCGCCACTGAGTGCGACAGCCGTACTCATCAGGGCAGCAAAAAAAACCGCGTCGCATCGGGTACATCGAAGCATGCCGAAAAAACCGCGGTCTCAAACGATCGTTCCGGCCGCAAGGATCGAAAAATCTGACGGTCAGGCTGGCTTAGTGTTTCACCGCAACGGACGTCGGCAAACCTTCCGCGCCTATGTAGACCACAAACAATCGCATCATACCGCTACCGGTATTCTTGCCGTTGTGTGGAATATTGATCGCCTCGGCGAGCGATTGCCCCTCTTTGTACGTGCGCTTGCCTTTGTCGCCGTAATCGACCGTCAGCTCGCCTTCAAGAACCAGGCCGGTGAGCGGAACCCCGTGCGTGTGCCAGCCCGTTTCCGTTCCCGGTGCCATCGTGACGATTCCAGTGGTCAACTTCGCCGGCGCGCCCGTCGGATAGACGATAGGTTCGTCCATTATTGTCTTGCCCGTCGAAAGCAGCGGCATGAAGCGCGGCGGCGGCGCGAGCGCAAATGCCGCCGCGGCACCGAGCACGAAGAGCGCGATTGCGCCTATGCCAATACGGAAACGGCTTTTGAACTGAGGCATGTATGTCTCCTAGTTGCTTTGAAGCGCCGCTGATACGTTATCTTGCTTCGCCAGCCATCATAGTTATGTGCAACCGTACCTGTGGAGCCCAGATGAGCCTGCGATTTTTTCTTACCCTGACTCTCTCGTTGCTCGCGACATCCGTCGTTGCGCAAGAAGTCCGGCCGCCGCCCGAAGCTGCCTCAGGCGTTGAGAGTAAATCTCTCGTCATTGCGCAGCGTCACATGGTCGTCGCTGCGGAGTCCGAGGCGGCAGAAGCGGGACGAGAAATTTTGCGGCAAGGCGGATCGGCCGTCGACGCGGCAATTGCGACCGAACTCGTGCTTGGCTTGGTCGAGCCGCAGTCGTCCGGTCTCGGCGGCGGCGCCTTTCTCGTCCTATGGGACGCCAAAACCCGCGCCGTGAAAACTTTCGACGGCCGCGAAACGGCACCGGCGGCGGCAAAGCCCGATCGCTTCCTGCGAGACGGCACGCCGATGGCGTTCGAGGACGCCGTACACTCTGGCTTGAGCGTCGGCGTGCCCGGCCTCGTCCGGATGCTGCAGGCCGCGCATGACAGATATGGCAAATTGCCGTGGGCTGCGTTGTTCGAGCCTGCGATCAAGCTCGCCGAATACGGATTTACCGTTTCGCCACGCCTTAGCGTTCTCTTGAGCAAGGCTCGGCCTCTGAATTTTGCCCCGGCGGCGCGGGCATATTTCTTTGATCGAAGCGGCAATCCGCGCATGGCCGGTAGCCTGCTCAAAAATCCGGAGTACGCGGCAACATTGAGAACGCTCGCCGATAAGGGTGCTGCCGCTTTCTACGACGGGACGATTGCGAACGCGATCGTCGAAGCCGGCAGCGCAGCGCCGATCGCTCAGAGTGACATGACGGTCGCCGACATCGCCGCTTACGCCGCCAAGGAGCGTGATCCCGTTTGCGTCAGCTATCGTACCCGCAACATTTGCGGCATGGGCCCGCCATCGTCAGGCGCCATCACGATCGGCGCCACGTTGAAGCTGATCGAGCCGTTTCCTCAAGTCCAGGGCCCGCAAGCGCGGATGACCCCGCCGGCGATGCACATTATTGCCGAGGCTGAGAAGCTCAGCTTTGCCGACCGCAACCGCTACATCGCCGACCCCGACCAGATCGCCGTTCCTTCGGGCCTGCTCGATGATGGGTACCTCGCCGATCGACGACGGCTGATCGATCCAGCGAAGGCGATGCCGAAGCCCGAGCCGGGACTGCCGCCTCGGCTTGCCAAGAAGACGTTCGGAAGAGACGCCACGAACGAGGTGCCGGGCACAACGCACATGTCAATCATCGACGACGAGGGCAACGTCGTGTCGATGACCGCATCCATCGAGAGCGCGTTTGGCTCGCATTTGTGGGCGGCAGGCTTTCTCCTCAACAACGAGCTGACCGACTTTTCGTTTGCGCCGGTCGATGCGAACGGCACCGCAATCGCCAATGCCGTCGCCGGTGGCAAGCGGCCACGCAGCTCGATGGCGCCGACGATCGTGCTTGATAGCCAGGGAAATCCCGAGATCGTCACCGGATCGCCGGGCGGCTCGCAAATCATCCTCTACGTCGTCAAATCGCTGGTCGCGACGCTGGACTGGAGGCTCGATGCTCAGAAAGCCGCGGCACTACCGAACTTCGGCAGCGAAGGCGGCGCTTTCGAAATCGAATATTCTCCCGACACCCTGTCGCTCGGCTTCGAAATGACCTCCTACGGCCATGCCGTTACCCGTGAGGTCATGACGTCGGGCATAAATACCATCGTACGGCGCGACGGCCATCTCGAAGGCGGGGCAGACCCGCGCCGCGAGGGTGTCGCCGTTGGCGATTGAGATTCGATTGAGATTAGAGGCACCGCGCAACCAGACAGAGGCCGCTTCGTGAGCAAGAAGTCTATCGTCGTCGTTGGTGCCGGTATTCTCGGCCTCTGGCAAGCTTACGTGCTGGCGCGCGCCGGAAATCGCGTTCGACTCGTTGAGGAAAGTACCGAGCCCTTCGCGCGCAGCTCGAGCCGCTGGGCGGCGGCGATGATCGCGCCGGAGTGCGAAGCGGAAGGCGCGCCGCCAATCGTGCGCGATCTCGGCCACGAAGGTCTGGCATTGTGGCGCGCCATGTATCCGGGCTTGGTTGCCAATGGAACTCTTGTCGTGGCGCCGGCGCGAGACGCGGCTGACCTCGCAAGGTTTGCGCGCATGACCGACCAGCACGAAATTGCCGATGCGGCGCGCATTGCGGCGCTCGAGCCCGATCTCTCTGGACGCTTCGAGCGAGGCCTCTACTATTCCGGCGAAGCCCACGTCGACGCCATCAAGGCGATGAACTGGCTGCTGACTGAAATTCGCGCGCTGGGCGTCGAAGTCGATCTCGGCCAGACCTGGCAACCGCGCGGCGAAGATGTGACGATCGACTGCCGGGGCATCGGTTCCAAGGCCAACCTGCCTTCGCTTCGCGGCGTTCGCGGCGAGCGTATCTTAATTCAATCGCGCGATGTCACGCTGTCGCGGCCGATACGGCTGCTGCATCCGCGTCAGCCAATCTACGTCGTGCCGCATAGCGAAGGACGTTTCGTCGTTGGTGCAAGCGTCATCGAACGCGAGGACGATGGCCCGATCACGTTGAAGTCGGCGCTCGATCTTCTGGGTTCCGCCTACGCACTGCATCCGGCATTCGGCGAAGCGTCGATCTTGGACATCGGTGCAGGCATCAGGCCGTCATTTCCCGACAACGTTCCGCGCATCATCGTCGAGGACGATGGACGCATGATCCGCGTTAACGGCGCCTACCGGCACGGCTTTCTGCTGGCGCCGGTGCTGGCGAAAGCGGTCGTCACGTATGTGTCAGACGGCCGTATCGAGAGCCCGCTGTTCGGCCACGCCTGACGCGACAGCGGCCTTGTGCGTCATACCCTGTTTTGCCATTTCGAGCGCCGCCACGTAGTCCGGCTTGCCCGAGCCGAGCAGTGGAATTTTGCTGACGACAAGAACGTCGGCGGGAACCATCAGCTCGGTCGCACCTTTGCGCCGCGCAAATTGCATGAAGGCTTCGCGCGTGCAATGGGCGTCTGTCGTCAATAGCACCAGCCGCTCACCCTTGCGCGCATCTGGCAGGGCAACCACCACCGTGATGAGCTGCGGCCAAAGCTCGGCCGCCAGCGCCTCGACCGCTGAAAGCGAAACCATTTCGCCAGCGATCTTGGCAAAACGCTTGGCGCGTCCCTTGATCGTAATGAAGCCCTGCGGATCGATTTCGACGATGTCGCCGGTATCATGCCAGCCGTCGACGGGCGGTTCGAGGACACCTGGATTATCTGCGCGATAATAGCCAAGCATGACGTTAGGTCCGCGCACATAGAGCCGGCCGCCTGTGTCGATGCCCGGCACCGGCTCGAGGCGAGCTTCCATCAGCGGAGATAGTCGCCCGACCGTGCCTGCCTTGTTGGCGAGCGGCGTATTGATGGCGAGCACAGGAGCAGTCTCGGTGACGCCGTAGCCTTCGAGAATACGCACGCCGAAGCGATCCATATAAAGTTGCCGCGTCCGGCCTTTCACCGCTTCGGCTCCGGCGAGCACCAGCCGTACGCGCGCGAAATCGTAAGGATGCGCTGTGCGTGCGTAGCCCGCGAGGAATGTGTCGGTGCCGAAAAGTATCGTCGCGTTCGAGCCGTAAACGAGTTCCGGAATGATGCGATAGTGCAGCGGCGTCGGATAAAGATAGACCGGAACGCCTGCGATCAGCGGCATCAGCAGCCCCGCCGTCAGGCCGAACGAATGAAACACTGGAAGCGCGTTGAAAACCTTATCGGACCCATTGCAAGCAACGCGCGTCAGGCTTTGCGCGCAGTTCGCGAGCAAATTGCGGTGTGAAAGAACGACGCCCTTCGGCAGGCCTTCTGATCCCGATGTGAACAGGATCGCAGCTGGCGCATTGAAGTCGCGCTTGACCTGCGCCGTGCCGCCCTGGCGGAGCCCCTTGAGCTTGTCAAAGAAGGTCACGGTCGCACGAACATCTTCGAGATAGATGACACGGGCGACGCCCTCGATCGCCTGCACGAGAGCTTCGAAGTGTCCTTTTTCAACGAAGACGCGAGATGTCAAAACGGTCGAAACATTGGCCGCCTTGCAGGCGGCGATGACGTTGGCGGAACCGGCCGTGAAATTCAGCATGGCCGGCACGCGGCCGATCGTCTGCAGTGCAAAGAACGTCACCGCAACACCCGCAGCGTTGGGCAGCAGCACGCCAACGGCTGCGCCTTCCGGCGGCAACATCGGCGCGAGCTTGGCGCCGAGCACCTGGGCCCCGACGACGAGCTTTTTGTAGGTGAGCTTGGTGCCGAGCGGATCTTCGACGGCAGGCTTTCCGGTGTCGCGTGTTTGCCGCGCCCGAACGAGCGCATCGAACAGCGTCTGATCGATCGGCGTCGTCAGCACGGCGGAATCGGTCATCACGTCTTGCAGCGCCGCGCCCGCGGCTTGGCGGCGCACTTTGCCGCGCAAGTTGGGATCGACGCTGAGATGCACGGGCGGCAGAATGGTCACCGTCGTTTTCGGGAACCAGACTTTCTTGGTTTGGTTTTTGTTAAGGTACCCAAAGCGTGAACGTTCGAGCCCATCGATGCGCACCGGAATGACCGGCGCATCGGCTTTGTCCGCAATCATCGCGGTGCCGTCGTAAACCTTCATCAGGCCGCCCGTGACGGTCAGCCGGCCTTCCGGAAAGATGACGAGCGACGAGCCGTCCTTCACGGCCTGGATCAGGTGGCGCATGCCGAGCGGGCGCGTTGGATCGATTGCGAACGATTTCGCCAATTTCAGAAACGGTTTCACCCACCACGTGTTGGCCATCGTCGTATCGACGGCAAAAGCCGCGTGAGACGGCAGCAAAGCGTGCATCAGTCCCGCGTCGAGCAGGCTGACGTGATTGGGCGCGATGATGGCTTTCTCGCCGGGCTTCGGAAGATTTTCGAGACCTCTGACCTCAAGATCGAAGAAGGTCTTGAACAGGAATGCGGCGACGTCCTTGACCCCCTCCGCCCCCCAGGCGCGCAGCACGAGTGCGACAACGATGAGGTTCGCCGCGCCGAGCGCCGCATAGAGAAGCGATATCGGAACCTGCGCGTACTGCATTGCGGCGACCGCAAGTCCCGATAGTGTCATGAAAGCCGCCGATAGCACGTTACAGCCGGCGATGACGCGCGACCGGCGATCGACCGGCGACCAGACTTGCACCGCCGCGAATGAGGGAACGATGTAAAGGCCGCCCGCGAAGGCGACGCCGAAGAGGTCGGTCAGCATGTGAATGCCGTTGAGCGAGGCCAGCACTTCCCTTGGCCCGATCGGAACAGCAGCTGGCTTTAGGGTCGACGACAACCACGCCAGATCGAGAAGAAAAAGACCCATCAGCAAGGCGCCGATCGGCACCAGCGCCAGATTCGGACGGTTCTTGCTCGCACGCGCCGCTGCAATCGAACCGAGGGCGACGGCGACTGCGAATATGAATAGCGCCAGTGTGTAGACGGCCGGTGTGCCGTTGATCGAACGCGGAATAAGATTTTGCAGCAACGCCAGCACGACGGCGCCAACCAGCCAGAACCAGGACGTGATGAGCGCGCCCTGCCAGATGCGCTTGTCGAGGCGCAAATCCTTCAGCAGCGTCGTCGTCGAGGTGACGATGTTCTTGTCGACGACGAGATTGGGAACGGACGACGGCGACGGCGGGATCATCCGCGCGGCGAGCCAGCCGAGCACCGAGATCACGACGATGCCACCGGCGACGAGTCGCAATTCCAGCTCGCTCCCTGATGCCAGATTGCCGCCGATCGTGCCAAGCAGTATCGCGATGAACGTCGCGCCTTCGATCAGCGCGTTGCCGGCAGGAAGCTGCCGGGTTTCGAGCTGTGCCGGCAGTAGGCCGTACTTCACGGGTCCGAAGAAGGCGCTGAGCGTGCCGAAGAGAACGAGTGCCACAAACAGCATCGGCAGCGACGGCAGCAGGAAGCCTGCCGCGGCCATCAACGCCACGGGAATTTCGATGAGCCGGACGCGGGTCGCAACGTTCGCTTTGTCGAACTTATCGGCATACTGACCGGCGAGTGCGGAGAACAAGAAGAACGGCAGAATGAGCGCCGCGCCGGCCAGCGTTCCGATGGCAGGGCCGTTCTCCATTGCCAGCCGGTAGACGACGAGCATGGCGAGAGCATTTTTCAGCAGGTTGTCGTTCAGCGCCGCCAGCAGCTGGCTCCAGAAGAGCGGCGCGAAACGGCGAGACGACATCAGTTGCGAAAACATAGGAAGTGATCCTCAATGCGCACGACGGAAAGTGAGCTTAGGCAATTGCGGCGGATTGGGGGTCCTTTGACCCAATGGCGGCGTCTGCAGTAAAGAATCGCGGGGCGCCCTAGTAAACGCCGATTAAATGCTTAGGTCCGACATTTCCGCCAGAGCCACCGCAGATGCTACAACCCGAACCTAAAACCGAGCTGATCGTCAATGGCCTGAAGGCACGGACCGCGGCCCGGACGATTGCCGAGCTCGTCGACGAGCAGGAGCTTGCCGCCTCGAAGGTTGCGACGGCGCTCAACGGCCATTTCGTGCCGGAACGGCGGCGTGCTACGACGGTGCTGAACGCTGGCGACCGCGTCGAGATCGTCTCCGCGCGCCAGGGCGGCTGAATGTAGGCTTGAGCGAGTTTCCAGATACCAATGAACATCCGAGATAAAAACCTGCATTCCAAGAAGGCGTTTTCGCTCTACGGCGAGCCCGTCGCATCGCGGCTGCTTCTGGGCACGGCCGGCTATCCGTCGCCGGCAATCCTGGCGGACGCGGTCAAGGCCTCTGGCGCGGACGTCGTAACGGTCTCGCTGCGGCGCGAATCCGCGGGCGGCCAATTCGGGCAGCGATTTCTAGAGATCATCAAAGGTCTTCAGGTTCGCGTGCTGCCGAACACGGCAGGATGCCGCACGGCACGTGAGGCGATCACTACGGCGGAGATGGCGCGCGAACTTTTCGGAACCGATTGGATCAAGCTCGAAGTCATCGGCAACGACGACACGTTGCAGCCGGATGTTTTCGGTCTCGTCGAAGCCGCCGGCGCGCTGGCGCGCGATGGCTTTAAAGTCTTTCCTTACGCAACCGAAGATCTGTCGGTCGCCGAGCGCCTGCAGCGCGCCGGTTGCGAGGTCATCATGCCGTGGGGCGCGCCGATCGGCAGCGGGCAGGGTCTTGCGAACGTTGCGGCGCTGACAAGTCTTCGCGCTTATTTTCCGGACGTTATGCTGATCATCGATGCCGGCATCGGCGCGCCCTCGCATGCCGCGCTGGCGATGGAACTTGGCTATGATGCGGTACTGCTCAACACGGCGGTCGCGAAGGCGGCCGACCCGGCGCGCATGGCCGAAGCGTTTGCCTCGGCGATTAAGGCCGGGCGCCTTGGCTTCGAAGCCGGCCTGATGCCAACGCGCGACATGGCCGTTCCATCGACGCCCGTTGCGGGCACGCCGTTCTTCGATCTCGATTGAGTTTGGCTTGGGCTCACCGGCATTCAAACTCGCCCGCTTTTATCCGATCGTTCCGGACATCGGCTGGGTTGCGCGCATCGTGCCGCTTGGCGTCAAGCTCGTGCAGCTCAGGATCAAGGACGGCACGCGCACCGATATCGTCGACCAGACGCGGCAGGCGCTGAACCTCACTCGGTCGCATGGTTGCCAGTTGATCCTCAACGACCATTGGGACGTGGCGATCGAAACCGGCGCCGATTTTATACATCTCGGCCAGGATGACCTGCGTCACGCCGACCTAACGGCGATCAAGCGGGCCGGTATCCGGATCGGCGTTTCGACCCACGACGACCAGGAACTCGCGGCGGCGCTCGCGGTTGAACCTGAATACGTCGCTCTTGGGCCGGTCTACGAAACCAAGCTGAAAGCGATGCCTTGGGCACCACAAGGGCTTGATCGCATTAAAGAATGGCGTGCAAAAATCGGTCCGCTGCCGTTGGTAGCCATCGGCGGTCTGACACCTGAAAGAGCACCCGGCGTCGTGGCCGCAGGTGCCGACAGCCTTGCAGTCATCACGGACTTTATGACCGCCGCTGATCCCGAGGCGCGTATTGCACTTTGGCTCAGCCAAACCGAAGATTTGTAGCTCGATCTTCGCTTATTTAACCATGCCGGTCTGCATCGGCCGCTTTTAACACTCCCGTGCGGCTCGGATTTGCATTAAACATCGCCGCGTTATCTCACGTTTCGAAGACACCGCAGCATGCCGTATCGATTTAAGATCGACGAGCCCGTGGAAAAAGGTTTTCGCCGCATTGCGCGCGAACAGCTGGACATCGCGTTCACGGAACTTGCGCCGCCGGCTCCGAACATTCTGCCCACCGGCGTGCACGAGTGCCGCAAGGCTTTGAAGCGCATGAGAGCGCTCGTCCGTTTGGCAACACCGGCGCTGGGACAGCGGAAGGCGCGCCGGCGAGCACGGGCACTGAGTGAAATTGCCCGGCTGCTTTCGGCTCGCCGCGATCAGGCGGTGATGCTCGAAACGCTCGCGAAACTCACGTCAGACTCGGACGCGGCAGCGACGCTCGCCCCCCTCCGGGCGCACCTTGTCGGTGTGGTGGGAGAGGAACCGAAGCCCCTCGACGCCGACTGCGCCGCGAAGGCGAGGCTGATGCTGCTTCGGGAAGCCAAGAAATTCGCTCACGCGCGTTTTCGCAAGCGTGGCTTTGCCGCTCTCGAAGGCGGCCTGGAAAAGAGTTACCGGCGAGCCCGCAACGCCATGAAAAATGCCTACGGCGAGCCCTCCGACGAGAGCTTCCATACGATGCGTAAGGCGGTGCAGTGGCACTGGCGCCAGATGAGCCTGCTCGGCCGCGCCTGGCCTGATGAGTTCGCCGTCAGAGTGACCGCCGCTCGCGAACTATCGCAGATGCTGGGTGACGATCACGATCTGGCAATGCTGATCGATGTCGCGACCCGCGCCGAAGACATATCCGCCGAGGACAAGGAAGCGATCGTCGCGTTATGTCTGCATCGCCAACGTGCGTTGCGCAACGACGCCGAACCCCGCGCCGAGCGCCTTTTCGCCGAGACACCTGCGGCGTTCACAAAGCGAATGGCCGCGTACTGGCGCTTTGGCCGGACTGTCGATCAGGGCCGGAATGTCTTGCCGGTCGCGCGCGCCGAAGCGCAAAAACCGCAGGTTCCGGTCAAACCCGAAATTCAACCCGCTGCCGAAGCGGCTTCGACAAAGCCCCGCCTTGCGGCGAAAGCTCCCGTGTCGGCCCCATCGCAACGCCGCGCCTGATCCGTTAGTGTCGGCGAAGCGTTTGTAGCTTGAGAGGGCGGATGAACGAAGTTCCGAAATCAAATCGATTTGCGAATGAAGCAGCCGCGCTGCCAGCCGGCCACGCGCCGGTCGCGCACGGCCGCGTCGGCGTCCTGCTGCTCAATCTCGGCACACCGAGCGGCACCGACTACTGGTCGATGCGTCGCTATCTCAAGGAGTTCCTTTCCGACAGGCGCGTGATCGAAGTACCTCGATGGAAGTGGTGGCCGATCCTGAACCTCATCATCCTGACCATACGTCCAGGCCGCAAAGGCAAGGATTACGCGACGATCTGGAATAACGAGAGGAACGAAAGTCCGTTCAAGACGATCACGCGCGGTCAGGCCGAGCAGCTTGCCGCCAGGCTAAAGGATGAGCCGCGCATCATCGTCGATTGGGCGATGCGCTATGCGACGCCGACGACGGAAAGCCGCATTCTGGCGCTCAAGGAAAGCGGCTGCGATCGCATCCTGCTGCTGCCGCTCTATCCGCAATACGCAGGCGCAACGACCGCAACCGCCTGTGACGAGGCGTTTCGCACTCTGATGAAAATGCGTTGGCAGCCTACCGTTCGCGCCGCGCCCAGCTATCACGATCATCCTGTTTATATCGATGCCCTGGCGCGATCGATGCAAAAGCATCTTGCGAAACTCGATTTCGAACCGGAAAAAATAATCGCGACGTTCCACGGAATGCCGCAAAAATATTTGCAGAAGGGCGACCCCTACCACTGCCAATGCCAGAAAACGTCGCGCCTATTGCGGGAAAAACTCGCTATTCCACAGGAGCGCTGGCTGACGACATTCCAATCGCGTTTTGGAAATGAGCCGTGGCTGCAGCCTTATACGGATAAGACGGTCGAAAGTCTGGCGCGTGGCGGCACAAAAAGCGTGGCGCTTGTCGCCCCCGGATTTTCTGCCGACTGCCTTGAAACTCTCGAAGAACTCGATCGCGAAAACCGTCACATATTCGAGTCCAACGGAGGAGAAAAATTCGCCTATCTACCGGCCCTCAACGATAGTCCGGAGGGAATCGACGTGATCGAGGCAATCGCCCGTGGCGAGCTGATGGGCTGGGTCTGAGTCCCGAAAATCTTCGCGGCGCTTTCCTCATCTTTATTTGCGGCGATTTCGTATCGCCATTTCTCCCTGTATGCCGCCATATTCCGCGAAATTACTCTTTCTTTACGAATTCTTTGTTTCCGCCACTTAAAGCGGCTGCGTGAATACACATATTTGAAAGTGATTCGCTGGCGAGGGAGAAACGCTATGCCGGGGTTTGGCGGCTTCGAGGGTTTCGGCTTTATTCTACTTGCGGCCGCCGTATGGGCGCTCTGGTCGACCGTCAAGATCGTACCGCAGGGCTACTCGTTCACCGTCGAGAACCTCGGACGATACACGCGGACGCTGTCTCCCGGCATGCACATCTTGATCCCGGTCATAGAGCGTGTTGTCCACAAGATGAACATGAAAGAGCAGGTGATGGATATCCCG
>NZ_DATNBA010000154.1:0-3977 GCF_035572195.1 Hyphomicrobium sp. | reverse complement strand
CCGACGGGAGGAAATCGCCCGCATGCTGGCCGGCGCAGAAATCACCAACGAAGCCCGCGCCGCGGCCGAACGGCTGATCAAGGCAGCGAGTTGATATAGTGCATGCATGGCAAGTCACGACGCGTCGAAGATCAAACCCGTAGACCTCACTGAGGCGCAGGCCAAGGCCGAGCTGAAACGGCTGGCTTCTGAAATTACGGCGCACGACAAGCGCTACTATCAACAAGACGCCCCGACAGTAACGGATGCCGAATACGACGCCTTGCGCCGCCGCAATACCGCGATCGAGGCACGCTTCCCTGAACTGATCCGGTCCGATTCACCGTCGCGACGCGTGGGAGCGGCTCCGACGGGAAAGTTCAAGAAGGTCCGGCATGCGGTGCCGATGCTTTCTCTCGACAATGCGTTCGCCGAGAGCGATGTCGTCGATTTCACCGTCCGCATCCGTCGCTTTCTGAAACTGGGCGAAGATGAAAAGCTCGCCTTCAGCGCCGAACCAAAGATCGACGGCCTCTCGATGTCGTTGCGCTATCAGGACGGAGAACTCGTCACTGCCGCCACCCGCGGTGACGGCGCCGAAGGCGAAGACGTCACGGCCAATATCCGCACGCTCAAGGATGTGCCGCACAAATTGCAGGGCAAGGGCGTGCCGGCAGTGTGTGAGGTGCGCGGCGAGATCTATATGACCAAGCCGGCCTTTCTCGCGCTCAATGAGCGGCAGAAAGCGGCGGGCGATACCATCTTCGCGAATCCACGCAATTCCGCCGCCGGTTCGCTGCGTCAAAAAGATCCGGCGATCACCGCTTCGCGCCCGCTCGGTTTTTTCGCTTATGCCTGGGGCGAGATGAGCGAAATGCCGGCCGAGACGCAATCCGCCATGATCAAGTGGTTCGAATCGTGTGGCTTCAAGACCAATCCGCTTACCAGACTGTGTCGTTCGACCGAGGAGCTCATCGCCTTTCATCGCGAGATCGAGGAGAAGCGGGCCAAACTTGACTATGATATCGACGGCGTCGTCTACAAGGTCGATCGCATTGACTGGCAGGAGCGGCTTGGCTTCATCTCCCGAACGCCCCGCTGGGCGATTGCGCATAAATTTCCGGCCGAACGCGCCATTACCGTGCTCAAGGACATTGAAATCCAGGTCGGGCGCACCGGCGCGCTGACGCCGGTTGGCAAGCTCGACCCCGTCGGCGTTGGCGGCGTCATCGTGCAGAATGTCACGCTGCACAACGAGGACTACATCAAGGGCATCGGTGGCGATGGCGAGCAATTGCGCGACGGCCGCGACATCCGCATCGGCGATACCGTCATCGTTCAGCGTGCGGGCGACGTCATTCCGCAAGTCGTTGATGTGGTCATCGACAAGCGTCCGAAGGATGCCAAGCCGTACCATTTCCCGAAGAAATGCCCATGTTATCTGCACACCGACATCGTGCGCGAGGAGACGGCGACCGGCGAGGAGGGTGCGCGGGCCCGCTGCACCGGAGAGTTTGCGTGCCCGTTCCAGAAGATCGAGCATCTGAAGCTGTTCAGCTCACGCCGCGCCTTCGATATCGAAGGTCTGGGTGAAAAGCAGATCGAGCTGTTCTTCGGGAAGGAATGGATCAAGGAGCCGGCCGACATTTTTACGCTCCAGGCGCGCAACAAGAAGATCAGGCTGGAGAACGAGGAAGGCTACGGCGAAACATCGGTACGCAATCTGTTCGAAGCCATCGCGCACCGGCGCAAGATTTCGCTTGATCGCTTCATCTATGCGCTCGGCATTCGGCATGTCGGTGAGACGACGGCGCTGGCACTCGCACGCGGCTACGGCTCATGGAAGGCGTTCCACGATGCGGGCTTGAAGGTCGCCAAGGGTGACGAAGAGACAATCGCCGAGATGGATGCGCTCGATCAGATCGGCGATACGGTGATCAAGGCCGTTTCGTCCTATTTCGGCGAAAGCCATAACCGAGGCATCGTCGAGCGACTGACCAGGCAAGTGGAAATCCTCGACGCCGAAAAGCCAAAGAAAGACACAGCCATTGCCGGCAAAACCGTGGTCTTCACCGGCGCGCTTGAGAAGATGACTCGTGAGGAAGCCAAGGCGCAAGCCGAGCGCCTGGGCGCAAAGACGGCTGGCTCGGTATCGAAGAAAACCGACTATGTTGTCGCTGGTCCGGGCGCCGGCTCGAAGCTTGCCGACGCGAAAAAGCTTGGCGTGAAGGTGTTGACCGAGGATGAGTGGTTAAAACTCATCTCTGGGTAATTGATCCTGCTGAGCCACGTGCGGGGCTTGCTTTGGTTAAACATTGATGACGATGAAATTGAATAGTTGTTGCCGCATGGCACTGAAATTAAACCGTAACTGATTGCCTCAGGGCACCGTAAACCAAACTACAACCAAAGGTAGTGTAAGCGTGCGCCTGCTGCGCGCATCTAAGAGCCATCCAAGTGTTTTGCGGTGCGTGTAGGCGTAGTGGAATGCAAAACGTAGGAAGGCGTAAAATGAAAACATTCGCTGCCTTATTCGTCGTCAGTGCTCTGGGAATTGTCCCGGCGCTGGCTGACTCCAGCACGACTACAGTTACGACCTCACGCGGATACGAAACAACCATCCGATCTTCGGACGGGTCGTCTTACACGTCGACAATGGAACGCGTGGGCCCTCATCAATATCGCAGCGAGAGTTCTTATACTCCGCCGAGCACCTATCAACCTATGAAAGGCTATCAACCTATGAGGGGTTATTGCCCGATGGGTAATTGCAAATAACCAGCGCCTTGGACTTTATCTCTCTGGGCCTGCCGTCTCGTGGCAGGCCTTTTTGTTGTGGGATCGGTTGCAAAACGCTCACGTGGCTCAAACTCATCGCGTAGAGCGCACCCACAATCGGCCCTTACAGTGGCTTTGTCGCCTGTTCCAGCCACTTACGGGTCGCACCATCGACGAGCGGGCCGAGTATTTCGTGCACACGTTTGTGGTAGCTGTCGAGCCAGGCGCGCTCTTTGGGTGTCAGCATCTGGCTGTCGATCAGCCGCCGGTCAATCGGCGCGAGCGTCAGGGTTTCGAACGCGTTGAGGGGCTTTTCGGCACCGACCGGTTCCGGCGCGGCAATCACCAGCACCAGATTTTCGATGCGGATTCCGTAGGAAGCGGTTTTGTAGTAACCGGGCTCATTCGAAAGAATCATGCCGCGACGCAGGGCTACGGTACCGAGTTTCGATATGCGGGCCGGTCCCTCATGCACTGACAGATAGCTCCCGACGCCGTGCCCCGTCCCGTGGTCGAAATCGAGACCAGCCTGCCAAAGCGCCGTCCGCGCGAGCGGGTCGAGCTGGGCACCGCTGGTGTTCTCCGGAAAGACGGCTGTGGCGATCGCAATATGGCCCTTGAGCACGCGGGTGAAGCGGTCGCGCATCTGCTCGCTTGGTTCACCGACGATGATGGTCCGGGTGATATCGGTGGTACCGTCTTCGTATTGCGCGCCGGAATCGATCAGAAATAATTCGTTCCTGCCGATGCGCCGGTTCGACGTACGCGTGACGCGATAGTGCACGATCGCGCCATTCGGTCCCGCCCCGGCGATCGTCGGGAACGATATATCCTTGAGCGCCCCGGTCTCGCGGCGGAAGGTTTCGAGGGCTTCGACTGCGTTGATTTCGGTGAGTTTGCCGGACGGTGCTTCCCTGTCGAACCAGGCGAGGAAATGCACGACCGCCGCGCCATCGCGCTTGTGGGCGGCACGACTGCCGACAATCTCGGCGTGATTCTTCGTCGCCTTCAACAATGTAATCGGATCGGGACCGCGTTGCGGCTTGCTGCCGGCGCCGGCAAGCATGCGGGTGAATGCGTCTGCCGCGCTCGCCTGATCAAGGCGTACGGTTTTTTCTCCGAGCTTGCCGAGATCGCCTGTGAGGTCGTCCGCCGCGCGTATGTCGGCGAATTCCTCCAGGGCGTGGTGCACATTGTTGGTAAGCTTGGCGGCGCTGACA
>NZ_DATNBA010000153.1:0-9890 GCF_035572195.1 Hyphomicrobium sp. | reverse complement strand
CGATTTTTTTCTTGCAACCTATAGTCGGGCGCATGCTGATTTTCATATGGCTGATATCTTGTGCATAGGTTACATAGTGGTTGTGCGGAGCGGGGAAGTGTTCAACAGGCTAAGGCGATGAGCAGCGGACCTAATGCGATTTGGGCAGAAACTGACGCCAGCCGAGATTGCAGCTTTCTAAGAGCGCGAAACGTCAACGCGAACTTTAAGGGAGCGCATTCTCTGTCGCACGCCACTCATTCATGGCGGCGATCTTTTCGATTTGTCCTAGAAGCGGCAGAAGAGCGCCAAGATCGGCGTTAGCGTCACGGCGCGAGTTATTAGGTTCTCAGCGACCGCCGAAAAAACATTTCGTATCAGATATATATCGGTCGGACTTGGCTCCGCGGGTAGGATTCGAACCTACGACCATCCGATTAACAGTCGGACGCTCTACCACTGAGCTACCGCGGAATGCCGTGCAAAAAGCCGGAAGGCGCTCGCCATAGCAGAACGCGCCTGTCCTGGCGAGGGTCTTCGAGATTTTTCTTTAGTTCCGCAGGTTTTGCATAAGTTCTTCTGTCAAAATGCGGAAACCGCGCTGGCTGCCGACGTCAAAATTGTGGAGGCCACGCCCGGAATTGAACCGGGGTACGCGGATTTGCAGTCCGCTGCGTCACCACTCCGCCACGTGGCCTCAATGCTTTTGTCCCGGTAGGCCCGAAACGTGCCGATGTCGAGAACGGCGATGTTTCCGACCGAGGATCGGCCGTCTAACATAGGGCGGCAACCTCTTACAAGCTGTTACGGTGTGCGACGGCATTCCCGTCGCCTCTTCGGCGCGGCTCGCGTATAGGATGCGTCTTGGGGGAAGGCGCGGACTCGGGCAATTCGGGACCGCGGCTCGATTGCGGAGACGAGCGATGTCAGATACCGCCTTGCAACGCAAAAACATGGTCGAAAGCCAGGTTCGTCCGAGCGACGTGACCGACAGGCGCATCACAGCAGCCATGATGAAAATTTCTCGCGACAGATTTGTGCCTTCGCATCTCGCGAGCTTTGCATATAGCGACGAAACTCTGACGATTGCGGCCAACCAGGCAATGCTGGCCCCACGGCTGCTCGCCAAACTCATGCAACTCGCCGAAGCGGAAGCGGGCGACAAGGCTCTTGTCGTCGGAGGTAGCTGCGGGTACGCGGCCGCCATTCTCGCGCAACTCGTCGCAAAGGTCGTGGCCCTATTGCCGGATGGCGAAACCGCTTCAGCGGCTGCCGAGGCGCTCAGCGCCGTCGGAGTAGACAACGTCGAGACCACGGCGGGTGCTCTTACGGCAGGGTGTCCGTCTAAGGCGTCCTATGACGTGATCCTGATCGAGGGAGGCGTCGAGACCGTGCCGGACGCGTTGCGAAACCAACTTGGCGACGGCGGACGATTGGTTGCGATCGGTGTTGGCGGCGATGTCGGCCACGCCTTTCTGCTGCATAAGAGAGGCAAGCTGATTGCGCGTCGCGACGCTTTCCAAGCTTCGGCTCCGCTGCTGCCGGGTTTTGAAGCCGTCCGGCCCGCGTTCGTCTTTTGAGCTCCTGCATAAACTCGCAGTGAGGATTAACTGTAGCCGGCAATAGTCCGACGGGCGATTGCGAGTTTTCGTCGATCGGCGTTTGTCGCTCACGCGTGAAAAGTGGTTCGTCTGCCGTCACAGTTCGCGGGATCGCTATCAGCAGATCTGTTCTGCGGGAATTGCCGTTCGCACGTGCGCTTCAATAGTGTACTTCGCGCAACGCTCCGAAGGAAATGTTCCATTTCCGAGCGACGGATGGCTCGATACCAACAGTTATCCGCTAGTGTGTTGTCGATGGGAATCGGGTTTAGCCGAAGCGCTTCGAATCGGGTAAACGTTTGATTATTAGGGGTCACAGCTGCTCGGTTGGGTCGGGGTTAAGAGCGGCTTTTCAGGTTCATCCACTTGGCGAAAACAACGGTATCTAGGCCGTCAGGCAGGCGTGCGGCCATTGCAGCACGATTTGCCATTGCAACTACAGCTGTCTTCATGGGCGCTGTCGTTGAAATTCAGCCATGTGCTGCAGAAACGCTGCTGGACGCACTCGCTGGGGCCTACCAATACAGCCCGACGATCGATGCGGAACGTGCCCGGCAGCGGGCGCGGGATGAAGACATCGCGCGTGCCAATTCCGGCTATCGGCCGGACATCAGCGCAACATCGGTCGTTGGCCGGGAGCAGACCATTACGCAGACGCAGTCCGGCATCCTGAACGCCGGCAACCGGAAAAGTATCACGTCGCCGCGTGGGTACTCCATTGATCTCGTGCAACCTATTTTTCGGGGCTTTCAAACGACAAACGCCGTGAACGCGGCTGAGGCCCAGGATCGGGCAGGTCGCGAGTCACTGAGGCAGGTCGAGCAGCAGGTATTGCTCGATGCCGTGACGGCCTTCGGCGATGTCGTGCGTGACGCGGCGATCGTTCGCCTCAACGAGAACAACCTGAAATTTCTAGATGCCGAGCTGAAAGCGACGCAGGATCGTTTCAATGTTGGCGAAGTAACGAAGACAGACGTCGCCCAGGCCGAGGCCCGACGTGCGTTGGGACAATCGGACCTCGATTTGTCGCGCGCCAACCTGAAATCGAGCAGGGCGATCTACGAGCAGGTGATCGGCCATCCGCCATCGCATCTTGTCGAGCCCAACCCAAACACCAAGCTCGTGCCCCACAGCGTCGATGAAGCCGTCGCGATTGGCACGAAGGAAAATCCGCTGGTTGTCCAGGCGCTCTATTCGGAGCAGGCAGCCCGCTATACGGTCGACCAAATTCGCGGCGAGCTGCTTCCTCAGGCCCAGCTCGAGGCGAGTTACACCGACAATTTTGATGAAAGCGAAGGTATCAATCGATCTTCGACTGCTTCAGTCCTGGGTCGCGTGAACGTACCGCTTTATCCGAGCGGCGGCGAAGTCTATGCGCGCGTTCGCCAAGCCAAGCACACGCACGTTTCGTTGTTGCAGGAAATCGAGGTTGCGCGCGCGACGGCTCAGTCGCAGGCCGTGCAGGCGTGGTCGCAGCTGGTGGGCTTCAAGGCTCAAAGCGAGTCGGATCGGGCTTCGATCGCAGCCAACACCACCGCTTTGAACGGCGTCCGGGAAGAAGAGCGGGTCGGTCAGCGCACCATTCTCGATGTTTTGAATGCGCAGCAGGAACTATTGCAGTCGCAGGTCAACCTCGAAACGACGAAGCGCAACATCCTTGTTGCGTCTTACACGCTGGTCTCGGCGATCGGGCGGCTCAGCGTCTCGGAAGTCGGCGCAGCAAGCCAAGTTTACGATCCTGAGGTCAATTACGACGAGACCCGCAGGCGGTGGTGGGGGATCGACATAACCCACGATGATGGTCGACATGAGCATATGGATGTCCGGGACCCCGGCGGTCCACCGATGAAATGACGGGCATCGGCGCGCCTCGCGCCGGGCCGGTATCGTCTTTGCCTCGTTTTGAAACGTTTTTCGGCGTTCCGTCTTCGCCTTGAGAGTGCCGCTCTCCGGGGATAACAGGGTCGCGATCGTTGCCGGTTTTTTTGCAACCTGCCACCATATCGGGTATCGAGGCCGTTCATTCACTCGGGATGAGGCCTAGGCTACGATCGTTAGGTCTGGAGGGCCTTGCCCCGGGGACTTGAGCGTCTCTGTTGCGAGAAGGTGCGGTATGTCGAGACTTGGAATGAACGCCGAACCCAGCATGGAGGAGATCCTAGCCTCAATCCGCAAGATCATTGCGGAAGAGCCGCCGGGGTCCAGGGCGACGCCTTCTGCGTCGCGTGCGGGTGCGCCGTCGCCGGCGCCTACGCCGCAACGCGGGTTCATGTCGCGCGAAGCCTTTATGCGGTCATCGGCGCCCCCTGACGCAGATGACGGCGAACCCGTTTCCAGTACGCCGAAATCCGAGCCGTCGTCGGAGGCTAAAAGCACAGTTGAGCCGTCGCTCATTGCTGCTGGCCACGAGCAAAAGCCTTCCGAAAATTCTGCTCTTTCGAAAAGCTCCAACGGGCACGATAAGTCGCCCGCCGAGCGAAGCTTCAACTCCACCGACGAAAGCGGCGCCGGACACGTCGCGAAAGCGATAGAGGACTCCAAAGCTACAATGGCTACGGAGCCCGAGACAAAAAGTATCGAGGCGCAACTCGCGGATCTGCTCGGCGACGAACTGCAAGCGCTCAACGGGGCGCAGCACGGCGACGCTGATGCCGGGATCAAGACGGGTTATGAAGGGGCTTCCGCGTCAGTGGCGGCCGACGAGCCTGCCGCCTCCGAACCCCGCCCTGGGTTCACGGTATCGCGCATCGGCTTCACGAACGGTTCGGCCGAACCAAGCGACGGCGTCGATCCGTTTTCATTCGACCTCGGTCCGTCACCGTTTTCGTCTCATTCGCCGGAGGACTTCGAACGTCACGGTCCCGCTGCGTCTGAGCCGTTGTCCAAGAAGCCGTTGCGTCTTGAAAACAGACATTCAGAAAGCAACGGCAGTTCAGCGCATGCAACGCCGGAATCGACGTCGTCGGCATCGGCGTCTGCAGCACGGCCGAGTGAACCTTTCGCCGTGCCGAGCGTCGCTGCCACGCTTGGGCCTCATCGTACTCTCGAACCTTTGTCGGCGGCATTCAAACCGGCACCGTCCGAGCATCGCTCAATAGAAAATCACTCTTACGAAGATCGATCGTTTGACGATCGATCGTTCGAACGCCGGTCGAATGGAGCGGCGCCGGAAATCGCATCTCAAAGAGAAAATGCACGCGATGCCAGCGTGCGCGCCGAGTTTCGCGGTGAACGGCTCGAACGGATGCTGCAGGCTGCATCCGTTCAGGAAGCGCCGCCGGATCGCGTGATGGAGGATGCGGTCGCCGATCTTTTACGGCCGCTGCTGCGCACATGGCTTGCCGAGAACATGCCGAAGATCGTCGAGCGCGCGCTTCGCCGCGAGATGACTGACCGCTTGTTGCCCCCTGGGCAAAAAGGCCCCTTCGACTAATCGTCTGGCTGAGCCCAGGCTGCGAAAAAAAGCGGGTCTCCCCCGCTTTTATTTTTTTTCACCGATTTTTTCTTGCGCGTGACTTTCGCCACACGGCTGCCTCGACTGCGCCGTAAGCCTTACCTCCTGCGCGAGTAGTGCTGCATCACGCGTATATGTGGTCAGGGCCGCTCGCGACGTCACTGGGGGAGACGAGACGCATTGAAACATGCGGCCATTCCTTTTCCAGAGTCGACGAACCGGAGGGGCAATAACGGGGTGCCGACGCGGTTCTGCGAGTTGAAGTTTGTACGCAGAAGAGGAAGCGTCATGACAATGTTCAACGGAGCGAAACACGACGTCGAGGATATCCTCGCATCGATCCGCACGAGTATCGCTGATAGATCACCGGGGTATGAAATGGACAGGCGGGATGCACATGTCACGGCGCTGCGACAGCGCAGCATCGTTGCAGAAGAAGCGATGGAGTTTGAGTTGCCGGCAATATTCAAAACATCGGCACAACCCGTTGCAGAGCGGCCTAATCTTCTCGGTCGCCTCAGCGAAGTTCTGTCGGCGAACGGTCAGCATGACTGGGATCGCCCGCGGACGGTAATTCCGTTCGGTCCGGCGCACGGCCGCATGATCGAGCCGCCACCTCCGGTGGCTCGCGATACCGCAAGCGACGCGCAATCGAGGACGGCCGCCCGAACCGGGGCCGATAGCGGCGCCGTGAAGCGCATTATGCCGACTTTTTTCGACACCCGTCTCAATCGCATGAGCGGAATGTCGTACCTCCCGGCGGAGGAGGCCGTCACGATCGAGCCGCCGCCACCCGCCAGGTCGCCCGTTGCCGCCAGGCCGCCGGTTGCGGACCCACCGCAACTGCCGAGGCTTCCGGAAGTTGCTTCGGATGGATTCAACAATGGCGGCGTCGAGGATGCCGCAGCGCAATTGTTGCGTCCAATCCTGAAGCAGTGGCTGACGGAAAATATGCCGAAAATCGTCGAGAAGGCATTGAGAAGCGAGTCCGACGACGATTCCGGCGGGTCGTCGCGGTACTGACTTCCGGAATGACAAGCCCAGACGGCAAGGGCACGTAGGTTGACAGCCGTGGAAGGTCAGCCTTACGACCGGGGTCGAGCAACCCCGGTTGATGAGCGACGCCCCCTCTGATGCTTGAAAAGACGTTCCAGCCGGCCGAGATCGAGCCGCGCATCGATTCCGAATGGGAGAAGGCACAAGCCTTCAAGGCCGGCCGTGCCGCTTCGGGTGGAAAAAACGCTGCCTACGCGATCGTAATCCCGCCACCGAATGTGACGGGCTCGCTGCATATGGGGCACGCGCTCAACAATACGCTGCAGGATATTCTCGTGCGCTTCGAGCGCATGCGCGGACGCGACGTGCTGTGGCAGCCCGGCACGGACCACGCCGGTATAGCGACGCAGATGGTCGTTGAGCGCCAGCTCGCCGCCAACAAGCAACCGTCGCGGCGCGAGCTTGGCCGGGCGGAGTTTCTGAAGCGCGTCTGGTCGTGGAAGGAAGACTCCGGCGGCACGATCATCAATCAGCTGAAACGCCTCGGCGCTTCCTGCGACTGGTCGCGCGAACGCTTCACGATGGATGAAGGTTTGTCGAAGGCCGTCGTGAAGGTCTTTGTGCAGCTCTACAACGAAGGGCTGATCTACAAGGACAAGCGCCTCGTCAATTGGGACCCGAAATTCCAGACCGCGATTTCGGACCTCGAAGTCGTGCAGATCGAGAAGCACGGCAGCTTCAAGTGGGACAAGATGAGCGGCGAGCCGTTCGATGCGGAGGCGCTGGCCAAGGTGCTGGCGAAAGATCCGAGCGGCCACCTGTACTATTTCCGTTATCCGCTGACGAAGAAGGTTGCGGGATACGCCAAGGACTACATCGTCGTCGCCACGACGCGGCCGGAGACGATGCTCGGCGACACGGGCGTCGCGGTGCATCCGGATGATGAGCGCTATGCGGGGCTGGTCAAGGCTGGCGCGAAAGTGAAACTGCCGCTGGTCGGGCGCGAGATTCCAATCGTCGCGGACGAGTATTCCGATCCCGATAAGGGCACGGGCGCGGTGAAGATCACGCCGGCGCACGACTTCAACGATTTCGAGGTCGGGAAACGGCACGATTTCGAAAAAATCAACGTGCTCGATGCTTTCGGCAAAATCAGCGGCGAAGCACCGGAAACCTATCGCGGTCTCGACCGCTTCGAGGCGCGCAAAAAGGTCGTCGACGATATCCACGCGCTGGGCCTTCTCGAAAAAATCGAGCCGACCGGCCACACGGTTCCGCACGGCGACCGCTCCGGCGCGGTCATCGAGCCGTGGCTGACGGATCAGTGGTACGTCAACGCCGCCGAAATGGCGAAGCCCGCCATAGCGGCGGTCGAGAGCGGCAAGACCGATTTCGTTCCGAAGAATTGGGAAAAAACCTACTTCGAATGGATGCGCAACATTCAGCCGTGGTGCATTTCTCGGCAGCTCTGGTGGGGTCATCAGATCCCGGCGTGGTACGGACCGGATGGTCATTACTTCGTTGCGGCGACGGAAGGCGAAGCTAAGGCGCTGGCGAAGAAGCACTACAAAAAGGATGTCGCGCTAGCACGCGACGAAGATGTGCTCGACACATGGTTCTCATCCGCACTGTGGCCGTTCTCGACGCTTGGCTGGCCGGATAAGACGCCGGAACTCAACCGCTATTATCCGACGAGTGTGCTCGTCACGGGCTTCGACATCATCTTCTTCTGGGTCGCCCGGATGATGATGATGGGGCTGCACTTCATGAAAGAAGTGCCCTTCAAGGACGTTTACATCCACGCCCTCGTCCGCGACGAGAAGGGGCAGAAGATGTCGAAGTCCAAGGGCAACGTCATGGATCCCTTGGTGCTGATCGACGAGTTCGGCGCCGACGCGCTCCGCTTCACGCTCGCTGCGATGGCCGCCCAGGGCCGTGACATCAAGCTCGCGAAATCCCGCGTCGAGGGGTATCGCAATTTCGCGACCAAGCTTTGGAACGCCTCGCGCTTCGCCGAGATGAACGAGTGCGTGCGGCTTCGTGATTTCGATCCGAAGTCAGCGTCGCAGACTTTCAACAAGTGGATCATCGGCGAAGCGGAGCTTTGCGCGAAGACCGTCACGAGCGCGATCGAAGCGTATCGCTTCAACGAGGCGGCGCTGACGATTTATGAGTTCGTATGGGGGCAATTCTGCGACTGGTATCTTGAGCTGATCAAGCCGCTGCTTTCGGGTGATGACGACGCGGCCAAGGCCGAGACGCGCGCGGTGACTGCGTGGACGCTCGATCAGATATTGAAAATGCTGCATCCGTTCATGCCGTTCATCACGGAAGAGCTGTGGGCGCATATGGTGGAACACGGCGTCAAACGTGACGATCTGCTTTGCCTCAGCCAGTGGCCGTCGCTCGATGGGCTCGTTGACAACGAGGCGGCCGAAGAAGTGAATTGGGTCGTCGAGCTCATTTCCGAAATTCGCTCCGTGCGGACGGAAATGAATGTACCTGCCGGCGCCAAAATTCCACTTGTGATGATCGGGGCGGGCGACGTCATCCGGGCGCGGGTCCGGCGCAACGACGAGACGTTGAAGCGGCTTGCCCGCATCGATGCGATCGACTTCGCGAAGAGTGCGCCGAAAGGTGCGGCCCTGGTCGTCGCCGGTGAAACGACGGCGGCGCTGCCGCTTGCCGGTATCATCGACATGGCCGCGGAAAAGCGACGGCTCGCCAAGGAAATCGAGAGCGCGATGAGCGATCTGAAAAAAATGGACGCCAAACTTTCCAACCCGCAATTCATGGAACGGGCGAAAGAGGAAGCCATCGAAGAGACGAAAGATCGCAAGACCGAACTCGAGGCCGAGATCAAACGCTTCTCGGCAGCGCTGAAGAGGCTCAGCGACGCGGCTTAGCGTACAATCGGACAGCCATCTTCTCCCCGAAAGGAGAAGGTCATCTGCGCATCAAAGCGCGTTCTCGACGGCGGTGGACATCTCGTTCGTGTTCTTTGCAGCCGTTAAAAACTTGATGCGAAGTTCGGCGAGTTTCCATCCGAGCGGTGTCAATTTCAGCTTGCCGAGATAGATGCGCGCCGGATCTTGCTTGTCCGCCATGTCGATCTCGAATGTCGTGAAGCCGGTAAACTCGGCGCGTTTGACGCGCGCCCAGGCGCGCTCGATTCTTTCGAGCAGCGGCGTCGTCTTGGCTTCATCGGCATCGTTGGCAGTGTAATCGCGATAAGTTTTGCGTAGTGTGAATAGCTTCGGCAGGCCTTCCGGCGTGACGTACGTGTCGACGAGGCGATCGACGGCGCCTTGTCCGACAGTTGTCTTGAGGCGCTGCCAAAGCCCGGAACTCGCCTGCGGTTGTTCCTCGGGGTAGGGCAAATTCAGAGCAATACGGACGATCGAGGGTTTCAGCGTCTCGCGCACGCTAGGCCACTCGATGGCGCGAGCGAGATAATCGGAGTTGCCGTTGCGGACAGCTTCACGAATGAACCAGGCCGAAACGAACGGCGAAGCGATGTAGAACGTCACCGCGAATACGCCGAGAGCGACTTTGATAGAAATCGACTTCATGCGCGGGTGTCCTGAAAACTCGGCGCGTTACGTTGCAATGTCGTGTGGCACAAAAATCCGGCCATCGTCGGACCACCCGCCACGGCCCAGCCATTCGCCGGGTGGACGTGCGGAAAGATCCTAGCTGTCGCCATCGCCCTTGTCCGGTTCCAGCGTCGTCCGGCAGATCGACTTCAAATCCTGCCATGCCTGCGCGTCGAGCGCGGGCGTCGAAGGATAATCGTGTTGGTGCCTGATGATTTCGGCACGTTCGGCAGCGGGCGGATGGCTGCGGAGCCAGCCGATCTT
>NZ_DATNBA010000152.1:0-4981 GCF_035572195.1 Hyphomicrobium sp. | reverse complement strand
CGATGCGAGCTGCAGCGGCGGCCGCCTCGGTTCCCGCGTGCCCGCCGCCGACGACGATGACGTCATACATTTTCTTCGACGGTGACACTGAGGCCGGCTCTCTTATCTGGATTGGCGTCGGAATAACCCATTCCCGGCGCGCGCAACAGCCCACTTATTCCCTCTCCCCGTTCGCGGGGAGAGGGTTAGGGTGAAGGGGCGGCCGCCTGCAAAAGCCGGTTGCTCGAAAGACCCTCCCGCGAGGAATTTCCCTTAGAGCGCCGTTTCCCCGCCGATTGTCATCCCGGGCAAGCCGCATGCGAGACCCGGGACCCAATGACATGCAGCGATGACGAGATCCGCGGCAGTTAACCTAGAATCCGACTCGCCGCTACGCTTAGGCCGGATGACAGGTTGAAGGAGCCGCCGTGGCCGGTGAAAGTCGACCATTCCGAAAGCGAATCCGTGACGATTTCACGTGAAAAAGGATTCACGTGAAACAATGAGTCGCTATTTGCCGATACAGAACCGGCTGAAGATCTGATCGAGTACGTCTTCGACGTCGACGCGCCCCGTGATCCGGCCGATCGCGTGTGCGGCGCGCCGGACGTCCTCGGCACGGAGTTCGATGGCTGCCGAATCTTCGTTGAGAAACGTTTCGATATCCCTGACGGCGTCCTCGAGGCTTTGTCGGTGCCGCGCCTGGGTGAGCACGGGATCGGTTCTATCACCCACCACTTGCTTGGCGCGCTGGGTGATGCCCTCGATCAGCCTGTCGAGGCCTTCTCCGGTGACGGCGGAAACCGCGAATCCTCCGGAGCGCGAGTCAGGAGCGAGATCAGCTTTGGATCGAATTACAAGACTTGTTTCACGTGAAATTCCACAGGGTAAATTTGAGTCGTCCGTTTCAGTAAGCCAGATGATGAGATCGGCTTCGCGGGCCGCCACGAGACTGCGACGGATGCCTTCGCGCTCGATATCGCTCGCCGCTTCACGAATTCCGGCTGTGTCGGAAACGATGACCGGCAAACCGGCGAGATCCAGGCGCACTTCGATGACGTCGCGCGTCGTACCTGCTTCCGCCGAAACGATCGCCGCATCGCGCCGCGCCAGCGCGTTGAGCAGGCTCGACTTGCCGGCATTCGGCGCGCCCAGCAAAGCAACCCTGAAGCCTTCCCGCACGATCTCACCGCGATGCTTATCGTCGAGATGAATCGCGATTTCCGCCGCGAGCACCGAGGCCCGTTTGCGTGCTTCGGCGAGCGACGACGCCGACACGTCCCCCTCGTCGGCGAAATCGATCGCCGCTTCGGTCAGGGCAGCGATCTCAATCAGCCGCGTCCGCCAACCGTCGTAGAGCTTCGAAAGCACGCCGCCGACTTGTGTCAGTGCCTGGCGGCGCTGAGCTTCTGTTTCGGCTTCAACGAAATCCGCAAGGCCCTCGACTTGAGCGAGGTCGAGCTTACCGTTCTCGAAGGCGCGGCGAACGAATTCGCCTGGCTCGGCGAGGCGGCATCCCGCGATCTCGCCCAGCGCACCGAGGACAGCCGCAATCGCCGCACGACTGCCGTGGATTTGGAACTCGACGACGTCCTCACCGGTCTCGCTGGATGAGGCCTCGAACCAAATCACCACCGCACCATCGAGCGCTTCGCCGGTCGTCGGATGCCGGACAGTCCGGAATGCCGCATAGCGCGGCTTCGGTGGCCCCTTCACCATCCTGGCGAGTGCGTCACGAGCTGCGGGGCCGGACAGTCGAATGACGGCTACCCCCGCCCGCCCGGGTGCGCTCGAAAGCGCATATATTGTTGAAGCATCGGTCATGGAGTTCGCGTACGCGTAGATGCGCGCCTTCGCAATCCAATCCCGAAATTCTTTAGCCGCATCCTTGCCAAGTGCCCCCCATGACGAAGCCAAGATGAGCGAAGCTAAGTCCCCCATGAGCGAAAACCGACTGAAGTACGAGACGAGTCCCTATCTTCTCCAGCACCAGGAAAATCCTGTCCATTGGTGGGCGTGGGGACCGGAAGCACTCGCCGAGGCGAAGCGGACGGGCAAACCGATCCTGCTGTCGGTCGGGTATGCGGCCTGCCATTGGTGCCACGTGATGGCGCACGAAAGCTTCGAAGATGAAGCGACCGCCGGCGTGATGAACGAGCTTTTCATCAACATCAAAGTCGATCGCGAAGAGCGTCCCGACATCGATGCGATTTACATGGGCGCACTGCATCGCCTCGGCGAACAAGGCGGCTGGCCGATGACGATGTTTCTTGACAGCGACGCCAGGCCGTTCTGGGGCGGAACCTATTTTCCAAAGCAACAGCGCTTTGGCCGGCCGGCGTTCGTGACTGTGCTGCTGCGTATCGCCGAGGCCTATCAGAACCAATCCGAAAACGTCCGCAAGAATGCCGAGGCTATCCTCGCGTCGCTGAAGGAAGACGCCGGCGGTGAGGCCGCGTCGCCGGAGCAAAAACCGAAGATCGAAGATCTTGTTCAACGCATCGCCCATGCCGTCGATCGTGAGCATGGCGGCCTTTCAGGCGCGCCGAAATTTCCGCAGTGGAACGTCTTCTGGCTTCTATGGCGCGGCGGCATCCGATTTGACGATCAGCGCGCCCGCAACGCCGTCGTCACGACGCTGCGTAACATCTGCCAGGGCGGCATCTACGATCATCTCGGAGGCGGCTTCGCACGCTATTCCGTCGACGAGTTGTGGCTCGTCCCCCATTTCGAAAAGATGCTCTACGACAATGCGCTGCTGATCGACCTGCTGACCGAAGTCTGGCGCGAGACGCACGATCAGCTTTTCGCCACGCGCATCGCCGAGACCGTCGCTTGGCTCGAACGCGAAATGATCAGCGAGGCAGGTGGCTTTGCCGCTTCCCTCGACGCCGACAGCGAGGGCGAAGAAGGCAAGTTCTACGTCTGGAGCGCAGCCGAGATTAAAGACGTTTTAGGTGCCGAGGATGCGGCTGCTTTCGCCCGCGTTTACGCCGTCACCGCCGACGGAAATTTCGAAGGCCATACGATTCTCAATCGTCTCGACTCGCAGGCGCTGTTGTCCGAGATGGAGGAAACTCGCCTTGCCGGGATGCGTGCGAAGCTTCTGACCCGCCGAGCCTCCCGCATCCGTCCGGGCTGGGACGACAAGATCCTCGCTGACTGGAACGGGTTGATGATCGCCGCTTTGGCGCGTGCGGCTATCGTCTTTGAACGACCGGATTGGCTGGCACTCTCGGAGCGCGCCTTCGCCTGCATCGTGACCAAGCTCGCTGCCGGCGACGGCAGGCTCTATCACGCCTACCGCGCAGGTCTCGCCAAAGCTCCGGCGACCGCCTCCGATTACGCGAACATGACGTGGGCCGCGTTGCGTCTCTTTGCAGCGACGGGATCGGACACCTATCTCGATCAAGCCGTGCGCTGGACGGAGGTGCTGGACCGCCATTATTGGGATGACACCAACGGGGGATACTTCACGGCTGCCGACGACACCGGCGACGTCGTCGTTCGGCTGAAGAGTGCCGCCGACGATGCCGTGCCGAATGCGAACGCTATACAACTTTCGAACCTCGTGACTTTGGCCGCGCTGACGGGCGAAAGCTGCTACGACGACCGGGCCCGTGATCTCATCAAGGCCTTTTCCGGAGCGGCCGCGCGATCACCCATCGGCCACTGCGGTTTACTCGCCGCGGAACTCGATCTCGATCGCTTGGTTCAAATAGCCGTGAGTGTTGCTGGCCACCCCGAACTGCGATCCCAACTGATGAAGCTATCGGTGCCCGGTGCAGTGGAGTTTATCGCCGAAGAAACAACCCCAGTCAGCCCGCGGTCCTTGCTTTCCGGCAAGCCCGCCGTTGGAGACAAATCAACGGCTTACGTCTGTGTTGGACCTGTTTGCAGCGCACCGATCCATGAGCCTAAAATTTTCAGGCAACGTTTGCAGCACGCGCGCTTCGGGGATGCGGCAACGGAATAGCTCTTTACCGCGTTGAAACGTCTCATAGATCATGTGCTTGGCGGGCGTGAGCTCAGAGAGTTATAGAGGTCTTGGAGAAACACGCATGACAGTTTTACGTACGGTCGTACGTTACGGCTACGCCCCCTTTATGATGTTCGGCCTGACTGGGGCGGCTTATTGGGTCGTCGCGTACGGGCATTCGTATTTCTGGCTCGCGCCGCTGCTGGCGCTCGCCTACGCAACGGCATTCGCGGCCGAGCGCATCGCACCCTTCTTCGATGAGTGGAACGACAACGACGCGCACGGCGACACGCCAACCAATGTGCTGCACGTGTTGGCCTACGAAATGTCGAGCATCAACGGCGTGCTGCTGATCCCGGTGATCTGCTGGCTGTTCCCGTTTCAGGGTCTTTGGCCGACGCAGTGGCCGATGTGGACACAGGTGCTGGTCGCGTTCGTGGTCGCCGATTTCGCCTTCATGATGATGCATTACCTCAGCCACCGTTATGCGCCGCTGTGGCGGCTGCATTCGGTCCATCATGGCGTCGGGCGACTTTACGGATTGAACGGCGTCATTCGCCACCCGTTGCATCAGGTCATCGACATGATCATCGGCAATATGCCGCTCGTCATCATGGGCATGCCGGTGCCGGTCGCGGTCGTGCTTGGCTTTTTGATTTCGGTGACGCTGATCGTGCAGCATTCGAATGTCGATGCGCGCCTCGGCCCGCTCGCGAGCCATCTCTCTATTGGCCGCGTGCATCATCTGCATCACGTCAACTGGGGAACCGAAGGCGATTGCAACTTCGGTCTGCTGCTGACGGTTTGGGACAAGATGCTCGGCACCTTCAATGCGACGCCGCCGCGGCCGATTACGGCGAATGACTTGGGCGTCGACGAGTTGCCGCATTTTCCGAAAGGCTTCGTCGATCAGCTGGTTCTGCCGTTCATCTATAAGCCCGGCGAAGGCGAACCGGAGCGCTATCGCAAGCGGGCCGAAGCCGAAGCCAAAACGCCGGCACAAGAAGCACGGCAAATGCTGGA
>NZ_DATNBA010000151.1:0-5841 GCF_035572195.1 Hyphomicrobium sp. | reverse complement strand
GCGCCGAGCGACTTTATCGCAATCCATGCCGCACCGATGAGCAAGCACGGTTTCAAAGGCGAAATCGACCTGCATTGGCGTCCGCTGCCGGATCCCCAAGCTAGCGTGCTGGTGAACGAGATGTTCGCCAGTGCCGAAATCGTCCACATGGCGAACCGCGCCATCCGCGTTCCCGATCGGGCAATGCACCTGTTCCTTGCTGTGGCTCGGGCCGATCCATCGGACTCCCAGGAGGCGTTTTTCCGCGCCATTGAGGCCGCCCATCTAATCCGAGACTGCGCCGGGCAGGTCGACTGGTCGCGCTTTCTGCATCTTACGGACGCGCAAGGCGCGCATTGGCGCGCGCTCAACGTTCTGCGACTAATCCGCGATCACGCTGACACGCCCGTGCCGAACCATGTCCTCGGCGCGCTGGCTTCACGTGTACCCTTGTCGCAGCGACTCCGGATGCGTCGGCAACTCAGCCGCGGCTTTCGCGACAGCGCGCTGCGCCGACTCATGCTTTATACTCACCCTTGGCGCTTTCCACCTCAGCCGTATGAGCTGCGAACACCCAGACCACTCACATTCGTGTTGCAATGGGTCGTCAGAAACCGGCTCAAGCGTGCGTGGAAAGCCTTCCAGAAATCATCACACGAGCCGACGATGGTGGATTATCCTTACGGCTTCTCGGTCCCGGACACCGAGGGCCGCTGGACCACCGGAGAACTCGCGATCATTGAGCTGAGCATACCCGGTCGATCACGGCGCACCGTCACCGTCGAGATCGTCGCCATGCCTTTCGTGCCACCAGGCCGGACGGCTTTCAACTTCCGCGCATTCGCCGGCGTTGGAATTGAGCGGCACAGCGTCGCCTACAGCGACAAGGTCTACCTGCGGCTTCCGGCTCAGGTTTCGCAGCAAGGAAAAACCGTCATTGCGCTACAACTCGACGATGCCCGCAGCCCGTCCGCACTCGGGCTAAACACGGATTCGCGCTTCCTCGGGCTACTCGTCAAAAGCGTCGCCGTGCTCGCAGATGGCAGCGAGATCAACGCGGCCGACGGCGCGACTCGATCGCCTTCTTGAGCGCCAGCAGCGTCTCGGCATTCTGGGCCTCCGACGCGACGCGGCCGCCGTTGCGCTGATGCAGTCGGCGCATCAGCACGACCTCCTCAAGCATGACGCTACGCAGCCCTGCGGCGCGGGCGCGCGCGAACCAGTCGATCACACTGGCAATTGCAAAGCTCTCGTCAAAGGCGCCGATACGCTCAAACGCCTCACGGCGGATCAGCATCGGTGTACGGCCTTCGCCGCGCAAAATATCCTCAGGTGGACGAAAGGCTTCACGCAGATGCTCCGGTACGTCGGGGCTGACGAATTGCTGCGACAGACCAAGCACCGCTTCCACTGTGGAATCGCGCTTGAAAATGGCAAGCTGCTTGTCGAGGCGACCGGGTGTCCACAAGTCGTCGCCATCCTGGAATCCAAAAATGTCGCCAGTGGCGCGCGCAAGGCCGGCGTTCAATGCCCTGGTCGTTCCGGTATTGGGCTGTGATAACGCGACGATGCGGGTGCCGTAACGATCCATGATGTCACGCGTCGCGTCGGTCGAACCGTCGTCGATCACGATCAGTTCGTGCCGCGAATCGAGCTCTGACAAGACGCTGTCGATCGCCTCGGCGAGATAGAGCTCGGCGTTGTAAGCAGGAAGGACGACCGAGACGCGCATCACAGATCCGCTCTATCCCTGTTGCGCGCTATCCGGCGACGAAGGACGGCCATGCTGCCGTCGATTCTCACAGCCTTGCTGGCCGTCATGTTGCCCGGATGGCGCCGATAGACGATCGTCACCGCATCGACTGGCGCCGCCGCGACCCCCGCTTCCTCAAGCCGCAGCCAGTAGTCAGTGTCTTCCCCAGCAACCATCGATTCATCGAAACCGGTCACGCGCTGCAAGGTGTTGCGACGAAACAAGCAGCCCCACACGCCGACCCGGTGCACATACTGACCGTCCAGGGGCGCGTATCTTTCGTCTAGGCCGTTGTCGAATTGCAGCTTCATGCGACCATATACGGCATCGAGGCCCGGGCGATTAAAAAGCGCATCTCGCAACTGCGCAAGCGAGCCGACCGGCCAGATATCGTCGTGATCGAGAAACGCGACGAATTCGCTTGTGCCCCGGCGTAGTCCGGTGTTGCGCCCGGCGGCGCAGCCGCTGCCTTCGCAGGCGATCAGTTCCACTCGCGGATCGCGCCTGACGAATTCTCCAACGATCCCGACCGTCGCATCGGTCGACCTATCGTTGACGACGACGACACGGTCGTCGCACTCGAGCTGGAGCAGCACGCTCGCGAGCGCTTCGGCAATATGCTCCGCACCGTTCAGCACCGGTATCACAACCGTCGTTGAGCGATTAGTCATTCGCGGCGGGCCTCTCTTTACAATCAAAGCCGGTGAAGAAATTCGGCGAACGCGTCGGGAATAGCATTCGGCGTTGCTCCAGTATCGATGAAGAAGATTGGCGCGAGCCCGATCACCGACATCAGCTTTTTCGAAACTAGATCCGGCCAGCCGGGGGTCAGCGTCACGGTCATCGTCAGTAGCGCATTGAACGCATCGATCGGCCGGGCCGGCTCGAACTCCGGCCGCTCCGCACCGCGACGGCGCGGCAACAGCAGGGCGGCCGCCTTTCCGCCAGTCAATTGGTCGGGCTGCAACACGTGCTCCATACGCAACTCGTGCCGCACCTCGCCATCCTCGTGCGAGATTTCCGCCCGCGCATCGAGGATGCCGGGGAAGACCGAACTCAGGTCATTGCGCAGCCGCGCTGAAGTGAACAGCGGCTCGACCAACGCAGTCTGCGAATTGACCAAAACAAAATCGTCGCCGGCGTAGTCCCAGCCAGCTAGCGCGCATGCAAGCGCGGCTGTGGTCTTGCCGGCCCGGCCGATGCCCGCCAGCAACAGCGTACGTCCATTCAGGCTGACCGCACCACCGTGCAGCGGCACCCACGGCGTCCGCAACAGCACGGCATGAATCGGAGCAAGGATCGGACGGCTACAGAGCCAGGCAGGGGCGAAATCGTCGCCGAGCCAGACAACCGCGCGGCGAGACGCAAAATCCACAATATGCAATAAATGCTGCGAATCGAATTGCCATAAGGCGTAGACGTCATCATTCGCCAAAGCCGCGTGCCCCGCAATGCGTTGCGGCACGGCGTCGGATAAATTGACGTAACGGCTGGTGGTGAAGCAGATCTCAAGCACCGGCGAACTGCCGGGCAATGGCGGTAGGAATACATTGAAGGCATCGGCAAGTTCGGAAGATGCGAAATGCAGTCGCAACGCAAGTGGGCCGGACCTCGCGGGGCGCTCGATGGCGCCGTCGTCTAGGCTTTCAAAGGCGCGCGCGACTGCCGCGCTGAATCTGCGGCTAGCGGTCGCCATTGGCACTGTGGGGCCAACCGATGTCGTCAACATCATGCACCGGATCGAGTAGCAAGAGGTCGCGTAAGTCGTCGAAACGCTCGAGCAGCGGCGAAGAGAACTTAAAGCCAGGCGACGGGGACCACGCCACCCGATGTATTGGTGAGTCCACCGGCGCGATGATGGCCTCGTCGCCGAGCCTGGTTACAAAAGCATCGACCTCAGTTGCAACATTATTGGCGCCGAGGCGCGTCGCTATCTCCTCGACGCTTACGCCCGCCCGCAATCCGAGCCAGATCTCTGCGCCGGAACCCGTTAGGCTGTAATAGGCGCCAGTGACATAATTCGCGATGACGATCTCGTTGTCGAAGCGGCGGCTCACTAGAGCTGGATTGTCCGTTGAAAAATAGCGCATCAACCACTCACAAATTCATATGCCGGCTGCTGATTTAGCCCACACACCGGCGCCGATCAATGTCCGGCGCAAAATTGTGACGGGTGCGCGATGGCAAACATGTTGGATGTTGGTCGACCAGCATGACAGTCGGGGCGTGCCTGTCACTTTCTGGCTAGGTCTGCCGGACGAATCCCCTCATCGCCTTGCTGGCACGCGAATATGACATCCCGATACATAGTATCTATGCAAAGCGCATAGCCAACGCCCCGACTCTTGCCCATCAGGGACGATGCCAATTAGATCGACGTGACCGGTACAATGCAGTTGTGCGGAGCAGATCGAAACATTTATGATCCGGGGAGCCCCCGAGCATTGGCTATGGGTACATCGACGCTGGCGCGAGCCATAGTCAGTCTACCTTATATGAGTGCTGCATTATGCGAATAATTCGGGGACATAGTCACCGGCGCGGATGCGCTAACGCATGCCCGCTATTGGCACTTAGCGGACATGCGCCAGTGCGCTGGACATTTCCGCTTCTGGCCCAAAGCAGACATGGACTAGTGCGCCGCACATGTCCGCTTATGACCCAAAGCGGACATCACGCGCACGTGTCACTCGGGAAAGAACCCTGCACCAACAACGGCGACCCCCTCGGCTTTCACAGCCTTAACGTAGCTCCATTTCTGCGACGGTTCGGTCTGTCCAGGCTTTGGTAGCCAATAATCGACCCATCCCGATCCTTTTGTCTGTGCAACCTTTAAAATCTCGTCGTGAAAAGCCTTCCCCTTCTTATCTTTTTCTCCGTGGTATGCGCGTCCCTCGCGTGCCGGGAAGGCCGGGTTGAGGACCACCGTGCCATCGGGAGCGTAAGCAAAAATGTAGGTATCACCCGTAAACCATTCGCTTCCGCGCTGACGAAATTCGGAGAATGCTTCCTTTCCTTTTGTGTTGACGAGTTCGGCTGCTCTATCCACAAGCATTTGGATTCGCTTTGCCTGATCAGAGTTTGGAGGAGACGATTGCGGATAGGCTGAATTGGCCGCAAGTACGAACGAGGCGCATATGATGATGAGCCTGAACATGGCTTACCCCTGCTGGGACGCGCCCCTGCCAATTATCCTATCAAAGCCACTCATCGAATATCAGGCTCGCACTCGCCGCGATATTTCGTTTTGCCTTTGCGATAAGATCAATTTTCTTGAGAGTGCATCGGCATTTAATGCAGCGCGTCCTCCAAAAGTTGCACGATCTATTACAAAAAATTCACGTGCAGTCGCGAAGCAATGCGCGCAAGCTCAAATTCTCATCGAGGGGACGACGCCTGCCTTTTTGACAAGGAGGCGCGTATGTTGCGATCAGAAATTGATTTCCCACCAGTTTCTCAGATCGGCGATAGACGGTGCCCGCAATGTCGCTCTTCTACGCGGCTCGCATGGATCGAACCTGACGAAAAACCGGGTTATGACAGGCGCACGTTTGAGTGCTCGCATTGTCACCACTTGGATACCGTGATGGTGAAATACAGGGCTCCGGCCGGCTAGCTGGGCGGAAAACTCGAGGCGCGCTTCTTCTTTGCCAAACGTGCCTTTGGTAGCTGACTTATGTTCTCTTTTTATCATCAGCGTGAATGGGTGCTGCCATGCCGCAGTTCACACCTCAACTCATCCGAGACATGAGAAAAGCGCTTGAAGATGTCATGACACGGGTTCCCGTCGAGTACACGACGGCGACCGTTAAAGTCTATCTCGCTGAATGCATCCTGAGGGCCGCTGCCGAAGGTCACACAAATTACAATGAACTGTTTACCGCCGCAGCTGATCAAATTCAGAGTGCTATATCGCTGTTTACGTGAACCAGGGGGCGACGAATGCTGCGTAAACCGCACGTGGAAGATGCGCTGCACCGCTGGAAGAGCGGTGTCCGCTATTGGCCCAAAGCTGAAATGACGGTTTGCGCCGCACTCGTCCGCTTTCGAGAGTAAAGCGGACATGACCTTTCGCGGGGATCCGCTTTAACGGTCGCTATCGGGGGTGA
>NZ_DATNBA010000150.1:0-18133 GCF_035572195.1 Hyphomicrobium sp. | reverse complement strand
ATTGCATCCAAGGTCGGCACCTTGCGGCTGCTGACTTGCGCAGCGCAGAGCTATCTCAAGAAGCGCGGCATACCGGATGCACCGGCGACGCTCGCAACGCACGACTGCATCGCGTTTTCAAATATTGCCGGCGGGACGCAGTGGCTATTTCGTAGCGCTGTTCACGGCCGGCAATCCGTTCACATTAAGCCGCGGCTGAACGTCAATACCGCCGAGGCGGCAATCGACGCGACGGTCGCCGGCCTGGGCATCGCGCGCGTGCTTTCCTATCAAGCCGAAGCGGCAATCAGGAAAGGCCGCTTGCGGACTGTTCTCGACCATTATGATGACACCGTCATTCCGGTTCAGCTCATGCAACGATCCGTTCGGCTGCCGAAGCCGCCGGTTCGCGCCTTTGTCCCGATCGCCATCGAAGGACTGCGCAAAAGGCTGAAAGCAATGGAACGCGGCTGACTTACCGACACGCGACTTACGAATCGAGACCTTTTTCGGTCCCCGCTACGCACGCCCGCCAGACCTCGACCGCCTGCTTGGTTTCCTTGACGTCGTGTGCGCGAACGATCTGCACGCCCGCGGCGATACCCGCGACCGCGCAGGCGAGCGAGCCCGCAACGCGGTCCTCGGCTTTCGTCACGTCGCAAAGCTCGCCGATCATTTTCTTGCGGCTGGCGCCGAGAAGGATCGGCACGCCAAGACCATGATAAAGCGAAAGCCCGGCCATCACGGCGACGTTGTGATGCAAGTGCTTGCCGAAGCCGATACCCGGATCGGCCACGATTTTCGCTTTCGGAATGCCCGCCGCAATGCACGCCTGAACGCGGCTCTCGAGATAGTCGAACACGTCGAGCACGACATCGTCGTACTGCGGATTGTCGTTCATCGTTTTGGGATCGCCTTGGGCGTGCATCACTATGACCGGCAGGCCGCTTTCCGCCGCGACTTCGAGGGCTTCAGGATCATGCGTGAAGGACGAAACGTCATTCAGAACGTCGGCACCGGCGGCAGCAGCCTGGCGCATCACTTCGGCTTTGCGCGTGTCGACAGAGATCACGGCACTCGTCCGCGCCCGCAGACCTTCAATGACCGGAATGACGCGCTTCAACTCCTCTTCGGCCGGCACGAAGTCCGCAGTCGGCCTCGTGCTTTCGCCGCCGACATCTAGGATATCGGCGCCTTCCTCGACGAGCGCCAGACCGTGCGCAATTGCGGCTTCGGGGCTCGAATAAAGGCCGCCGTCCGAAAAGCTGTCGGGCGTTACGTTGATGATGCCCATAATGCGCGGCCTATCGAGCGACAGACCCGCAAAGCGGGCGCGACTTGTCGAAAGCTCCTGCAGAATATCGGCGGCAGCCAGCGCCTCGCGACCCCAGTCGCCGCTGAATGCATCGCCGAGAATGATGGTGCGCCGCTTCGTCGACGGCGTCGCCCGCGTCAGTACGTCAAGTGCTGCGAACGACAGGCGGCCGCCCGCCAGCGGCAGGCCCTTCCAGACTGGAATGTCAGTCTCCTCGACCGCGCGCCGCTCGGTCCGATCCCAGAATATCGCGGTCGGTTGCAGATAAATGGAGCGTTTCATCGGCGCGAAATTCCCAGCGCATGCAAAAGCGGCCGCAGTGATTGCGGCCGCTCTGCGATTGATAGCGAGACGCTTAGCCCTGCGGCTGCGGCTCGGGCTCCAGACCGCCCGTCGTCGACTCGCCGCGCGGGCGCGGCTGCCGGCCTGTCGTTGGTACCGTGGATCCAGCCGGACCCTTCGTACCATCGTCGTCATTGGGGCGAACGATCTTGTCACCCCGCATGATCGCTAGGCACTCGTCACCGGTGACCGTCTCGTATTCCATCAGCGCCTGCGCCAGAGCCTCGAGTTCCGGCTTGTGACGCGTCAGCACTTCCCACGCGGTCTTTTCGCCGGCCGTCACGATACGACGCGTTTCCTCGTCGATGAGCTTGGCGGTTTCCTCGCTCATGTTCTGCTGCTGCGTGATCGAATGACCAAGGAACACTTCCTGCTGGTTTTCCGAATAGAGGAGCGGCCCAAGCACGTCGCTCATGCCCCATTCCGTGACCATGCGCTTGGCTATGCCCGTCGCCTGGCTGATGTCGCTCGAAGCACCGGTATTCAGATGCTCGCGGCCATAGATGATCTGCTCGGCAACGCGGCCGCCGAACGCCATGGCGATCTTGCCTTCGCACCATTGCTTGGAATAGCTCAAGCGATCGCGCTCCGGCAAACTCATCGTCACGCCGAGAGCCCGTCCACGCGGGATGATCGTCACCTTGTGCAGCGGATCGTTGCCAGGAACGAGTAGATTGACGATGGCATGACCCGCCTCGTGATAGGCCGTCGCCAGCTTCTCTTCCTGCGTCATGGCCATGGTCTTGCGCTCGGCGCCCATCATGACCTTGTCTTTGGAATCCTCGAACTCGGCCTGTGTCACGAGACGCTTGTTGCGCCGCGCTGCGAGCAGAGCCGCTTCGTTGACAAGGTTCGCCAAATCGGCGCCCGAGAATCCGGGCGTACCGCGGGCAATGACTTTCGGATCGACATCCGGCGCCAGCGGCACCTTCTTCATATGGACGCGCAGGATTTTCTCGCGGCCAAGCACGTCCGGGTTCGGCACCATGATCTGGCGGTCGAAACGGCCGGGACGCAGCAAGGCGGGATCGAGCACGTCGGGACGGTTCGTCGCCGCGATGATGATGATGCCCTCGTTGGCTTCGAAGCCATCCATCTCGACGAGCAGCTGATTGAGCGTCTGCTCGCGCTCATCGTTACCGCCGCCCAAACCGGCGCCGCGATGACGTCCGACGGCATCGATTTCGTCGATGAAGATGATGCACGGCGCGTTCTTCTTCGCCTGCTCGAACATGTCGCGCACGCGGCTGGCGCCAACGCCGACGAACATTTCGACGAAGTCCGAGCCCGAGATCGTGAAGAACGGCACGTTGGCTTCGCCCGCGACGGCGCGCGCGATCAGCGTTTTGCCCGTGCCGGGCGGACCGACGAGCAGGCAGCCACGCGGGATGCGGCCGCCGAGGCGCTGGAATTTCTGCGGGTCGCGCAGGAATTCGACGATCTCTTCGAGATCGGCTTTCGCTTCATCGACGCCCGCAACATCCTCGAACGTCACGCGACCATGCCGCTCGGTCAGGAGTTTAGCGCGCGACTTGCCGAAGCCCATGGCGCGCCCGGATCCCGACTGCATCTGGCGCATGAAAAAGATCCAGACGCCGATGAGCAGCAGCATCGGAAACCAGCTCAGGAGAATGCTCGTAATCGACTGCACTTCGTCCTCTGCAGGCCGGGCTTTGAACTTTACGCCCTTTTCGCGCAAACGCGTCACGAGATTGGGATCTTCCGGCGCGTAAGTCGAGAATGCCGTGTCATTGGACGAAGCATCCCGCTTCGTGCCTGTGATGCGGTTGCCCGCCAGCACGGCCTCCGTTACGGTCCCTTTATCGACGGCATCGAGAAATTCAGAATATTGAATCTCGTTCGCATGCCTCGTCTGGCTGGGATTGCTGACAAGGTTATATAGCGCCAGCAGCAAGACGAAGAGCGCCGCCCAGATCGCAAGTTTCTGATAATTAGGGTTCATTTTGTTCCCTGATGGCGCCGGCCACGCCAACACAGCGTGCGCTCGGGCGGCCTGAGGCCCCCGATTGTGCGCTTAACATAGGGGTCTCCACACTGCCGCACAAGTTTGAGCGTTTTACCAACGTTACTAAAGTTGCCGGTTGCACGGGCACCAGCCTTAATGCCGACTTAAAACTGCGACCGCGCTGAGTTCGCAACCTGCCGGATCGAGGGGTGGTTCGGACGCAAGTGCGAACGGCGCGAGCGAGGGTACCGCCAAAAGTTCCGAGCCTGCCCAAAACGACGGAAGCGCATAGGAGGCGCGCGCCGGCGGCCGGGAATTTCGCGCAAGCCGGCCGGCAATCTTCAAATAGTTTCTGTTGCCTAGCGGCCTGACCGTCACTGTTGTAGTTGCGTCCGGCGTGCTGCGCAAAAGGAACCGCCGATCCCAGATCCGGCTTTCACCCGGACCGAGGCTGATATCACTTTGATCAAGCCTTCCGGCCTCGCGCCAGACACGGACAAAGTGGCTGCCGGCTGAAATCGTCGCACCGCCGAGCGTTGCGGTACATTTATCGGTCAGTTGCAGCCGCGCCGCCAGATCTTCGACTGCCGAAAGTTGCGGCTCGGGACTGGCACCGCCGTATCGCGCGATGAGACGCGCAAGAACCTTCTGGCGAAGAAAGGCCGGACCACGTTTGAAGGGCTCACTGTTGAAGGCGGCGAAAACTTCATTGCCGAATGTCAGATCGAGCGTCGCAACGAAGCACTCTTCGGCGTAACGAAGCGCCGCCTGCGCGTCGCCGAGCCTCCTGGCGGACGTCGCGACCGCCCGAGGCGAAATGCCGGCGGCATCGAGTGACGGAAAGCTTTGCCGCATTCGCGCGCGCTCGTAGCGTACGTCGCCGTTTGTCGGGTCTTCGACAAAGCCGACACCGCGCGCGGCGAGCGTTGCGAGCAGGCTGGATTTCGAAAATGACAGCAGCGGTCGCACGAGCGCGATCGGTGACGCTTCGCCTAGCGCACGCTCAACCGGCATCGACGCCAGTCCATCGACGCCCGCGCCGCGCGCCAGCCGCATCGCGAATGTTTCGGCCTGATCGTCGAGATGATGCGCGGTGACGACGGCAGTACGCGAAGCAGCGAAACTCCGGGCATGCTCGTCGAGTAATTGGTATCGAGCCCGCCGCGCCGCATCGGCGAGGCCGGTCGTCGGCTTCTCGTCAAGCCAGTGCAGAACTGTGTGCGTCAAACCAAGTCGGGCAGATTCGCGACCGACGAATTCGGCTTCTGCGCCAGACTCTGGCCGCAGTTTATGATCGACTGTCGCGACAGAGATCACTGGCAGTCGGGAATTGCGCCGCGCCTGCCACTCCGCCGCGAGAACGAGCAGAGCCATGCTGTCGGGTCCGCCTGAAACCGCGAGGACGACATGGTCGAAGCTTGCGAGACGCGCCAGGGCGGCGTCGGCGTCAGTATTGGTGATCGGCGAATTGGTTCGGCGTTCCACGTAGCCTCACACGGCCATCACTGGCACCCAACGCGTTGGCGTTCGGATTGAGCGCGCGACTTTACGCTCTGAGGTGCGTTCGGAAACTTCGACGAGAGTTCCGCATAGGACGAGCAGGCCGCGTCCTTCTGGCCAAGACGATCGAGCGACATCGCCAACTTCAAAAGACTGTCGGGCGCTTTCGCGCTTTGGGCATACGTCTGGTAGCCCTTCAGGAAGGCGCCGGCCGCTGCCTTGTATTGACCACGAACGAAATGAGTCTCGCCGAGCCAATACTGTGCGTTCCCGGAAAGCGAGTCATTCGGATACTTCGCCAGGAAGTCGTCGAACGCGGCTTGCGCCGCTCCGTAGTCCCGCTGCAGGAGATAGCCGTACGCGGTCTCGTAGAGCTCCTTTGGATTGGTGCTATCAAGCGGCAGCGGAAGTGCCGCCGTCGCCACCGGAGCGGGCGTCATGCCCGGGCTCGCCGACATTCCTCCATTGGGGCCTCCAGCTGGGGCGGCCTGTGCGGCGGCCGGAGGCGGCGCATCACCGTCCAGCAATCCGCCGATGGCATCGCCACCGCTGCCCGGAGATACCGTCGTCGCACCAAACCCGCCGCCGGTGCTTCCGCCATGATCCGTCGCTGACTCCGGGCCGGGCTCCATCGCAGCCGTGTTCGTATTCGAAGGAATGTCTCCACGGCGCGGGTTGCCGCCAAGGCTGCGAACCTGATCGGATAGCTGCTGAAGCTCGGCCGTCAGCGCCCGAACCTGCGTCTCGAGACCGTCGATGCGCGCCGCATCCGCGCCGCCGGAAGGAGCCGGGAACGCCGCCGGTGCCGAGCCACCGCTCTTGCCGAGCGACTCGAGCGTGCCGACAACAACCTGCATGTCGACGAGCTGCTCTTCGAGTGTCTCGACACGCGCCTTGAGACCCGCATCTGCCGCCGGCGCCGTCGCGGCCGCGGCTGGCGCGCCTTTCGCGGCTTTTTCATTTCCGGACTGAGCAAGCGCCGGTGCCCCCCACGCCAGCAGCAGCATCAGCGCTGCGGCCGGAAGGCATCCAAAACCGTTGTCAAACCTAAGCTTGGCCATATTCTGGCTCTGCCCCGCTTTCGATTTCGCCGTCAATACCAAAGGTTGGAACGGACCAGTTCTAACCCGGCCCGCGTCGCATCTCCACCTGCGCTGCGCCGCAAAGAAAATCAACCGCGCAGTACCTTGCCATCACCAGTTCCGGGCGCTCGGGCGTGTCGGCCAAGCATCCGCCGCTATTGTGGGTCCTGATCCGCCGATTTGGACAATGTGTGCGGACCCAATGGCATTGTCGAGCGCGGACCCACTGGCGCGCCGTCACCCCGCCAGCCATTGATAAGAACTTCCGAGTTGCGGTTTTGCGCCTGGCAAAGCGGAGTTGCGCAAAGGGCCAGGCGGTCACTATCGCCGGCTGCCTTGATTTCTATCCGTCCGCCGTCGATACCGGCCGCGACAAGCCTGTCCCGCACGGCCTCGGCGCGCTGGCGTGACAAGTCCAGTGCGGCACCGCGATTGCCGCCGTCATCGGCTCGCCCGATCACCGTGACCGTAAGGCTCGGCCGGGCTTTCAGCCAGCGAGCCTGATTTTCGATGATGCTGCGAGCCCGGCCGCCGATCGTAGCGCTGCTCTCGGAAAAGAAAACCCGGTCGCCGACATCGATGAGGAAGGCACGCCGATACTTCGTCGTGTGTTCGGCTTCGTCGGCCTGTATCACTTCGCGCTGTTCGGACGAGGCATCCCTGTCGAGCGCCGCAAGAACATTCTGGGCGCGCAAGGCTTCGGGCGACCCAGGATAGTCTTTTATCAGCTGCCCAAAAAGCCGGCGCGCCGATTCCGGGGCGTGGTCGGCCGCGGCATCCATGCCATCTTCGAGAAGTTCCGCCGGCGTTTGCCGGTCCAATTCATTGTCCTGCGCCATGGCGAACGGAATGAGGGAAGCCGGAACAAATGCAATCGTCAGGGCGAACGCCGCCCAAGCGAAGCAAAACGCAAACTTTGAGCGGCGGAAATTGGACATGAGACGCGGTGCGACGATCTGATGTTTGGCTTGTCCTTATGCCGATCCAATTGGGCTAAACTTTGCTGGATTCTCTCGCGTAACCAAAATCGTCCGGACGACTGTGGCCGGTTTGCGTGTCGTTTCCTGAGCGGACAAATAGCCGGTCCGCGATGCGCTTAGCGCTGGCTTACGACGCCGCCGCTATTCAGCACCGTCTGCGCACGCCGGTTCTGCGACCAGCATGAAATGTCGTTGCAAACGGCGACGGGCCGTTCCTTGCCGTAGGAAATGGTCCGGATGCGTGCCCCGTTGATGCCGTTCTGCGCCAGGTAGTTGCGCACCGTCGTCGCGCGGCGTGCGCCGAGCGCGATGTTATATTCGCGCGTCCCGCGCTCGTCGGCATGACCTTCGATCGTGATCGTGTACTGCGGATATTGCTGCAACCAGTGGGCCTGCTTGACGAGCGTCTGCGTTGCTTCAGGCGTCAGGTCGACGGAATCTGTCGAGAAGTAAACGATATCGCCAACGTTCTGAGCGAAGTCTCTCTGCGAGCCCGGCGTTGCAGCTCCGTATTTGCCGCTCAGTGCATCAGGCTGTAGTTCTTTGTTGGCGGCGCACGCGCCGACCATTGCCACAAGAATCGAAACGGCGGCAAGGCGCAGCCCTAAGCTTCGCGCAACCGAGGCCAGCATTTCGTTATCCCTTTCGTCTCGGCGCCAACTTTCGGGCAAGCCGCTCTATCTATTTTCGCACAGCGCGAAACGGCTGTTATCCTCTCTGAGTCTAGTGAACCGTTCAGCCGAAAATGTGGCCGGTTCTGAAGGCCAGAGCGGAATACGTCTGCCGTAACCCGTGTCGGCTTGAGTCGCCGATATGGCGATCAGCGCCGCTTCCAGTCGAAAATCTAGCATTCTGGCTTGCCGCGGTGACTGCGGCCAATTCGATTTACGCACTCTTTTCGACATCGGATTTCGACGTCGATTTGAAGCGACTAATTCTCGCCTCGAGATTTGATTCGAGTCCTAAAAAGCTCAAGACCGAGATGGTGACGACGAAGTCGCCAACAACTCGGTCTTGTAGATAGGATGAATAACGCGTTACTCCGAAAACAGGCAGCGCTTAACGCGCGACCTGGTCCGAAGCGGCCGGTCCGCGCAGCTTGGGTGGCTGGTACTCACAACTTGCGCTGTTAGCAACAGCACCCAAGACAGCAGCGACAACGGCTGCGCTCTTCATATTCAGCGTCCTTTGAATTCCAAACTAGTCGCTAGATTAGCGAACAGCCTGGCCGCTTGCGGTAGGACCGCCGAGCTTCAAAGGCACATGCTCCGCTTCGCGGCGGCATGCGCTAACTGCAATAGCCGCAGCTACCACTGACAAAAGGATCAGCCCCTTCACACCCTGCATGGTCATATCTCCTGATACGATTCCGGCAATAGCCGTACTTTGGGGTACCGGCAGGGCGCGTCGCGATCAAGAACAGAGGCGCTGAATGCCGAGTTTTCCGATCGTACAGATGCGAAAATGCAACGGCTGTGAGTGCGAGAAAGTCAACACTTTTCGCGATACGGCAAGATGGCCCAAGCCATTGTTATGAATTATTTTTTTCTGGTCCTCGAAGACTCGAAAGCTGGTGCGACGAGGCCCCGTTCGTAAACAAGGTGTTAATTCAGAAGCGGTGACCAAGCGGGGTCGGAACCGAACGCGGGCGTAGCCACTTTCCGCTCGTTGAAACCGGTTATGTCGACCGAAAAGATTCGGGGACCGCCGGTCGCGCCGCCGGGGTCGCGGAAGAACATCAACACCCGCCCGTTCGGCGCCCAGGTCGGCCCCTCGTTATGGAAGCCTTCCGTCAAGACACGCTCGCCCGAGCCATCCGGCTTCATCACGCCGATCAGAAACTGACCACCGGATTGCTTGGTGAATGCGATGTAGTCGCCCCGCGGCGACCAGACCGGAGTCGAATAGCTCCCATCGCCCATCGAAATCGGATGCGCACCCGAGCCGTCGGCATTCATCACGTAAAGCCGCTGGCTCCCGTCCCGGTCGCTTTCAAACACGATCTGACTACCGTCGGGCGCATAGCTCGGGCTGGTATCGATTCCGGTCGCCTCGGTCAGGCGGCGTGACTGCCGCGACCTTAGATCCATCTCGTAAATGCTCGTGCGGCCGTCCGGCGTGCCGAGGCTCATGACGATCTTCTGACCGTCCGGCGAGAAGCGCGGCGCAAACGTCATACCGGGGAAATCGCCGACCAGCTCGCGTTTGCCGGTCTCCAGGTTCATGATGAACACCTTCGGCTGGTCGTTGGTGTACGACATGTAGGTGATTTCCTGGTTCGTCGGCGAGAACCGTGGCGTCAGCACCAGTTCCTTGCCCTGGCTGAGAAGGCGAACGTTGGCACCGTCCTGATCCATGATGGCGAGCCGCTTGATGCGATGCTCCGCCGGCCCGGTTTCATCGACGAAAACAATATGCGTGTCGAAGTACCCCTTCTCGCCCGTCAAACGCTCGTAGACGCTGTCGGCGATCAGATGGCCGATGCGACGCCAGTTCTGGCCGGCGGTTGAAAATCGTTGCCCTGCAAGCTGCTTGCCCGAAGCAACGTCCCAGAGCCGGAACTCGGCGCCGACCTTGCCGCTGCCGTCGTTGACGATCCTTCCGACCACCAGGGCTTCGGCCTGTATCGAACGCCAGTCGGGGAATCGCGGCGCGGCGTTGACGTCGCGTACCTGTTCGAGAAATGACGCCCGATCGAGGGGACGGAATAGGCCCGAGCGTTCAAGGTCTGCCTGGACGACGTTCGAGACATCCCCGGCGAGCTGCGCATCATCCCCGAGGAATACCGGGATGGCGATCGGGATCGGCGTGATCGTTCCCTCGGTCTGCGTGCCCTTGAGCTGTGCAAGGGCCGGGGTCACGAGATTTGGACCGAACCACGAGCTCACGACAGCGAGGGCGGCAACGGCGAGCGCTCTTTTGAGGCGGTCGTTAAACCTCATGACTGATGCCTCATGTGTACCCTCGATGATTCGATGCTCTGTGAAGTGTCGCTTCGCTTCGCGGCGGAATGAAGCAACTTTTTGGCGGTCACAACATTTGGCGCGGGTCGAACGTCCAATCGATCGTCTTCCAGCCACCTTCGTATTTGTCCGGCGGCAGCCGGAACGGCGCGCACATCTTGACGGCTCTTAGCGCTGCCTCCGTATAAACTTGGCCAGCCGTCGTCGAGGGTGCCGATATGACGCGGGGCTCGCCGGCGATGGTGCCGTCGGGGTTCATCTCCCAGTGCAGGGCAACGACCGGCACGTCGCTGCCGCCGCCCGTCCCAGGTGGCCGCCAGCAGCCGTTGAGCTGCGATTTGAGCATACCCTTCAGGAGATCCTGTTCGCGTAATGAAAGCACCGTATCCGTTCCGGTTGCGGTACCGGCTTCCTTGCCGATGATGTCCGACTTTGTGCTCGTTCCGGCAGCCTGCTGACCTTTTTTCCTCGGGTCCTTGTCGAGTAGCGCCTTCGGAGGCGCATCGTCCGGTGCCTTTTCGAGCAGGGACGCAATTTTGCTGGCATCGAATTTCTTCTTTGCGGCTTCGGCTTTCTTTTTCGCTTCCTGCTGCTTCTTTTTCTTCAGCTCTTCGGCGTGCTTTTTCTTGCGCTCTGCTTCTTCGGCTTTCTTCTTGGCTTCGTCCTCGGCTTTCTTTTTTGCCTCTTCCGCGGCCTTTTGCTTCGCTTCCTCGGCCTTGTGTTCTTCCTCAAGCTTCTGTTCGAGAAGCTTTTTTTCTTCGGGCGTCGGCCCGGGAGCGGGCTCCGGCGGCGGCGGGGGCTCCTCGATTTTCTTCGCTATTGGATCAGGCGCGGGCTTCGGTGGCTCGGCCGCCGCCGGTGGCTCGGCTTCGGGCGGAGGCTCGACTTTCGCGACTTCCTGCTCCGGTGGCGGCGGGGGAGGCGGCGCCGCGTTGCTCGGCTTCGCCGTGTCGTTCTTGCTGTCGTCGGGCTTCGGCTCTTCCTTGGCTTTCGTATCGAGGTTCTTTGCGTCCTCGCTGCCGCGTTTGAGGCGCAGAAATTCCGAAGGCGTGATGATGTCGGCGGCAATTGCCGGTGTATCGGGCGTCAACTCCGACACGGAACGCATGGATAAAAGCGCCCACCCGAGGAGTGCGGCGTGGAAGAGAAAGGACAGAACAAGCCCGAAGGGCACGGCTACGAGCCTCCCTTCTCCTGATCGAGGACGAACGACAGCTTCTTGAACCCGCCGTCGTTGATGCGACCCATCACCTTCATCACGACGCCGTAGGAAACGCCCCTGTCGCCGCGCACGAAGATCGTCTCGTCATAGCCGTTCTTGGCAATCGCCTTGAGCTTTGTCGCAAGATCGTCGAGGCCAACCTGTGTTTCGCCGATATAGACATCGCCATCGAGTTTGACCGTGACGGCGAGCGGCTCCTGTTTCGGTGTCGGAATTTGTTGTCCCTTGGCCTCCGGGAGATCGACCGGAATTCCGACTTGAAGCAGCGGCGCCGCGACCATGAAGATGATCAGCAGCACGAGCATGACGTCGACCATCGGCGTGACGTTGATTTCGCTCATCGGCGCATGGCGTCCGCGCCGCCCGCGTCCCCGCCCTCCACCGCCGACTTTGACGCTTGCGCCCATAGGCTCAGTTCCTCACGTCGATCTGGCGCGACACGATCGCCGCGAATTCATCGGAAAAAGCATATAAACGCTGCGAAATTGCGGAGGAGTCCGCCGAGAACTTATTGTAGAAAACGACCGCCGGGATGGCTGCCATGAGGCCGAGCGCCGTCGCAAAAAGCGCTTCGGCAATGCCCGGTGCGACGACGGCGAGAGACGTATTTTTCGAAACGGCGATCGACTGGAAGCTCGTCATGATGCCCCAGACGGTGCCGAAAAGGCCTACGAACGGTGCCGTCGATCCGACAGTTGCGAGAAACAGAAGCCGCCGGTCGAGCCGCTCCATTTCGCGACTGATCGTGACGTCCATGACCTTCTCGACGCGGAGCTGAATGCCGCCGAGCGCGCGAATATTGCCTTCAACAGAGCGCTTCCACTCGCGCATCGCCGCAACGAACAAGGCCGCCATCGTGATCGTCCGGCCGCGCGACAGGCTCGCATATAACTCGTCGAGCGATTGGCCCGACCAGAACAGTTGTTCGAAGCGGTCGCTTTCGATGCGTGCCCGCCGGAACGCCAAGAGCTTCTCGAAAATGATCGCCCACGACCAGATCGAGGCGAGACCAAGCCCGGTCATCACGATCTTGACGACGATGCTGGCCTGTAGGAACAGCTCGACAAAAGAAAACCCGGCCGCACTGACCGGAGCGACGACGCCTTGAGCGACTTCCGCGGGATTCATTTCACCATCCGTGTCGAAAAACTGCGATACCCGTGCGACAGCGCACGTGCCTTAGACGTCCGGCAGCATTGACCATTGCGCGCTACGAGCTCGCGGAACGGCGCGTGTGATGGTGTGATGAAATTCACCCCGACAGCCATGCCCCGCCGCATGCGCTTCTTTCATTATGAGCTTTCGCCTCGCAATATGACCAAACGAGGGCTTATCGCAGAGGGTCGCAACGACGCATCTTAGTGTTTATCCACGTAAAATGCCGACATTGGCCTCTATGGGAGCCTTGCGGTGCCGGGTGTCAATCAACCTTGGCGCTCTGCACACTGTTTTGACGCGAGGCTCAAGTCCCCGGCGCTCAACGCCCTCACCTGGGGTCTTGTGCCTGCGTTTGCGCCAGGAAAGCCCGGCGCACGGCCTCACTTAAGCGCAACGGCTTGCCCGAAATGGAAACGAGAACGACCGTCACCTCGGCTTCGACCAGACGCTGGTCGCCGCGCATGACCGTCTGAATGAGCGTGACACTGGCGCCCCCGATTTCCTTGACTCGCGTCTCGATCTCCAAAAGATCATCCATACGTCCGGGACGAAAAAAATCGATGTGCATGCGCCGGACGACGAAAGCCGCCGGTTCGCGATTATCGGAGCCGTCGATCAGCTGGCGCGCGTCGGTTCCGAGCAATCTCAGGAAATCGGTACGGCCGCGTTCCACGAAGCGCACGAACGAGGCGTGATAGACGACGCCGCCTGCATCGGTATCTTCGAAATAGACGCGAACCGGAAGGACATGGCGCGGACCGGCCTCGTCGCGCATGATGCGGCCCGCAAGATCGGGCCACTGCCGTTGCGTCACACTTCACCTCCATTGCCGAGATCGACGACGACGATTTCGGGAGGAGCGCCAAACCGGATCGGCAACGACGAGCACCCGAGGCCGCCGGAAACGATCAGATGGCGACCCTCTTCCACCTTGTGCCCATAAACATAGCGGCTGCCGAAACGCGACGGCACGACCGGCGCATAGCCAAAAATGCGAATTTGGCCGCCGTGCGTGTGGCCCGCAAGCGTCAGCGAAACGCGGTCGGGAACATTCGGAAATATATCCGGCTCATGAGCCATCAGGATCACGGGCGCGTCATCGGTCACTTGCTTCAGCGTGCCGGGAAGATCATCGACCCCATGATAATCGACTTTGCCGCTTCTCACGAATTCGTCGTACTCGTCGTCCGTCGGCCAGAAGGCCCACTGATCGCCGAGACCCGCGATCCAGAATGGCCGGCCGTCTTTCTCAAACCGCATGACATTGTTTTCGTAAACCGCGATGCCGACGGCCTGCAACGCCAGACCGGCGCGAGTCGGGCCCGCGCGCCGCCGCTGTACACTAGCCTCGTCCCACCAGTCGTGATTGCCGAGAACGGCGTGGACGCCAAGCGGTGCTTTGAGCTTGCCAAGAACCGTTGCCCAAGTCCCGGCGCTCACCGGCGTCGAATACTTTCCGAGGCTGTGCCCGACGACGTAGTCGCCGAGCAGAAGGATCGCATCGGCACCCAGTCTGTTCGTCTCCTCGACGATGCCCTCGAGTCTTTGGATCGACATCCACGGCTCGCAGACGTGCAGGTCCGCAAGCACAGCCAGCCGCAGCTTCAGTTCCGGCGTCCAGCGCGGCGGCGTAAGCCGATATCGCGTGACGTTTTCCTGAAAAGCCTCGGCAACCGCGTAGCCGCTCAACGCGAAGCTGCCAAAGCCCAGCGTAGCAAACATCTTCAGCAAATCACGGCGGCTGATCACGGCAGAACCTTCGATATTGAATGCGAATTGGGAATAGCGGGTAAGAGCGGATTTCGTCCAACAATGCTGGCGAAAAAGTGAATATCGCCGCTTTGAACGCGGTGCCAGCGTCGTTACGTCTCGCCCTCACCCTCGTCGAATATCGGTAATTCCGGTGTCGCCGATCGGGCTGGCCCACTGACGCCGAGGTGGCGATACGCCTTCAAGGTCAGGACCCGCCCCCGTGGGGTTCGGGCAATGAACCCCTGCTGCAACAGGTAGGGCTCGACGATGTCTTCCAGCGCATCGCGCGGCTCCGACAGTGCCGCGGCGAGCGTCTCAATGCCGACCGGGCCGCCTTCGTAGTTGGTCAGAATACAACCGAGATAGCGATGATCCAGCGCATCGAGGCCCTCGGCGTCGACCTCCAGCATCTTCAGCGCCCTGTCGGCGACCACGGCGTTGATGACGGCGGCGCCTTCAACCGCCGCAAAATCGCGGACCCGGCGAAGCAGCCGGCCGGCGATGCGTGGCGTGCCGCGCGAACGCTTGGCGATCTCGCGGGAGCCATCGGCCGCCATCGGCGCGCCGAGCACGCGAGCTCCACGGCCGACGACCAGCTCGAGTTCGGCAATGGAATAAAAATTGAGCCGCACCGGAATGCCGAAGCGGTCGCGCAACGGATTGGTCAGCAGACCGACCCGCGTCGTCGCCCCAATGAGAGTGAATTTCGGCAAATCGATCCGCACCGAACGGGCGGCCGGACCTTCGCCGATCATCAGGTCGAGCTGGAAATCCTCCATCGCCGGATAGAGAATTTCTTCGACTGCGGGACTTAGCCGATGGATTTCGTCGATGAAAAGCACGTCGCGCTCTTCGAGGTTCGTTAGCAGCGCCGCAAGGTCGCCGGCTTTTGATATGACGGGGCCGGATGTGGCGCGGAAACCGACGCCAAGCTCTTTCGCCAAAATCTGCGCCAGCGTCGTTTTACCGAGACCCGGCGGCCCGGCAAAAAGCACGTGATCGAGTGCATCGCCGCGTCCACGCGCCGCCTGAATGAAAACACGGAGGTTGGCGCGCGCCTGTTCCTGGCCAATGAACTCATCGAGCGACTGCGGGCGGATCGTCGCCTCGAGGCCGTCCACGTCCTTTCGCGCACCGCTGACGAGCCGGTCGGTCATGGTTTGTTCGTGGCGCTATTCGCTCGCCGCGTCAAGCAGTCTGCTGAGCAGAATGATCAGTCTAATTATCAGGCGTCTGGCGCAGAATACCTCCGTAGATCAGCATGGCGCGCATGCCGATTGCCACGAGGCCCGCGAGAAACGCCAGGACCGGCGGCGCGCCACCGTCGGGCAATGGAAAAATGATTGCGCCCGCCGCAAAGCCGAGCACCCCGGCGACCGCCGCCTGCAGCCAGGTATACGACCCATGTTGCAGCACGAACGGAACCAGCCCGAGCGCCGCAACCGTCGCCGGCAGCGAACTCCAAGCGAAGGCACTGATTGCGACATCGCCCAGCGGCGCTTCCCCTCGCGGCGGCAACACATAATCGGCGAACGGACCGGCGAGCGTTATGGCAACCACGATAAGGCTGGCGAAGAATGGCGCCGCCAGCGACGTAATCAGCGCCATCCCCAATGCGCGTTGACCGTTGCTCACGTCTTTCATTGTCTCGCTCCCCCCATCGTACACTTCGGTCCAATCGCGGAGCGGTCTCTCGGCCGATCCCTATCGGGCCAGCTCTTTGAGGCTGCGCTTGATCAACGCCGCAGTGTCGGCCCCCTCGCCAAGTTCTCGTGATGCCAGCGCCACGGCGGCATTGGCCTGAGCCGGGTTATAGCCGAGATTGGTAAGGGCGGAGATCGCTTCGGCGGCGCCAAGGCCGGCGAGCGACGAACTCGAAACCATTGTTGCCGCGCTGCCACCGGATGTCTGAAGCCCCGCAATCGACAGCGCCGGCGCCTTGTCCTTCAACTCGGCGACGATGCGCTGCGCCAGCTTCTTGCCGACGCCGGGTGCTTCCTCGACCGCCGCCCAATTTCCAAGAGCGATGGCGTTCGCGAGGTCCTGCGGCGCCAGCACGTCGAGCACGCTGAGCGCGACCTTGGCGCCGACGCCCTGGATTGTCTGCAGCGTGCGAAACCAACTGCGCTCAAATTCGCTTTGAAATCCGAATAACCGGATCGCGTCTTCGCGAACGTGCGTATCGATGGTGAGCGCGACCTCATCGCCCGGCTTCAGGTTGCGCAGCGTTCGCGCCGACGCCTGCACCTCGTAGCCGACGCCATGAACGTCGATGACGAGAAAGCTGTCGCCGACCGCATCGACCTTGCCGCGCAGCTTGCCGATCATGTCTCGGCCACCTTCGGCGTTAGCGCAGCGAGCCTTTGGCGGCTGGTCCGGTGGTGCGCGTGTGTGATGGCGATGGCAAGTGCATCGGCTTCGTCCGCCCCTTCGAACTTCGCTTTTGGCAGCAGGAACGCGATCATCGCCTGGATCTGGTGCTTCTCCGCGTGTCCCGTGCCCGTCACCGATTTCTTTATGAGGTTCGGCGTGTATTCTGCAACGCGTAACCCCAGCCGTGCCGGAGCCAGCAGAATCGCGCCGCGCGCCTGCCCGAGCTTCAACGTCGAGCGCGGATTTTCGTTGACGAACGTCTCTTCGACGGCGGCCTCCGAAGGGCTGAAGCTCTGGATGACGCTCGTGATGCTGTCGAAGAGAGCCGACAGCCGGTAGGCAAGATCATCGTCCTTCGGTGGGGTGATGACGCCCGACGCCACGTAGACGAGCCGCGCCCCATCGCATTCGATGATTCCCCAGCCCGTGCGCCTGAGGCCTGGGTCGATACCGATGATGCGAATCGCTCGTCCGTTCATGCTTCTCGCATAACACGATCCAGCCATGCTGCCGACGCCGTCAAACCCAGTCTCGTCCTGGCTGAAGATTGGGCTTAACTGGTAAGATCCGAGAAGCGCCTAACGCCCCTTGCAATGCGGCGATGATCTGAGGACGAACTTATGGACCCAACCTTTGGCCACCCTCTCTGGATTTTTGTGGGCGCGCTGCTTGTGCTAGTCGGCCTCTGGCTATTTCTCTGGGCGACAGGCCGGAGTGCCAGCGCCACGGAGCAAGGTAAGCTCAGCGGACTCTTCAGACGCCGCAAAAGCCAGCCCAATGCGCCGTCAACGGCGACTACGAATGCGACGCCGAGCAAGACGGCGACCAACTTCCGCCGCGCCATGTCTCAGCTTTTCGGGATCATCGGCTTCTTGATGATCATAGCCGGACTGATGGCCGCCGTGCTCGGGGTGTTCTATCCCGGCGAATAGTCAGGTGCTCGGCTGGAGCGCAGCGGCCGCATTGCGAGCGAAATGCCCCCGGCCACCATCCCCACTCCATGGCCGGGCTTGACCCCGCCATCCAGGGCCACGGATGCTAGCGTTTGAACAAGCTGCTCTGGATGGCCGCCTCCGAGGACGGCCATGACGTGGCGGGGTATCGTTACGCCGCCGTCAGCTTCTTCAAAACCTCGTCCGAGATTTCGAAGTTGGCATAAACGTTTTGCACGTCGTCGTCGTCTTCGAGAGCGGCAAGCATTTTCAGGATGGTTTGCGCATTGTCTTCGTCGACCGGCGCCGTCAGATTCGGTTTCCAGACGGCTTTGACGCTTTGCGCTTCGCCAAGTTTCTTCTCGAGCTCGGCGGCGACCGTGCCAAGAGAATCGAACGCGCAGACGATGACGTGGCCGCTTGCGTCGGATTGAACATCATCGGCGCCCGTCTCGATCGCGGCATCGAGAACGGCTTCGGCCGATCCGGCCTCGGCCTTATAGGTGATTTCGCCGATGTGGTTGAACATGTGGCTGACGGCGCCCGTGGCACCGAGGTTGCCGCCGTAC
>NZ_DATNBA010000149.1:0-41684 GCF_035572195.1 Hyphomicrobium sp. | reverse complement strand
CTTGCCCATGCCGATTGAGAGATCGAAACATTGAAGTACATTTCAACGCGAGGCGCGACGGAAACACTCGGCTTTGAAGAGGTTCTACTGGCTGGCCTGGCGCGCGACGGAGGCCTTTTCGTCCCGGAAACGTGGCCCGTTATTCCCGCCGAGACGATCGCCTCATTCGCGACGAAGCCATTTGCCGAGATTGCGGTCGAAGTGATTCATCCGTTCATGGCCGGCGAAATCTCCCGCGATGAACTCGCCCTAATGGCCCGCGACGCCTACGCTGGCTTTGATGATCCTGAAATCACGCCGCTGGTCAATTTACGGCCTGGCCTGACGATCCTCGAACTTTTCCACGGGCCGACGCTCGCATTCAAAGACGTTGCGATGCAGCTCTTGGCTCGGCTGATGGATCACGTGCTCGAGAAGCGCAACGCTCGCGCCACGATTGTCGGCGCAACATCGGGCGATACCGGCGGAGCCGCGATCGAAGCCTTCCGCTATTCGAAGCGCATCGACATCACCGTTCTGTTTCCCGCCGGCCGCGTCTCCGACGTGCAACGTCGCATGATGACGACGCCGAAGGAGAAGAACGTCCATGCCGTTGCCGTGCGCGGCACGTTCGACGATTGCCAGGCGCTCGTCAAAGCCATGTTCAACGACCATGCATTCCGCGATCGGGTTGATCTTTCCGGCGTCAACTCGATCAACTGGGCGCGCATCGTCGCGCAGGTGACGTACTACTTCTACGCATCGTCGAGGCTTGGCGGCCAGCCGCCATTGTCATTCGCCGTGCCGACCGGAAACTTCGGCGATATCTTCGCCGGCTATGTCGCCAAGCGCATGGGTCTTTCGATTGACAAGCTGATCATTGCATCGAACGAGAACGACATTCTGCCTCGCGCCGTCGCGACCGGCGCTTACGCAATGAAAGATGTGGTTCCGACGTCCTCGCCGTCGATGGACATTCAGATCTCATCGAACTTCGAGCGCTATCTTTTTGAGGCCTCCGGTCGCGATGTCGACCTCATTTGCAGTTCGATGGCGTCTCTCGTCGCCACTGGCCGCTTCGAGCTCCGACGGCTATGGCCGCGTCTTCAGGCAGACTTTGCCGCGGCTTCGGCCTCGGAAGACGATGTCACCGCCTGCATCAAGACAACGAAAGAACGTTTCGGCTATGTTCTCGATCCGCACACGGCATGCGCCGTCGTTGCTGCCGAGCGCATCGGCGGCAACAACGAAACGGTCGTGCTCGCAACCGCCCATCCCGCCAAATTCCCCGATGCCATCGAAGCCATCACCGGAACGCGGCCGGCGCTGCCAAGCCGGCTTGCCCACTTGATGAGCGATCCCGAACGCTTCGAGACGCTGTCAAATAGTCTTTCTGCCGTGCAAGACTTCGTTCTGAGGCACCGCCGTGTCACCTCGAGGGCCACATAATGACGACTGAAATCACCACGCTTGCCAACGGTATCCGCGTGGCGACGCAGCGTATGGCGAACCTCGAAACGGTCTCGCTCGGCGTCTGGGTGGCGGCTGGCTGCCGGCACGAGCGCGATGACCAGCACGGTCTCTCTCATTTCCTCGAGCACATGGCGTTCAAAGGCACGAAATCGCGGTCGGCCCGCACGATTGCTGACGAGATCGAAAGCGTCGGCGGCGAGCTCAATGCATCGACCGGACTTGATACGACGGCCTATTACGCCCGCGTTCTGGGCGGGGATGAAACGGTAGCGCTGGAACTCATCGCCGACATTCTGCTCAATTCGAAATTCAGCCCCGAAGACCTCGACAAGGAGCGCGTCGTCATCCAGCAGGAAATCGCCGGAGCCGACGACAGCCCCGACGACCTCGTCTTCGATCTGATGCAAGGCGCCGCATTTCCAGAACAGGCGATCGGGCGGCCGATCCTCGGCACCAAGGCAAGCGTCGGCCGGTTTCGGGCAGCCGACCTGACCTCCTATCTTGGAGAGCACTATCTGCCTGAGGACATTGTGGTTTCGGCTGCAGGCGCCGTCCACCACGACCGTATCGTCCGCCACGCTGAGGCCCTATTCGGCGGGCTCACTCGCGGCAGTCGTGGGGTTGAATCGCAGGCGCGGTATCGCGGCGGCTTTGCGGCGTCGGGTAAGCCGTTTGAGCAAAGTCACGTTCTGATTGGATTGCCGTCGCCGTCCTGTCTCGACAGGGCGTTCTACACGGCGCAGGTTTTCTCCGGCCTGTTCGGCGGTGGGATGTCGTCTCGCCTGTTTCAGGAAATTCGCGAAGATCGAGGCCTTTGCTATTCGATCTACTCGACGGTGTGGGGGTTGAAGGATATCGGAATGCTGACCGTGCATGCAGCAACCGGGCCCGAAATGGTCGATGAGCTTGCTGACGTGGTAGCCCAGGAGCTTGCTGCGATTGCCGAGGCGGGACCGACCGAGGCCGAGCTGCAGCGGTCTAAGGCTCAGCTCAAGGCGGGCCTGCTGATGGCACTCGAAAGTTCGTCGGTAAACGCCGAACAAATGGCGAGACAGCTGCTCGCGCACGGCAGATTGGTAACGACCGCGGAGCTGATCGATGAGGTCACGAGCGTCGATCGTGAGCGAGTCAAAACTTACGCCCGGCGTTTGATGAGCGAAGTGGCCTCTGTGGCGGTGGTTGGCTCGGGCAGAAAGTCGGCGGGTCAGGCGTCCCGCGTGGCAGAGCGATTCTCGGCTTCTGACGCGCGATCGCCGCTGGCCAACGTGTGAGGTGAGGACAGGTGGCTTTCCTTCGCTCAATCCGGCCGGACGAAGACCTGGAGGTTATCCGGGGACAAACGCTGACGCTGCGTCAGCCGGCGGTTGTAGATTACGCCGAATGGGCGGAACTCCGGGCCTTGAGCCGTGCACATCTGACGCCGTGGGAGCCGACGTGGGCCTATGACGATCTGGCGCGTCCCATGTATCGCCGACGCCTCCGGGCTTACGCAAAGGATATACGCGACGACGCGTCCTACCCTTATTTCATCTTCGATGCCGAGTCAGACGCATTGATGGGCGGAATAACCCTCTCGAATGTGCGCCGCGGTTCGGCGCAGACGGCATCGCTCGGCTATTGGATGGGCGCACCCTACGCCGGCCGCGGACACATGCGCGCCGCGGTCGAGACGTTGATGCCTGTCGCGTTTGGACTGCTCCGCCTGCATCGCATCGAAGCGGCAACGATGCTGAGCAACATCGCGTCCATTCGCGTGCTCGAATCGAGCGGTTTCACGCGTGAGGGGGTGGCGCGCGCCTACCTAAAGATCAATGGACGGTGGGAAGACCACCTGCTTTACGCGCGTGTCGCGACCACGCCGATATCGGCCGCACCGCGGCAAGGCGGAGGGGCCTGATGCCAAGCGGGGGAAGCAGCAGAGGGCAACACCGAGCGTCACGGCTCGCCGCACTCGTGGTTGCGGCCTTCGCGCTTTTCGCCGGCACCGGCGGCGCCAATGCCCTGACGCCCATTCCCGTTCAAGCCGATCAAGACCGCGTTGAGATCACGACGCTAGGCGATGCGTACGAGGGCCGCGGCGACAGTCTGCAGGTCGAAACGGCCGTGGGCGGCGAGGGCGTATCGGGCCGCATGACGGTGCGCGCATCGGTTCCCGGAACCAGCCCCAACTGGATGGTGTTCGCGCTAACGAACAAGTCGGACAAGTCGCTTGAGCGACTGTTGACGGCCGATCGTTACACGGTCGTTGGCTCAGGCACGGTGTGGCCCGATCTCGACGCCCGCCGGATCGAAAGCATCACGCCGTCCGTCGGTTTCGTGCCGGAGCGCATCAAAAACGACAAGGCGGATGTCTTCCGCATCACGCTGGAGCCCGGCCAGACGATCACGTACGTCGCCGAGCTTGCCGGCGACAGGTTTTCCCGCGTCTATCTCTGGCGGCCGATCGATTACGAAATCAAGAGCCGCGATCGCCAGCTTTTCAACGGTGCTATGCTGGGCCTGACAGGCCTCCTCGCGATCTTTTTGACGGCCGTCTTCGCAGCCAATCACAAACTCATCTTCCCAGCCGCCGCACTCGTGTCGTGGGCGGTGCTCAATTATCTCTGCGTCGATTTCGGATTTTTCCACAAGCTGTTCAACTTGAGGCCGGAGGACAACGCCATCTATCGCGCTGCCGGTGAAGCCGCAATGGCCGCCAGCTTCGTGATCTTTCTTTCGACGTTCCTTCGCCTCGGACTGTGGCACGGTATCGTCCGGATGATGATCGGCGTCTGGATAGTGGCGCAGCTGACGTTGATCGCCGTGGCCGTCATCGATCCGCGCCTTGCCGCCACCTTCGCTCGTCTGTCGTTCCTTGCAATCGGCGGCGTCGGCGGGATGTTCACGGTGTTTTTGGCGTTCAAAGGTCAGGATCGCGCCCTTTCGATCGTTCCGACGTGGGTACTTTTCCTTGTCTGGATCTTTGCAACGGGCATGACGCTCAGCGGGCGCATGTCCGGCGACATCGTCGTTGCCAGCCTCATTGCGGGTCTCGTTCTGGTCGTCATCCTGATGGGATTTACGGTCACCCAGTTTGCATTCCGATCGATGGATACGGCCTATGCCGGCGCGCCGACAGAATTACAGGGACGCTCTTTGGCACTCGCTGCATCCGGCTCCTCGGTCTGGGAGTGGAATATTCGCCGCGACGAAATCAAGGTCGGCTCGGAGGTCGAGATCAGCTTGGCGCTGATGCCCAGCGAACTTTCAACCAAAGTCGACGAGTTTCTGAAGCACGTGCATCCGACCGACAAGGAGCGCTTCCGCGTCATGCTGATGTCCGCACAGGAGCGTTCGGGCGTCAGAATAAAAACAGACTTCCGCCTCCGGCATTCGGACAATAGCTGGCGCTGGTTCGAACTCGAGGCGGCGAGCGTGCCGAATTCAGACGGCCGAACGCTGCGCTGCGTCGGTCTGTTGCGCGATGTTTCGGACGTGAAGCGCGCCCACGAACGCCTCCTTCATGATGCCGTGCATTGCAGCCTGACGGGTCTTCCCAATCGTGAACTCTTCCTCGACAGGCTGAAATGCGCCGTTGCTCGGGCAAAGACCGACAACAGCGTCAAGCCGGCGGCGATCTTCATCGACCTCGACAAATTCAAGAGCGTGAATACCTCGTTCGGCTTAGTGCGCGGCGACAGCCTGCTGTTGACGGTGGCACGCCGGCTCCAGCGCCACTTGGGCCCTCACGATACCGTCTCCCGGGTCGGCGGCGATCAATTCGCGATGCTGTTCCTCGGCGAGCGCGAGTCCCGCAATCTGCCGGCGCTCGCAGAGCGCGTGCGCCGCTCGCTGAGGGCGCCCATCCCACTCGCAAATCAGGAGATCGTTCTGACCGGCTCGATGGGCGTCGCGGTATGGGACGGCACGCAAACGGCCGACAACGAGCTTCTGAAGGAAGCCGAGCTGGCGATGTATCGGGCCAAGCAGAGCGGTTCAGATCGCATTGAGATCTTCGATCCGGGCATGCGCCGCGATCGAGACGGCCACATCGAGGTCGAAAGCGATTTGCGCAAAGCGCTCGAGAAGGGTCAAGTCAAAGTCCTCTACCAGCCCATTGTCTATTTGCCGACGAAGGAACTGGCGGGATTCGAAGCTATCGTGCGCTGGGAACACCCGCAGCATGGGCTTTTGAACCCTCTGTCTCTTGTTACGGTCGCCGACCAATCGGACCTGCTCATAAAGCTCGGGTCCTATGTCATGGTTCGTGCGGCAAAGGATGCGGCGCGCTGGCTTACCGAGTTGCCGCGAGCCGAACGGCCGCTCTTCGTCAGTATCAATGTTTCGAGCCGGCAACTTTTCCGGCCCGAGGCCATTCAGGAAATCAGACATGTTTTGGGTCGCAACATCGTGCCGACCGGCACCTTGCGGCTAGAAATCGCCGAAAGCCTGGTCATGGAAAATCCGGAACAGGCGGCGGACGTCTTGAAAGTTCTTCGCGGATCGGGCGTCGAGCTTGCTCTTGATGACTTCGGCACCGGTTACTCGTCACTCGCTTATCTCAACCGGTTTCCGTTCGATACGATCAAGATCAACCGTGAACTTGTCCGCAGCAGCGGTTCGGCGAGCGGCGCCGCGATCATGCGGTCGATGGTGGCGTTGGCGCATGAGCTGTCCAAGACAGTTGTCGCGGAGGGCGTCGAGCGCGCCGACGAGGCGACGTTCCTTAGGTCGATAGGGTGCGAGTACGCGCAAGGCTATCATTTCGGCGAACCGATACCCGACCGCGCCGTCACGCAGCTTCTGAAGGTGGTGCGCCGTTCTGAGCGCAAAATGCAGCCGCGTGGTTTCTTCCGTCCGAAGCAGAAAACGGCTGTGCAGGACGTGGCGACAAAGCCCTCGCGAACGCCTGCGGCTAACGGTGCAACACCCAAATCAGCAGCCTTGCCGGCGGGCGCCGTCGTGCGGCAGCGACAGAAGGCCAGCAACGACAAAGGCCGCGTAAACGGCGCTGCAAATATCCTGACTTCACCTTCTGCCGTGGACAAAAAACCCGCTGCGATACTGCAAGGCGCGGTCACAACCGGCAGCCCGCCTCCGCCCCCACCCCCGTTGCTAACGCCGCCGCGGCCCCTTCGGCAGCAGCAGTTGCCGCCGCAAAAATCCGCGCCGATGGCCAAACCGCTATCGCCGCCACGTCCGGCCGCAAACATTCACAATTTCGCGAGGCCGTCGCTGCCTAAGCCCGGACCCGAGCCAACGCTTGACGGGTTGCAGCCGAGCATCGTGACGCCGCTTGCCGAGGCGCTGGAACGTGCCTCTGCGCAGCCGGGACCCGTGCTTCCGCTGCCGCCACAGCCGCAGCTTGCGCCAGCTTCGATGCCGCCCTCGGCGCCGCCACTGCGCAATGGCAGCCCCGGCATTGCCGCGGGCGAACCACCGCCGCTGCCTGTCGGCGACGTGCCGACGACGAAGTCACCAGCGACGCGGTCGCCGTCGACGATGCCACCCTCGACGCAACCTGATTTCTCGTCGTTGCCGCCATCGATTGCAGCTAGCCTCGCACGGCTTGCCGGCAGTGCTCCTGCTGTTAGAACTGAAGGCAAAGGCGCCGACTCGGACACGCCCAGGACCGAACCGAAGATTGCCTCGAATGCCGGTTCAGGCGGGGTTTGAGGTCAGCCGGCATTCCTTCATCGCGGGCGGATTAAACGACCGGAGAAGTCTCTCGCGCGGACGTTAAGCGTGTCCGGCGTCGCTAACGAGATGTGACAGATCGATGCCCATTTTCCCAAGGGCGCGCGAATACTTGTTCTCGAGATCTTCGTCGAAGATCAGATCGGGATCGGCCGGGCAATGCAGCCAGCCGTTGGATTGGATCTCCGTCTCGAGCTGTCCCGGTGACCAACCCGCATAGCCTAGTGCCAACACGGCTCGCGTCGGACCGCGGCCCTGCGCGATCGCCTTCAGAATATCGATCGTGGCCGTTAGACATACGCCCTGCTCGATGGCGAGCGTTGAATCCTCGGAGAAGTAATCCGAGCTATGCAGCACGAAGCCGCGCCCCGTTTCGACCGGTCCGCCGACCTGGATCGAGAGCGACAACACGTCGCTCGTAATCTCGTCATCGGGATTGCGCGCCGAGATGCCGAGCCTTTCGAGCAGGTCGGGGGCGCTGATATGGTTGGCGCGTTGATTGATAATAAGACCCATCGCCCCTTCGGGGGAATGCGCGCAAACGTAAATGACCGAGCGCTGAAACCTGCGATCGGACATTGCCGGCATCGCGATGAGCAGCTGCCCCTCGAGTTTGATTGCCGACCGCTTTGTTCGGCTCTTCTGTCTAGTTGACTTCATGGGGCAAAGACTAAACCGATAGCATGGCGACGTGAAGATGCCCAAAAGTGCCGAAGAAAAACCTTAGCGGTAACACCAAGGTTCGGGCGCCGAATATTGTCTATAACGGCAGAACGCTTCAGACGTTCGGCCCGCAAGCGAAAACGTGAAGCGTGTTGCCCAAAAGGGTAAAGACCGTGATGAAACTGGCTCTGTTTTTTTTGGCATTCAGCGCGTCGGCGGCTTGGAGCAGCGCCACGGAGCCCGCTTCAACGGAGTGGTTTCAAGGTTTCAACAATAAGGCTCGTCTGGTCGCGGGCCACGCCGTTCGCGACGGCCAGAAGGGGCTCTATGCCGGCGTTGAAATCGAAATGCCGAGCGGTTGGGATACCTATTGGCGGTCGCCGGGAGACGCTGGCGGCGTTGCGCCCGAATTCGACTGGCAGGGATCGGAAAATCTCGATTCCACGCACGCGCTTTATCCCGCACCGCAGCGCTTGCACACCAAGGCCGGAGACGTTGTCGGCTATACCGATCGCGTACTGTTCCCAATCAATCTGACGCCGAAGGACGCCAGCAAGCCCATTACGCTTCACGGCAAGATTGCCTATGGCGTGTGCAAAGACATATGCATTCCAGCGGAGGTCGAACTTCAGATCACCATTCCGCCCGGCATCGGCGCGTCCGAGACGTTGACGAACGTCCTTGCTCAGGTCCCGCGTCCCGATGCGCGGCCCGATATTGATCCTTCGCTTGCTAATTGGCGACTCGATCAAACGACGGGCAAGCCAAAGCTCGTATTGAACGTCGCGACGATATCGCCCGCCAGCGCCGATGCATTCGTCGAGGCACCCGGCGGCGTTTACGTGCCGTTGCCGAAGCGCGTTGGCGACGCCGCCGGCAAGGCCGTGTTCGAGGTCGATTTGACCGATGGCGTCGATCTCAAGAATTTGAAGGGCAAACCGCTGACGGTGACGATGATCGACGGCAAGGGACAATCCGAGACGACAATTACACTTGAGTAGGTATCCGCCGCCGTACGGCCCGGACGCCGCAATGCAGGAGCAAGAACGCCATGACGATCAAGGTAGGCGACCGTTTGCCGGACGCAAAATTCACCGTGATGGGTGCCGACGGACCGGCGCCAAAATCCGTCAAGGAAGTGTTCTCAGGTAAGAAAGTCGCGCTCTTTGCGGTGCCCGGCGCCTATACGCCAGCCTGCGATAAAAATCATATGCCGGGCTTCGTCGAACGCGTCGATGAACTCAAAGGCAAAGGCATCGACACAATCGCCTGCACCGCCGTCAACGATATTTTCGTGCTGACGCATTGGGCAAAAGACAGCGGCGCCACCGGAAAAATCGAGATGTTGGCCGACGGCTCGGGTGATTTCGCCAAGACGATCGGTCTCGACATCGATCTTTCGGAGTTCGGTCTGGGGCTGCGCTCCAAACGCTACGCGATGCTGGTCGACGATGGCGTGGTCAAGGCTCTCAACGTCGAAGATAGCCCGCCGGTTGTCGATAAGTCGAGTGCCGCCAATCTGTGCTCGATGATCGACCGTTCATTTTAGGCTGTCGGCGGGCGCGCCGCGTGCCGAACCCGGCTTGAATGGCGCCATCGCAAGACGGGCCAACTCATCGGCGCGTTCGTTTTCGGGGTGCCCAGCATGGCCTTTGAGCCAGTGCCACGCGACCTGATGCTTGTCGCGAAGAGCGTCGAGCTTCTGCCAGAGTTCGGCGTTCTTAACGGGCTTCTTGTCGGCCGTCCGCCAACCATTCTTTTTCCAACCGTGTATCCAGGCCGTGATGCCGTTCCGCACGTAGGCGCTGTCGGTCCACAGTTCGACATCGCTGCGCTTCTTCAAGGCTTCGAGCGCCGAGATCGCGGCCAGCAACTCCATGCGATTGTTGGTCGTCAGCGCTTCGCCCCCGCTGATCTCTTTGCGATGGTCTCCCGATATCAGGATCGCACCCCAGCCTCCAGGCCCCGGATTGCCGGAGCAGGCGCCGTCGCTATAGATCAGAATTTTCGGCAACGGTGTACTCATCGCGCCAACTCGCAGCCATAGCCGGCGATCGATGCAACAGATTTGTGGAAGCGCAGGCGGCGCACGTAGTCGAAGGGATCTTTGCGGGCGACAAGTGCATCCTTCGGCGTATTCAGCCAGTCGAAACTGCGCGTCAGCAGGAAGCGCATCGCTGCCCCGCGGGCAAGGATCGGCATGGCGTCGCGCTCCTCTGAGCTGAGACGGCGCACGCTATCGTAGCCCATGAGAAGCGCCCGCCCCTTGGTGGCGTTGAAATCGAAATTCGGCTCGAAGCACCAGGCGTTGAGACATATGGCGATGTCGTAGGCGAGCGCGTCGTTGCAAGCGAAATAAAAGTCGATCAAACCGGAAAGTTTTTCACCGATGAAGAAGACGTTGTCGGGAAAGAGGTCTGCGTGGATGACGCCTTGAGGTAATCGATCCGGCCAGGACGATTCGAGGAACTTCAGCTCGGTGCTGATAAGGTCCCTCAGTCCCGGCATGATCTCCTCGGCACGGGGGGCAAACTCATCGAAAAGCGGCCGCCACCCCTGTAGGCCGAGCGCGTTGACGCGTCGAAGCGGAAAGCCCTGTCCCGCAACGTGCATGCGCGCCAGCGCTTTTCCGAGTTCAAGGCAGTGCGCAACTTTCGGCCGCTTTGGCCACATGCCTTCGAGGAACGTGATGAGCGCGGCATGCCGGCCGGCAAGCACGTTGAGAATGTCCCCCTTGGCGTCGCGCACCGGTAGGGGGCACGTGACGCCGCGCGCCGAGAGGTGCTCCATGAGCCCGAGAAAAAATGGCAGATCGTCGGGATCGACGCGCTTCTCATAGATCGTCAGGATGAACGTGCCCTTCGTCGTGTGCACGAGATAGTTCGTGTTCTCGACGCCCTCGGCAATTCCCTTGTACGACAGAAGTTCGCCGAGCCCATAAGCGTCTATGAAGCGCGCAAGCTCCTCGTCGCTGACTTCTGTATAGACCGCCATGCCGCCTCCGCGCGTCGAATGCAGCTTTAATGCTGCTCGGCCGGGGCGCGCGCAAGCCTAACCTCACGCGGAATGTTGAAGATCACCCGCTCTTCGAGCGTCGTCACTACGTCGATGGACACGTCGTAGCGTTGACGAAAGGCCTCGACTACTTCTTCGACGATGACTTCCGGAGCCGAGGCCCCAGCGGTGATGCCGATCGCCTTGGCGCCTTCAAGCTTCGCCCAGGGAATGTCGGCAGCACGCTCGACCAGTACGGAGAATTGACATCCGGCGCGCTCGGCGACCTCGACGAGGCGCAAGGAATTGGAGCTTTTGGGGCCGCCGACGACGATCAGTCCGTCGATGCGTGTCGCGATCGCCTTCACCGCGTTCTGGCGGTTAGTCGTCGCGTAGCAGATATCTTCTTTCACCGGGCCGTTGATCCCCGGGAATCGCGCCTTCAGGATTTCGACGATTTCGGCAGTGTCGTCGAGCGACAGGGTCGTCTGCGTCACGTAGGCGAGATTGGTTGCGTCGCGAGGCAAAAACGATCGTGCCTCGTCAGCTGATTCGATCAGATGAATGGCACCGTCCGGAAGCTGCCCTAAGGTGCCGACGACTTCGGGGTGGCCGCGGTGCCCGACGAGAACGATCTCGCGGCCCTGCTCGTGGTGGCGGGCAACCTCCATGTGAACCTTCGACACCAGCGGGCACGTTGCATCGACGATGAACATATTGCGGCCGCGGGCGCTGGCCGGAATGGCTTTGGCGACGCCGTGTGCTGAAAAGATCACGGGTTGAGTCGTATCCGGAATTTCGTCCAGCTCGTTCACAAAAACGGCGCCTTTCGCCCTCAGGGAATCAACAACATAACGGTTGTGCACGATTTCATGACGGACGTAGACGGGAGCGCCGAATTTGGTCAAAGCCTGTTCTACGATTTGAATCGCGCGATCGACGCCGGCACAGAAACCGCGAGGCGCAGCAAGCAGAATTTTTAGGGGTGGCTTCGGCACGGTCACTTCGTTTGGTTAAGGCCAACTATGGACGAGCGCAGTTCTTTATACTCATCCGTCGCGTCTGAAAATGCGGTTGGATGCCGGCGGCTTCGGATGCTACGGTCCTTTTCGGACAATACAAGGGGCCGAGACTCACAAACTCGGGGGATGGTGTTGGTCAATTCGGGTTACAGGCGTCCTCGCAGAGAGGATGCGTCTGCTTCGCGCGGATGCCCCGTTGCGCCGGCTCGTGCTCTGCTGTTCATTTCCCTCAGTTTCTCCGTCAGCGCGCTCGGTGGCTGCGGAATGTCGTCGCTGACGTCCGGCATCGGCGGCGGAATGTTCGGCGGCTCTTCCCAGAACACCGAAGTGTCTTCCGTCTCCGAAGATCAACTTCTCGCCGCAGCCAAGACCTCCGATCCGAATGCGACCGGTAGTACGAGCGTTGGTGAGGTGGCAGCCGGCTGTCCTCGTTTCATCGTGGCGCCGCACGACAACTACATCACCTTCTATGAAGAAGGCCACGTCGGCGACGGGATGTCCGTCACCCAACGCGGCGAGATTACGAAGACGGCACGCGAGTGCCAGGTGGAGCCCGGCCGTGTCGTCGTGAAATATGGATTCTCGGGCCGGGTGCTGCTCGGACCGAAAGGCAAGCCCGGGAATATTTCGCTGCCGGTCACCGTCGCAGTAAATGACTCCAAGCGCGCTACGATCGCCTCAGATAACGTCAAGGTCGACGTCGATGTCGGACAGGATAAACCGATCGCCTACTTCTCGACCGTTCGTACGATAACGTTCCCGATCCCCGAAGGATCGCGGCCCGGAGAATTTGAACTTGTCGTCGGATTTAACAGCAAAGCATCCGGCTCCGGTTGATTGCTAAGGCCACTCGCCGGCATATGAAGCTCGTATAAAAAAAGCCACGCGCGAGCGTGGCTTTGTTGTTTCCAGAGTACGCCCGAGTTAGTTGAGCTTGCCCCTGAGATCTGAGATCGACTGCGAAATCAGCGTGTCGCCGGTAGCACCGCCAGCACGTGTCTTCAAAAGTTCCCGCGCCGCTGTAAGTGCGGTCTCGACGGCGGTAGCGCGGACCTCGCTTAGCGCCTGAGCTTCGGCGCGCGCGATCTTTTCTTCAGCAATCTTCGACCGGCGTTCTAGGCTCTCGGCGAGCGCCTTGCGCGCGTCAACAGCCAGCAGCTCCGCTTCTCGCTTCGCCTGTTCGATGATCGTCTGCGCTTCGGCGTCGGCTTCGCGGGCCTTGCGCTGATAGTCGGCCAGAAGCGATTGGGCATCCTCGCGGAGCTTGCGCGCTTCATCGAGTTCCTTGCGAATGACGTCGGCCCGGTCGTCGAGCATTTTGCCGACCGACGTGGGCACGCGGTAGTAGATCAACAGGCCCACGAACGCCAGAAAGGCGACCAGAACCCAGAAAAGCGGATCATTCGGGTTGAACATGCTCAATCCTCACTCGCCCGGAGCCGGACGCAGCACCTTCTTCACCTCGTCGGGCGAAATGTCCTGCCCAATGAGTTTCGCGACCACCGCACGCGCGGTATCGGCCGCGATATCGCCGATCGCCGTCACGGCCTTCGACTTCGTCTGGGCGATACGTGCATCGGCGCCTTGCAATTTGGCGGCGATCTGCGCGTCGACCCGGTGGCGTTCGGCATCGGTCTCCGCGGCGAGCGAGTCCCGCGTCTCCTTCGCGATACCGGAGGCATTGGAACGCGCATCCGCGAGAGCCTTCTCGTAGTCGGCGAGCGCCCTGTCGGTATCGATCTTGAGGCGGGTTGCCGCGTCGATATCGCGTTTGATCCGATCGCGGCGCTCCTCGATCACCTCACCGACGCGCGGCAATGCGATCTTCTGCATGACGAAAAGCAGGATCAGGAACGTCACCGCCAGCCAAAAAAGCTGCGGGGTGAAGTGGTCTGGATTGAGCTGCGGCAGGCCTTCGGATTTGGCGGCTTCTTCAGCCGCCTCCGCCGTAACCGCAAGCAGTAGTGTCATGCCGGCAAACATAGTCGCCTCCGGTTAATCGGCTGCGCCCAGTCTCAACCGTAGAGGATGATGAGTGCGATCAGAAGTCCAAAAAGGCCGGTCGCTTCGGCAAGCGCGAAGCCGATCAAAAGGTTCGTGAATTGGCCAGGTGCCGCCGACGGATTGCGCATGGCACCCGACAGATAGCTGCCGAAGATGTTGCCGATGCCGACTCCGGCGCCGATGAGCGCGCTGCATGCGAGGCCTGCGCCAATCATCTTGGCTGCTTGAAGTTCCATTTCGAAAGTCTCCCTTTGCGTTTGCTCTTACGTCGAAAATCTCGTCCCTTCTCAGGAACGTTGGATTAATGGTGCATGTTGACGGCGTCGTTCAGGTAAATGCAGGTCAGGACTGCGAAAATCAGTGCTTGTAGGAATGCCACGAGAACCTCGAGACCAGTGAACGCCACCATGAAGCCCGTCGGTGCGATCTTGCCCCACCAGGGCAACACAACGGCAAAGGTCGCGAACACTTCGAGCATCGTGTGCCCCGCCATCATGTTGGCGAACAGACGCACCGAGTGGCTGATCGGACGGATGAAATAGGAAATGAGCTCGATCGGAATGATGATCGGCATCAGCCAGAAAGGCACGCCCTCAGGCACGAAAAGCCTCAGATAACCGAGGCCGTGCTTCCAGAAGCCGACCATCGTCGCGACGATCCAAACCATCGCGGCCAGCGCGAATGTCACGATGATGTGGCTCGTGACCGTGAAGTTGCCCGGGATCAAGCCGATGAAATTGAGCACTAAGACGAAGATGAAGATCGAGAATACCCAGGGGAAAAACTTCATGCCGTCTTGGCCGAGGTTTTCCGTCACCATGCCGGCAACGTACTCGTAGACGATCTCGGCCATGGACTGGACGCGTGAGGGAACGAGCGAGCGGCCGTTCATCGCCAAAATCATGAAGCCGCAAATGAGCACCAGCGACACGATCATCATTAGCGACGAGTTCGTGAACGAGACATCGTACCCAAAGAGATTGAGAGAAAAGATCTTGTGAATCTCGAACTGGACCATCGGTCCTTCGTGATGGACAGCGCCCTCGATGCCTGCGGTAGCCACGATCTATCCCCTCCGTCTCATTCGTCGTCGTCATCGGCGACCGACGGCGCCGCTCTTTGCAGCGGCTCGTTTTGTGCTTGCGCCTGCTGGGCGGAGCGAACGACGTTTAGAAGGCCCGCCGCAAACCCGAGGATGAACAGCACGATCATCAACCAAGGTGCCGTCCCGAACTGCTTGTCGAGCGCCCAACCCAGGCCGCCTCCGACAACCACCCCGACGACCAACTCGCCCGCGAACTTGAAGGCTGGTCCAAAGGCGGACTGAGACGTCTTGACTGGCGATCCGCCGGCAGGTGCTCGCCGCAACTTGAGTGCATCGAGCTTCTGGCCGATTTCCGCCGACCGTTGGCGGATGGCTTCGCGGTCTTCAGGGCTAATTCTGCCATCCCCGGACGAATGATCCTTGCCATTGGCTGACATGGTTCAAGCCATCCAGAATACGCGGAAATCCAGCCGCTGCGGGAGATCGACGGCGCGGACCATAGATAGGGGGTTTAGGGGTGTCAAGGAATTGGGCAGCGGCGTGTCAGCCGTCGGGGTATGGCGAAACGGCGCATATCCAGGGGCCGCGCGCGATTCAGCTACGATTGTTTCGCCAGGGTCAGGCCGCAGCACTTATGGCTGCACGGCCTTTCCGGGATTTTCCGGTGCTGTCGTCGATGGCAATGGCTTCGCTGCCGGGGGAACGCCGGTGGCTTGTCCCGATTGGGCACCCTCCTGCAACGAGCCGTCCATCGGCGCAGGCGTCGCATAAAGGAAGGCCAACACGAACCCTGCGAAGACCAGGACGATCAGACTTGTTGAAAATATCAACACGCGCAGGTTGGCTTTCTGAGAGTTCGCCTGCCGCGCGTCGGTAGGTTCGAGAACCTCCCCACGTGTGGGAGAATAGTGTTGCTGTTTCACGGGCGATCTCCTTCTCCAGACAAGGAAAACGCGCGCTGTTGACGATAGGTTCCCCCTAGTGGAAAGGGGCTGGGAGCGCCTTCCAGACCGGTAACGTTAGCTAGCCTCGCGGAAGCTCTGTGCCGTCTGCAGGTCGACCGAAACGAGCTGCGAGACGCCTTTTTCGGCCATCGTCACACCGAACAGCCGGTTCATGCGGGCCATCGTCATCGGGTGGTGCGTAATGACGAGGAAGCGCGTCGCCGTCTCGCTGGCCATTTGCTCCATCAGCCTGCAGAAGCGGTCGACGTTGGCATCGTCAAGTGGAGCGTCGACCTCGTCCAGAACGCAGATCGGTGACGGGTTCGTCAGGAACACGGCAAAGATCAGCGATAGCGCCGTTAACGTCTGTTCCCCGCCCGAAAGCAGCGACAGCGTTGCCGGCTTCTTGCCGGGCGGCTTGGCGATGATTTCGAGGCCGCCTTCCAGCGGATCTTCCGGGCTCTCGATCATTTCGAGACGCGCTTCGCCGCCGCCGAACAAATGCGTGAATAGCCGTTCGAAATGACCGTTGACGATCGTGAAAGCCTCGTCGAGCCGCGCCTTGCCTTCCTTGTTGAGTTGCTGGATGGCGCTACGCAGCTTCGCGATGCCTTGCTCGAGATCGTCGCGCTCGGCGATGAGGTTTTCGAGTTGTTTTGAAACTTCGACGAGGTCTTCGTCGGCTTGCAGATTGACGCCGCCCAAGCGTTCGCGATCGGCTTTGAGCCGCGACAACTGCTTTTCGACATCTGCCAGCGGCAGCATCGATGTAGTGTCGGATAATGCCGCAATCGCAAGGCAATCCTCCGGCGCAACTTCGAACGTCTCACGAATGTGTCTCGCAGCCTCCTGCCGGCGCTGCCGCGCATTCTCCAGCCGCGTCTCGATCCTGGCGTTGGCTTCCCGCGCGTTCGAAACATCCGCTTGAATGGCACGCAACGCTTCTGACGCCGCCCGCATGGCCGTCTCTGCGGAGTTCAGCATATCGGCGGCGCTGCGACGTTCCTCGTCGGCGCGCGAAAGTGCCGACAGCAAGGCGTTGCGCTGAGCCGCGATCCGATCAGGCAGATCGGCGTTGGCGTCAATTTCACTGCGCGCCTCGCCGAGGCGGGCGTCGAGGGAACCAATCTGTTGCTCGGCGCTGGCCTGCCGGCTTTGCCAGCGTGCGATATCGGCGATGACGTGGCGGATACGCTCGGCGCGGATTTGCCTGTCGCGCTCGATACTGCCGAGGCGAACGCGCGAATCCGAAACCGCGCGGCGGGCTCGCTCGGCGTCGGCCTGCGCGGTTTTGAGCTGCGGTTCGAGATCCTCGCCCTTGCTCATCGTGACGATGTGCGCTTCGATCTCGACGTGCCGCGCCTGAGCATTGGTCAAATCTTCATCGGCTCGCGACCGTTGCGCTGAGACGCCGGCCAGTCGCGTCTCGCTTTCGCGCTGCAACTTTTCCAGCGACGTCAGTTGCTGCCGGATCTGTGCCAGCTCGTTTTGCCGCTCGCGCCACAGTTGGCGAAGCCGCCGCTCTTCCGCTTCGGCCTTCTGGGCCGCTTCGGCAGCGGCACGTTCGGCGTCGATCGTATCCTTGGCCTCGTTGAGAACGGCCTGCGCCCGGCGGTCCAGTTCCAGAAGGCGGTTCTTATGCGCTAAGCGCTGAGCAGCCGGCGTCACACCGCCTGCCGCGGCGACGAAGCCGTCCCAACGCCAAAGATCGCCTTCACGCGACACCAGCCGCTGGCCCGGTTTCAAATGCGGTTGCAGGCGCGAACCTTCGGCCCGCCTCACGACGCCGATCTGGCGCAGCCGTCGCGTCAGCTCCTGCGGCGCCTCGACGTGCATCCCAAGCGGTTCGGCATCGGCAGGCAGCGCATGGTCCTCAGCAGGAAGGTCGAGGTGGCGCCAGTGGACGCTCGCCTCCGGCGCCAGCGGCGCTTCGAGATCATCTCCCAGTGCGGCGCCGAGCGCCGTTTCGTAGCCCGGCGAGACGCGGATGTGATCGACGGCCGGCGGGTAAGCGCCTTCGTCGGCTCTCGCCAACAGCTTGGCGATCGTCTCGCGTTCGGTGGAGAAAGCGTTGGCAGCAAGACGGATACGCTGTGCTTCGTCGTGACGGGTTCTGGCTTGCGCCTGTGCCATCCTGACCGCCTCTTCGGCGGCCAGCGTCTCTGCCTCGATATCGGTGATTTCCTGAGCAAGCGCGTGGCCGCGCTCGGAAATGTCGCTCAGCTGTGCATGGTCGGGCGCCTTCGACGTGATGTCTTGGATTTGCGCATCGAGTGACGCGACCTGCCGGGTCATCGTCGCGACGAGATCCTTGCGTTCGGCAAGCGCGGCTTCGAGGCTCCGGAGCTTGGCGCGCACTTCGGCCGCACGGTGCGTGATCTCGGCGAAATGCGCGTCGGTCTCTACGCGGCGGGCTTCGGCACGTTCGAGTTCGCTGCGTTCCCCGGCTTCCTCGTCGACGGCCTTGAGTTCGGCCTCCTTGATGGCCGCGAGATCGGCTTCGAGGTGAACCAGCGTTTCCTTGGCTTCACGGACGAAACCGGTTTCACGCAAGAGATCGGCGTCGAGTTGCTTGGCTCGGGCTTGAAGTTCTCGGGCCCGTTCGGCCGCACGCTCCGCCTCGCGATCGAGATTTTCCTGCTCGATCTTGAGCCGGGCGAGCGCCGCGGCCTTCGACGCTTCCGCCTCGCGAAGTGGCGGCAAACCTTCGGCGAGCCGCAATTCCTCGTTGAAAGCCTTTGCTTCGCCTTCCGTCGCCGATCCAAGACGCATCATCGCGTCCGTCAGCTGCGCCTCTTCCTGCTCGACACTTTGCTGCGCGTCCTGCCATCCGAGGTGCATCGCAAGCGCTTCGTTCTGACGGATTTCGCTCGAAATCTCCTTGTAGCGGCGCGCCTGCCGTGCCTGCCGCTTGAGCGATTCAGATTGCGATTGAAGCTGACCGACGACATCGCTTAACCGCTCGACGTTGGCTTCGGCGGCCTTGAGTCTCAGTTCGGCTTCGTGGCGGCGCGTATGCAGTCCCGCGATGCCGGCTGCGTCTTCGAGGATACGGCGGCGCTGTTCCGGCTTGGCGTTGACGAGTTCGCCGATCTGTCCCTGCCTGACGAGCGCCGGCGAGCGCGCCCCAGTCGCCGCATCTTCGAACAAAACCTTGACGTCGCGCGCCCGCACTTCCCGGCCATTGATACGGTACGCGGAGCCCGCTTCGCGCTCGATGCGGCGCGTCACTTCAAGAACGTCGTTGTCGTTGAATTCAGCCGGCGCCCGTCGCTCGCTGTTGTCGAGGAACATCGTGACTTCGGCGCTGCCGCGTTCGGGCCGCGCCGTCGTGCCGGAAAAGATCACGTCGTCCATAGCTGCCGCACGCATCGACTTGTGCGAGGATTCGCCCATCACCCAGCGGAGCGCTTCGAGCAGGTTCGACTTACCGCAGCCGTTCGGACCGACGACCCCCGTCAGGCCCGGCTCGACGACGAGTTCGGTCGGATCGACAAAGGATTTGAACCCCAAAAGTCTGAGCCGCGTGATTTTCATGTCGTGTCGAAGTCCTCGATGCCTGCTCTTGGTGGCTCAGGACCGTTGCGAGCGCGGCGCTACGGACTAGCCGCTGCGGTCGGCGTGCCGCCCTGCTCGACATAGTCGGCGATCTCGGCAATCGTCAGCTCTTTCTTGATGAGCTTGTCGCCAATGAAAAAGTTCGGCGTTCCGACGATACCGAGCTTGCGCCCGCGATCCTTCACCCACTTGAGATTCTCGATCATGCCTTGATTCTGCAAGCAGGCGTCAAACTGAGCGCGCGTCATCCCCACCTGTCGCGCTACGGCGAAGATCGCATCGGGGCGCACTTCCAGCGACACCCATTGCGGCTGTTGCTCCATGAACTTCCCATAGAGTTCGAGATATTTGTCGGGCGGCGCGCATCTGAGCGCAATCGTGGCGTTGCCGGAGGTCTTGCCGATCGGAAATTCGCGCAGGATGTAGCGGACTTTGCCGGTATCGATGAAGCGTCGCTTCAGTTCCGGGTATGTAACCTTGTGAAAATTCCGGCAATGCGGGCAGGTCATCGAGGCGTATTGCACGATCGTGACGGGAGCGTCCGGCCTGCCCCAGCTCATTTCGGGCAGCGGACTGGGCGCCATGATATCGGCAATGGTCGGGTTTTTGATGACTTCGCGACCGCCCGAGTTCGTTGCGGCGGTGTCGGCGAACGGCGACGGCATGCCCTCGGCCTTGGCGGCTCCGATCGACGGATAGGCCGCGCCCGAGGCGGAGTTATCGGCGGTCACGCTTGCCGTCAGCACCGGCAGGTTGTTCGCGCTGCATGAGGCCAGCGTCGCCGCGATGCCGACGACCACGACACGGCCCAATAAGCGCATGAATTGCATCACGATGTCCGGTTACTTCGCCGCCAGCAGTGGGCCGATCACCTTATCGAACGATTCAATCGTAGGCGCTTCTGTCAGGCGCTTGCCGTTGATGAAAAACGTCGGAGTGGCACTGACGCCGAACGTGTCGCTGGCGCGCGTCCGGGCAGCGGTGATCTGGTCCAACAACTTCTGGTCGGTCAGGCACTTATCGAAGCTTTCCTGCGTAAATCCGGCCTGCTTCGCTATGTCGAACAGCTTCGGCACGGGATTGCCCTGCACGAAAGCCCAGTCGGCCTGTTTCGCGTAGAAGGTCTCGATCAAAGGAAGCGTCTTGTCGCCGCCCGCGCAGCGCGCCAGCATCGATGCGGCGGAGGCGAGATTATCGAGTGGGAATTCGCGGAAAATGTAACGGACCTTGCCGCTGTCGATGTACTTCTTCTTGAAGTCGGGAAAGACGTTGTTGGTAAAGTGAGCGCAGTGCCCGCACGTCATTGATCCGTATTCGACGACGGTCACCTTCGCGTCCGTCGGACCGAGGCTGATTTCGGGGAGATCGGTTGCCTTCATCAGCTCCGCGACCGGAACTTCGGCGGGGCCTTTCTCCTGTGCAAGGCTCGGCTGTGCGGCGACGATTGCAAATCCCGCGACGGCGGCCGTGGCTGCAACGCTGAGCAGCGCGGCCCGGCGCGACCAGGAAAAGCCTACAAAAACATTTCTGAGATCAAACAAGGTCCTGGCTCCTTTCGGGCGCCTCCACGGGCTGAACCGTATAGTGCACGCCGCCTAGCATGGTTTTGCCGCCCGAATAAGCCGAAAGCGCGCTGAATAGCAACTGAACGTGTGGTAATTTTGGGTCAGCCGGCCGGTTCAAGGCGTCTAGGTGGCACTTGCGATACTGTGCCCAAGTTCATCGAGCGCTGCCGTCAGGTCTAGCTTATCGGTCGCGGCGCGCACGGGACGCGGTCCGGGGCTCTGCCGTGTGGTCGCACCCGCTGCCACCTCCGCCGTTCCGGGCACCTGGACAACGCGCAGCTGTGCAATTGCCCGGTAGCCGAAATAGCGGTTTATCCGGTCGACGATATCCTGCGTGCGGTATGAAATTTCGAGTGCGAATGCCGGATCACACGCAATGACGAGGGTCGCGCCCGCGGATGCCGTCCCATCGCCCGAAGCATCCGTCCGAGCTTTCGAACCGCGCGGCCACTTGATTGCCTCAGGCCGCGTCAGGCGCGCCAGATCGGCGCCGACTATCGTTTCCCACGATGTCATGATCTCGGCGCTGTGGAACCCAAACCTTTCGAAGGCCGCGGCTGTTACCTTCGGCACGAAAGCCCCGACGGCGCGCGCGAAATGGCCTTTGCCCTGCCGCCTGTCTGGCGGCAACGGCCGCGCCGGCGCTGTGGGTTCGCGATTTGCCAAGGGGTGCTGTGTCTCGTGTTGGCTTGTGGCGACGTACAAGTTGTCTACCATTGTCGATGCGATTCGGAAGTCCCGCGCAACCGGAGATGAGCGGACGCATGGGCGCGGTTCAAAAAAGACAAGCGCAATTGCCGTTGCGGCCCGCGGGTCCCGAGACCGTGCGGGCGCTGCTGGCGTGGTACGAAGCCGAACGCCGCGATCTGCCCTGGCGCTATGGCCCGCGCAAGAAAGCCGATCCTTATCGCGTCTGGCTGTCAGAAATCATGCTGCAGCAAACGACCGTCAAGGCCGTCGTCCCCTACTTCGAACGATTTGTGGCCCGATGGCCGACGGTCGTAACGCTCGCCGCTGCGCCGCTGGAAGAGGTCCTGCAGTTGTGGGCGGGGCTCGGCTATTACTCCCGCGCCCGCAATCTCAAGGCCTGCGCCGATGCCGTCGTGCGCGACTTTGGCGGCGCCTTTCCGAGAGCAGAGAAGGAACTTCTCGAACTGCCGGGCATCGGCCCCTATACGGCAGCCGCCATTACGGCCATCGCGTTTGGCGAAAAGGCAACGCCTGTTGACGGCAATGTCGAGCGTGTCGTGTCGCGGCTTTTCGCAGTTCGCCAGCCGCTGCCCGCCGCCAAATCCGAAATCCGCCGTCTGGCCGCGACGCTGACGCCAAGCCGCCGCGCCGGTGACTTCGCCCAGGCAATGATGGATCTAGGCGCCGAAATCTGCACACCGAAGAACCCGTCTTGCCTCGTCTGTCCGTTGCAGCAGGACTGCGCCGCCAACGCCCGCGGGCTCGCTGACGTCCTGCCAGTCAAAGCCAAGAAGCTGGCACGGCCGTCGCGCTACGGCATCGCATTTCTCGTCCAGAGAGAAGACGGCGCGGTTCTACTTCGCCAGCGCGCCGAGGCGGGATTGCTCGGCGGCATGCTCGAGATTCCTTCGACACCCTGGCTCGATGCGTTACCGGCGAAGAAGGAAGCGTTGCGTTCGGCGCCGGTCACAACGTCCTGGTTGCCGGTGGCGGGCACGGTTGTGCATGTGTTCACGCACTTCCGACTCGAGCTGAGCGTTTATCGCGCGCTGGTGCCGGTCGATGCGAGCTTCACGCTATGGGCCGAACAGGAGCGCTGCCGCTGGGTCGACCGGCGCGACCTGCATGCTCAAGCTCTCCCGAGCCTGATGAGGAAGGTCATCGCGCACGGGCTGGACGGCAACCGGTAAGCCTCCATCAAACACGTCATGGCCGCCCTCCGAGGTGGCCATCCAGGGCAACGCGGCAGCATATATTGCCTTAGCCCTGAATGGTCGGGTCAAGCCCGGCCGTGGAGTGGGAAAAGTTTTATTCCGCGGCTTCCAGCACGATCGGCCGGCTGAGCCCGAGCTGACGTTTGGCTTCGGAGCGTAAAACATCAATCGGCTTCAATTTGCCCTCGGCTTCGAAGTGCCAGTACGTCCAACCGTTGCACGCGGGCTTGCCCTGCAACAGAGCACCTAGGCGATGGATAGACGCGTGTTGACCGGCGCACGCAAGCGTTCCGTCAGCGCGCACTTCGGCGCGTACTTTTCGGCGCACGTCGAACAGCTTCTGTCCGGCTTCGATGATGCCGAGTTCCAAAATCTGGCCGAACGGAATGCGTGGTTCGCTGCGCTTCGAGGGAAGTGTCTCGATGGCATCGAGGTCCAACGGGCGGACCTTTTCGATACGTTCGGCTGCGGCGCGCGCGTAGTCGGTGTCGCGTTCGATACCGATAAATTTCCGCCCGAGCCGTTTGGCGACGGCACCCGTCGTGCCGGTGCCGAAGAATGGATCGAGCACGATGTCGCCGGGTTTCGTCGAGGCAATTAGGATGCGATGTAGGAGTGCTTCGGGCTTCTGCGTCGGATGCGCCTTGCGGCCGCCGTCGTCCTTCAACCGCTCGGGCCCCGAGCAAATCGGAAACAGCCAGTCGGAACGCATCTGCAGATCGTCGTTCGAGGCTTTGAGGCTCTCGTAGTTGAACGTCACGCGCGATTTGCGATCGCGTCCGGCCCAGATCATCGTCTCATGCGCGTTGGTGAAACGCTTGCCGCGGAAATTCGGCATCGGATTCACTTTGCGCCAGACGACGTCATTTTGAATCCAGAAGCCCAGATCCTGAATCGCGACGCCGAGCCGGAAGATGTTGTGATACGAGCCGATGACCCAGATGGCCCCGTCCGGTTTCAGAACGCGCCGGCATTCGGCGAGCCAGGCGTGGCAGAACGCATCGTATTCGGCAAAGTCGTGGAACTTGTCCCAGGCATCGTCGACGCCGTCGACTTTGGTATTGTTCGGCCGCATCAGATCGCCGGCAAGCTGCAGATTGTAGGGTGGGTCGGCGAAGACGAGATCGACGCTGGCGTTCGGAAGCTTCTTCAGCTCTCCGATGCAGTCACCGATAAGAATTTCCCCGCTCTCCGAGCGGCCCTTGCCACGACGCAATACCATGAACTCTACCTGCTTACGCTACGATCACATCGGCTTCATCACCGCGAACACATGCGCGACGAGCCGACGATCTTTGTACATGATGCAAAGCGCGTTTGGATATGCGCAGAAGGGCGGCAAATATTTATATTTTTGATTCGATGTGCAACTCGGCATGCGGGCCGTCAGCGTTTTGGTGCAACGGCAAAAGAGCGGGTTAGACGAGGCCGAGCGCCAGCTGTACCGGCCTGAACGAACGCCGGTGAAGGATCGAAACGCCGAGCTTGTTGATCGCGGCTTGATGCTCCGGCGTGCCGTACCCTTTGTGACGCTCGAAACCGTAGCCCGGATAATCGCGCGCCAATTCCATCATCAGCCGGTCGCGCGTTACCTTCGCAATGATCGAGGCTGCCGCAATCGACAGGCACTTGGCGTCACCCTTGACGATGGTGCGCGACGACATCGAAAGCCGTGGCGCGCGGTTGCCGTCGACGAGGACGAGTTTTGGTTCATCCGCGAGTTGCGACACGGCTTGGGTCATCGCCCACAGCGTTGCGCCGAGAATGTTGTCGCGATCGATGCGATTGACGTCGGCTATCCCCACGGCGACGATCGCGACCTTCATGATGCGCTTGTAGAGATAGGCTCGCGAATCTTCGTCGAGCACCTTGCTGTCGTCGATGTTGGCGGGAATGCGGTCCGGGTCGAGGATCACCGCCGCCGCGACGACAGGACCGGCCCACGGGCCGCGGCCGGCTTCATCGACGCCGGCGATTGGCCTGGAGCCGAGCTGATGTTCTGCCGCTTCGAGCTCGAACGTCGGCTTGATGCGCGAATCTGCAATCCTCATGCGCCGGATTGAGCATCCGGGCCCCGTCGCTGTCAAAGCAGCTCAAGCTGTTCTCCCCGGCTGTTCGGCTTTCTGAAGAGATCGTTGCGCAATGCGACGCGCCCTTTTCCAAGGCCGAGCCGCTTTTTCGCGAGCTTGAACCGCATCGCGATTTGGCTGGCGTATGGCCCGGTGCCGCGCTGGCGTATGCCGAATTGCGCCACGTAATCGCGGCCGCCATGCATGGATTGCAGAAGCGAAATCACCCGCTCGGCTCGGTCCGGAAACTCTTCGCGCAGCCACTCGCGAAAGAGGTCCTTGATCTCGAGCGGTAGGCGCAGCAGCACGTAACCGGCGTCGCGGGCCCCCGCATCGCGGGCGGCTTCGAGGATCGGTTCGATCTCGTGGTCCGTCAGGCCGGGGATGATCGGCGCCACCATGACGGTCACCGGAATTCCCGCTTCGCTCAGTCGCCGCACCGTGTCGAGACGTCTGGGCGGCGTCGCGGCACGCGGCTCCATGGCGCGGGCAACTCTGCGATCAAGACTGGTGATCGACACCGCGACCTTGGCGATGCCTCTCTCGGCCATCGGCTGCAGAATGTCGATGTCGCGCGCAACCAGCGCCGATTTGGTGATGATGCCGACGGGATGGTTCGTTTGCGCCAGCACTTCGAGGATCGATCGCGTGATGCGCCGCTCCCGTTCGATCGGTTGATAAGGATCGGTATTTGCCCCAAGCGCGATCGTCTGCGGCTTGTAGCCGGGCTTGGCGAGTTCCTTTGCCAACAGCGTCGCAGCATTGGACTTGGCGTAGAGTTTGGTTTCGAAATCGAGCCCCGCCGAATGCCCGAGATAGCAATGGCTCGGGCGTGCGTAGCAATAGATGCAGCCGTGCTCGCAGCCGCGGTAGGGGTTGATCGAGCGGTCGAACGAGATGTCGGGACTGTCGTTGCGCGCGATGATCGACTTGGCGGTGTCCTCGAAAACTTCCGTCTTAAAGGCCTCCAGCAAACCGAGACTTTCCCAGCCGTCGTCGAAGGCTTCATGGACGTCGGCTTCGAAGCGCCCTGTTTGGTTCGACCGCGCCCCCCGGCCGCGACGGCGTTCGCCGTCGACGACATGATCTCCGGATGGCTGTGCTTTCGTCTGGCGAGCGGTGGTCATGAATGAACAAACCCATCGTTCGGAACCAAGCCCGGTATCTAACACAAGCACCAGAACAAATAAAGAACAAATCGCGCGGTGGCTGGCAGCCATTGCCCCTGTTGTTTGGCCGTGGCACGACGTCAACATGATTTCGGTTGTTATTTCAGCTCGCAATGCCGCACGCCCGCTCGCTGCTACGTTGGCGGCGCTGATCCCGCCGGCCATCGACGGCATCGTCCGGCAGGTCATCGTTGTCGACGACGGCTCATCCGAAAGCACGGCGAAAGTGGCCGATCTCGCGGGCGCCGACATCGTCGAGAGTGCCGGGGATCGCGGTGCTCAGCTGGCTGAAGGCGCGGCGCGGGCAAGATTTCCCTGGCTTCTTTTTCTCAATGCCGGAACGGTTCTCGAAGACGGCTGGGAGCGAAGCGCCACGGCTTTCATGCAAAGAGTCAACTGCGGCGAGGGGGCGTTGGCCGCCAGCGCGTTCACGTTGCGGCTCGACGATACGGGCCTTGCACCGCGTCTCATCGAGGGGCTGATCCATCTGCGCTGCAAAATCTGGCGCAAGCCCTACGGCGACCAGGGACTGCTGATCCCGCGTCAACTCTTTGATGCGGTCGGCGGCTACAAGAACCTTCCGATGATGGAAGACATCGATCTTGTCCGGCGGCTCGGCCGGCATCGCCTCGTCATGCTCGACGCGACCGCCGTGATATCGGCCGAACGCTACAAGCGCGACGGCTATCTTTTGAGGTCGATGCGAAGTCAGGTGTGTCAGGCGCTTTATCGCGCCGGGCTTCCGATGAGCCTCATCGCGCGGGTCGACGGCAAAATGGAAACGGCACGCTAGCCTTTCCGGTGCTCTTCGAGGCGGGGCATGATCTCGACGAAGTTGCACGGCTGATGCCGGGCATCGAGCTGCAGCTTCAGGATTCCATCCCAGGCATCGCGGCAAGCGCCGGGTGATCCGGGCAGGCAGAAGATATAGGTTCCACGCGCCACGCCGGCACAGGCGCGCGATTGTATCGTCGACGTTCCGACCTTGCCGTAAGACAGCATGTGAAAGAGGATCGCGAAACCTTCGATTTCTTTTTCAAAGAGCGGCTTCACGGCCTCGGGTGTCACATCGCGGCCGGTAAAGCCTGTGCCCCCGGTCGTGATCACGCAATCGACGGCGCGATCGTCGATCCAACTTTGGATCGTGCCTCTGATGGCATCCACGTCGTCTCTGACGAGCTTGCGGCCGGCAAGCGTGTGGCCCGCCTCGGCAATCATGGCCTCGAGCAGATTGCCCGATTTATCTTCGGCTGCGGTGCGCGTGTCCGAAATCGTCAGAATGGCGATGCAAACCGGAATGAACGTGCTTGCGGCATCGATGCCGGCCATTGAGGATCCTCACGTTGGCTACCTCGGCGACTTTGGCGCGCCGTGGTTCAGCCGTCTAGTCAGGAATGGCGCGCCGGAGCCTCATCTCGGCAATCAGGCGATCGCAGTTTCCGTCGGACATTCGACGTCGCCGACGACCATCACGGGCACGCAAATGTCGGCGCGCAGTTCGTTTTCCGCAAAGCGATCGGGATTGTCGATGTAGATCGAAACCACGGGACGGTTGCCGTCGAAGGCGAGGCCCGGAAGAGCTTTGAACTCCGAGTAAACGTTGGCGACGACGGAATGCATGCGAGCATAACTGCCGGAGAGCCGACGGCAAGCGTACGCTCCGCCTTGAAGCGTTGTGATGCCGAAATCGCGAATGGCGCGATCTTCGAGGTCCGGCACAAGCTCGACGCAGGCGTCGTAACGGCAATTCTGATCGGTGACGGTTGCGGGATTGTCGCGAGCCAGGCCATAGCCCCGCCCTATCGGCGCATAGAGGCCGTTGTCGTTCAACCACGCGGTGAGCCGTTCCCAGGCTTTCGGGATTGTTCGCTCATAGGGTCCTGTCTCGCGGACGTACATGAGCCGTGTCGGGCGCAGATATATCAGCACGGAATGTGGGTTCGACATTCATTTTTTTGACCCTTGTTGGGGGCCACCTCGATCATAAATTCGATCAATCAATCCGTATTCATCCTAAGCCTGCCGCTTTCGAAGCCGGCTTAAGCAAAAGAATAAAATTTTATCGAATTTCTTGGATTTGGGTCGCTCGGCGGTAAGGAGCGCGCGCAAGGTAAAGAAAGCTTCAAATACGAACTTCTGCGACAGGTCAAAGCCTGGATTTGATCTGCAACAGGTCGGCCCACGACAGGTGCTTGGCAGCCGGCGTGCGCAGCAGATAAGCCGGATGCAGTGTCGCAATCGCCGCGATCTTTCGATTGCCCACCGTCACTTCGCGCCATTTGCCCCTTAGCCGCGTGATGCCTTCGGTAACGCCGAATATCTCTTTCGCAGCCGCCCCCCCGACCGCGACAAGAATTTTGGGCGCGACGAGTTCAATCTGTCGCTCGAGGAACGGACGGCATGCGAGCGCCTCCTGCGGTGTCGGCGTGCGGTTTCCTGGCGGGCGCCAATAGACGATGTTGGTGATGTGAACGTCCGCCTCGCTGAGACCGATCGCTGCAAGCATCTTGTCGAGCAGCTTTCCCGCCCGGCCCACGAAGGGTTTGCCCTCAAGATCTTCGTCCCGTCCCGGCGCCTCGCCAATGATCATCAGCGGCGCTTGAGGCGCCCCGCGGTAGAAGCAGAGCTTCGTCGCCGTCGTTTTAAGGCCGCAACCATCGAAGTTCCGAAGAGCGTTTTCAAGCGCTTCGAGCGAGGTGGCCTCGCGCGCAATTCGCCGGGCCCCCGTTTCCGCGTCGCTTGGCCCTAGCGGCGTGATGGCTCGCGGTCGCATCGCGGCCTCGGCCGATTTTGGCTGCGGTGACGTCGATCCGCCGTGACCAGCTGACGCCGAGGCCCCGCCGCGTTCCGATGATGATAGCGACGGGATGGCGCTGGACACCTCGTCGCGGCTCGGCCACGCAAAGCCGGCCCCTGGCGGCAGCGGACCGCGTGCCAGCCAATCCTGCGGGACATCATCCAGCGCGGCATCGACGCCCATGGCATGAAACCAATTGAGCAGTGCCAGCATTTCGTCTTGGGAAGCCATTTTCGTCATCGGCGGTGAGATTAAAGGTACCGAAGCGCAAATGCACGCGGCGGCACTCCGCGCCATCTCATGTTAGCTGTCTATCTGCCCAACTTGACGCCTCGGAATCTGCGACCTAATCGGAATTGATGGTTTTTCAGCACATGGATCGGGGATGACGATGGCCGCGGACGAAGCCGGATTGCCAGCCCGCGAGGCGATGGACTTCGACGTGGTGATCGTCGGCGCGGGCCCGGCGGGCCTAGCGGCAGCCATTCGCCTGAAACAGAACGCCGCGGCGGCCGGCACCGAAGTCTCGGTCGTTGTCGTCGAGAAAGGCTCCGAAGTTGGCGCTCATATCCTCTCTGGCGCAGTCATCGATCCCGTTGGCCTCAATCGCCTGATCCCGGACTGGAAAGACCGTGGCGCCCCTGTGGACACGCTCGTGACGGAAGATCAATTCCTCGTTCTCGGGCCTGCGGGAGACATTCGACTGCCGAACTGGCCGATGCCGCCGTTGATGAAGAACCACGGCAATTACATCGTCAGCCTCGGCGCGCTCTGCAAATGGCTCGGCGAGCAGGCCACAGAGCTTGGCGTCGAAATCTACCCCGGCTTCGCTGCAACCGAAGTGCTTTATGACGAGGATGGCGCCGTTGCCGGCATTGCCACCGGCGATATGGGCATCGGCCGCGACGGTGAGCCGAAAAGCGATTTCGTTCGAGGTATGGAACTGCGCGCCAAGTACACCTTCATCGCGGAAGGAGCACGAGGGTCGCTCTCGAAGGGGCTCATCCGGCATTTCGAACTCGCCAAGGGCCACGAGCCGCAGAAGTACGGCATCGGCCTCAAAGAGCTCTGGCAAGTCGCGCCCGCCAAGCACCGGCCGGGTTTGGTTCAGCACACGTTCGGCTGGCCGCTCGACAATCGGACCGGCGGCGGATCGTTTCTCTACCACTACGGCGATAACCTCGTCGCCGTCGGCTTCGTCATTCATCTGAACTACGCGAACCCGTATCTATCGCCTTACGACGAGTTCCAGCGCTTCAAGACGCATCCCGCCATCCGCGATGTCTTCGACGGTGGGAAGCGCATCGGCTACGGCGCGCGCGCCATCACGGAAGGCGGCTGGCAGTCGATGCCCGATCTCGTCTTTCCTGGAGGGGCGCTCCTCGGCTGTGCCGCCGGCATGGTCAATCTTCCCCGCATCAAAGGTAGTCACAACGCGATATTGTCGGGCATCGCGGCTGCGGACGCGGCCTCCGAGGCGATGGCGTCAGGTCGCGCGCACGATAAGCTCTCGAGCTACGAAAGCGAAGTTCGCGACGGTGACATCGCACGCGATTTGAAACGCGTTCGCAACATGAAGCCCTATTGGTCGAAATTTGGAACAGCGCTCGGCGTTGCACTCGGCGGCATCGATCTTTGGCTCAACACCATCATTTCAGGTGTCGGCCTCGGGTACACACTGAAGCACGGCAAGACCGACGCCGCAGCAACTGGCAAGGCGGCAGATTTCAAGCCGATCGTGTATCCGAAACCGGATGGTAAATTGACCTTCGACAAGCTGACGGATCTGTCGTTTTCAGCGACCAATCACGAGGAAGATCAGCCGGTCCACCTCAAGCTCGCGGACCCCCGCATTCCCATCGTGGTCAATCTGCCTCTGTACGCCGAGCCGGCGCAGCGATATTGCCCGGCAGGCGTTTACGAGATCGTGCGCGATGATAAAGGGGATGCGAAATTTCAGATCAACGCGCAGAACTGCGTCCACTGCAAAACCTGCGATATCAAGGACCCGAGCCAGAATATCAACTGGGTCTGTCCCGAGGGCGGCGGCGGCCCCAATTATGCCGGGATGTGAGAGCCCATGCGCATTAAGCCTGGACCCAGAATTGTCCCCGTTCAAACGCGCCTTGGGGATTATCGGGCAACAGCGGGCGTGCTAACTTAACATCACCTGATCATTTCTTATTTGTCACGTAAAGCGTGTCGCCAAACGCTCAACATATTTGCTAGGCTCGGCTTTTCAAGAATCGCAGCGGCCTCCGGTAACAAGGAAAATGTCAATGCGGGGACTCCTCGGGCGTCTGCTGAGTTTGGGACTCTGCGCTGCTTTGATGACGTTTGCAGGGTTCTTCAGCGAGGCTCCGGCATATTCGCAGGACCAGGATTTCGACCAGAACGAAGTTTCGACATCGGTGCTTGGCAACTATCTCGCCGGACGCTTCGCGCGTGCCTCGCAAGATACCGACGAGGCCGCCGGGTTTTACGAGCGTGCGCTCACGCGCGATCCGACAAACGAAGTGCTGCTCGATCAAGCCTTCCAAATGGAAACGATGTCGGCCGACTGGCCGAAGGCGATACCGCTCGCAGAGCAACTCGCCGCAACGCATAAGTCACATCGTATGTCGCAGTTCCTGTTGGGCGTGACGGCCTTCAAGAACGCGGACTACGTTAAGGCCGAAGATCATTTCAAAGCCGCGTCGGAAAATCCGATCGGCGAGCTGACGAGCGCCATCGCGCTCGGCTGGAGTCGTCTCGCTGCGGGCGATGCCGACGGTGCGCTCGCCGCTGTCGACCTTCCGAAGCAACCCGACTGGGCGCAATTCTACCTGCGCTATCACCGCGGACTGATCGCCGATATTGCAGGCCGCAAGGCCGTGGCGAGATCCGCATTCGAAAAGATGTTCCGTCAGGACAGCCGCACGCTGCGGACGTCCCTGGCCTACGCCCAGCACGCGGCTCACTACGGCGATTTCAAGCTGGCGCGTCAGATCATCAAGGAGCAGCTCACCAAGACGCACGGTGATCCACATCCGCTCGCAGTGGACATGCTCGATCGCATCAACAAGAAGGAAAAGACGGCGCTCCTCATTACGTCGCCGACGGAGGGGCTGGCCGAAGTCTATTATGGATTGGGTGAGGCGCTGACCGGCGAGGGCGGTGTCAGCCTTGGCACGATCTATCTGCAGCTCGCGCTCTATGTAAAACCCGACCATGCCTTCGCTCTCGCGGCGTTGGCCAATACCGAAGAGGTAGCGCACCGCTACCAGGATGCGATCGCCACCTACGACAAGATTCCGCAGGGCACGCCGCTGCAAAGCGCCATCGATATTCGCAAAGCCTTCAATCTCAATTCGCTCGAAAAGACGGATGAGGCGAAGGCCATCCTGGAACGCCTCGCCGCGAAAGACCCGAACGATGTGCGACCGCTCGAAGCGCTCGGCAACATTTACCGGGCACGCAAACAGTATGCGGAAGCCGTGACGTATTTTACCCGCGCCATCGCCGTGCTCGGCAAGCCGGATAACCGTCACTGGGGCTACTATTACGCTCGCGGAACGGCCTATGAACGTCTGAAAAAGTGGCCTGCAGCCGAGGCGGATTTGAAGCGAGCTTTGGCTATGGCTCCCGATCAACCGCTTATACTCAACTACCTCGGCTATTCATGGGTCGATCAGGGCAAGCATCTCAAAGATGGGATGCGGCTCATCGAGAAGGCCGTGCAGTTGAAGCCGGACGACGGCTACATCGTCGACAGTCTCGGTTGGGCACACTTCAAGCGCGGCGACTTCAAGGAGGCCGTCCGTTATCTTGAGCGCGCCGTTGAAATCAAGCCTGAAGACCCGACCTTGAACGATCACCTTGGAGATGCGTTCTGGAAGGTCGGCCGCGAACGCGAGGCGCGATTCCAGTGGAATCAGGCTCTGTCGCTCGCACCCGAGCCGGAAGATGCCGAGAAGATCAAAGCCAAAATCGAGCGTGGTCTGGACACCCAGGGTATTGCAAAAAACACCGGCAAAACGCGTCAGGTTCAGACCTACGAGCCGTCGCGTCGCCGCAGTGAAAACAAGGCCCAGGGCCGCACCGTAGAATAGGCGCGATGTGCGGATTGCAGGGAATAGCAGACGGGCGCCTCGGCGCCCGTTTCTTTTGCGGTCATCGCCATGCTGAAAACTGAATTCGCTCCGGCCAAGCTTAACCTGACGCTTGAAGTCCTCGGACGGCGCCCTGACGGGTTCCACGAAATCCGAAGTCTCGTCGCCTTTGCCAAGGACGTTGGCGACCGGCTGACGCTCGGGCCCGGCCGCTTTTCAGCGACGGAAACCACCGGACCTTTTGCGGCCGAGATCGCGGAGGGCAATCTCGTCGATAAGGCGTTCGCAGCAATCTCGGCAGCTGTGCCGGGCTTCGAGTTCGAGCGTCTGACGCTTGAAAAGATCCTGCCCGTTGCAAGCGGCATTGGCGGCGGCTCGGCAGACGCCGCTGCCGCGCTGCGGTTGATGCAGCGAACGTTTCCTTCCGCCTCCGGCCTCGATTACTCGGCAATCGGCCGCGCGCTTGGGGCTGATGTTCCAGTCTGCCTGAAAAGCCGGGCGGCCCTGATGACCGGGCTCGGCGAGCATATTGAGAACGTGGAGTTGCCCGGTGATCTCTTCGCGGTGCTCGTCAATCCCTTGGTCAGCGTGCCTCAGAACAAGACGGCTCGCGTTTTCGCGCTTCTCGCAGCTCCGCCGGTTACCATTGATCGGGTTAGCGAAGACTCGCCGGAATTTTCGACCGTCGAGCAAGTTATTGCCTACGCTGCAGCTCGCGGGAATGCGCTTGAAAAACCGGCGCGGGAATTGTTTCCGATAATCGACACGCTGCTGTCAAAGCTTGGCCAATTGGCGGGCAGTCGCTTCGTGCAGCTATCGGGCGCCGGGCCGACATGCTTTGCGCTCTTCGATACAAAGCGCGCGGCGGAAAGCGCTACGGCCGAACTCGAAAACCGGCACCCCGACTGGTGGATTAGATCAACGCGCCTCGCATAGCCCTCAATGCGACCGGCCAATGCAGAAGGTGATGACCTGCTCAAGCGCATCCTTCTCGCGGCTGGCGGGAAAGATCGCCAGCGCATCGCGCGCGATCGACCCGTATGAGCGCGCCCGCTCGAACGTCGCATCTATAGCGCTGTGGCGGCGCATGAACGATATGGCCTGATCGAGATCGCCGTCGGCTATCTCGCCGTCTGCAATAGTGCGGTTCCAAAACTGGCGTTCGTCGCTGGTACCCCGCCGGAACGACAGAATGACGGGAAGCGTGATCTTTCCCTCGCGGAAATCATCGCCGACGGATTTCCCAAGACGGCTGCTGTCACCAGCATAGTCAAGTGCGTCGTCGACGAGCTGGAACGCCAGACCGAGATTCTTTCCATAAGAGCGCAGCGCCGATTGTTCTTCTGCCGGGCGCTGGGCCAGCGCCGCACCCGATTCCGCCGCTGCCGAAAAGAGTGCCGCCGTCTTGGCATTGATGATCGCAAGATAATCGTCTTCTGTCGTCGACGTATTCTTGGCGGCGGCGAGCTGCATCACTTCGCCTTCGGCAATCGTCGCCGCCGCGTTCGACATGATGCGGAGAACGGGCAGCGATCCGACGTCGACGAACATCTTAAAGGCTTGCCCGAGCAGAAAATCACCGACGAGCACGCTCGCCTGGTTGCCCCAGATCATGCGCGCCGTCTTGCGGCCGCGGCGCGTCGCGCTCTCGTCAACGACGTCGTCGTGAAGCAGCGTCGCCGTGTGCATGAACTCGACGGCCGACGCCGTCCGGATATGCCCGGTGCCGGGATAGCCGCAAAGCCGTGCCGAGGCGAGCGCCAGCATCGGCCTCAGCCGCTTGCCGCCGCTGTCGATCAAATGGTGAGCGAGTTCTGGAATCATCTCGACGTCGGACACAGCCTTGTCGAGAATGATGCGGTTAATCGCCTCGATATCGTCAGCGACGATTTCGAGAAGCGGCCGCAGGCTTTGGCCTGTCTCGCGAACATCTTCAAGTGGTATAACGCGACCCAAGTTGGCCCCCAGATCAATTGTGTTGGGTGGTATCATAGGTGGTAGCGGCGGGGCCGTCACGCTGCCCCACGTTCGGTCTGATCGCGGTTGTTCTTTCGAGTGATGTCATGCGCGACCTAATATTGACGAACGATCTAGTCCTCATCAGCTATGTCGAGGCGCTGCTTACCGGCCACGGCATCGAGGCGACGGTATTTGATCGAAATATCAGTTTGATGGAAGGGTCAATCGGCGCATTCCCGCGACGCGTTGTTGTCGCGGCTGACACCTGGGACCGTGCCCGCCGTGTCCTCAAGGAGGCCGGTCTTGGTGAGTGGTTGGCGGACCATGAGCACAATTGAGACCGAACAGCGCCCCGGGGATAGGACGACCGAGGACCTTTTCCTCGGCGGCGCACTTAAAATCCGGCAGCCCCGCAACGGTTATCGGGCCGGCACGGACGCCGTGCTTCTGGCGGCGCTGATCGGCTCCGATCCCACGGGGCCAGTTCTCGACGCCGGTGCAGGGGTCGGCGTCGTGGGACTTTGCGTGGCCGCGCGGTTTCCCAAGGCGAGCGTTGTGCTCGTAGAGCGCGAACCGCACCTAGCCGCGCTCGCACGCCGCAACGTCGACGGCAATGGCCTCACCGCCCGCGTCCAGGTGATTGAGGCGGACATTATGCGCGCCAGTGAAGCGCTGCGGCGGTATGGCATCAAGTCGGAGACCTTCGCGACAGTACTCGCCAATCCGCCCTATCACGACGACCGGCGTAGTACGGCGGCCGAAAGCCGGCTGAAAGCCGTTTCACACCAAATGCCCGAAGAAGAATTCGATGCATGGGCGCGCTTCATGTGCCGGATGGCGGCACCCGGCGGCCGCGCCGCGATGATCCACAAGGCCGAAGCGCTGCCGCGCATCCTTGCAGCATTTGAAGGCCGCTTCGGAGCCATCGGCCTGTTGCCTATTCACGCCCGCGCCGGTGAGCCCGCAATCCGCGTGATCGTTGACGGCATCAAGGGCAGTCGCGCGCCGCTTTCGATGAAGTCCGGCCTAGTGCTGCATGGCCCCGATCAAGGATTTGTGCCTGAATTCGACGCCGTCTTCCGTCGAGGCGCGGCCCTTCCCGTTCAATCCGGCGGCTGATCGCCGCTGGCATCAATGCAGCTGTTGCAATAGACCATCGGCACTTTATTTCGCACGCATACCTGTTTGGAGATTGTTTGCATGTGGCCATTTTCGCGCCGGTCTGTCGTGCCCGTCCTACGTTTCAACGGCCCGATCGGCATGGTAACTCCGCTGCGTCCGGGCCTCACGCTCGCAGCCTATGCGGGGGCGATAGAGAAAGCATTTTCTCTCTCCAAACTTCCAGCCGTCGCCGTTGTCGTCAATTCTCCCGGCGGCTCGCCCGTCCAGTCGAACCTGCTCTTCAAGCGCATTCGGCAGCTGGCGGAAGAGAAGGAAAAGCGCGTCTACGTCTTTTGCGAAGACGTCGCGGCGTCGGGTGGATATTTCCTCGCGATCGCCGGCGACGAGATTTACGCCGACCCGTCTTCCATCATCGGTTCGATCGGAGTCGTGTCGCGCAGCTTCGGATTTGTCGATATGATCGAAAAACTGGGTATCGAACGCCGCGTCTACACCGCAGGCACGAACAAGAACCAGCTCGATCCATTCCTCCCCGAGAGTGCCGATGACGTTGCGCGGCTCAAGGCCATTCAGCAAGATGTGCACGATGTCTTCATCGGCCTCGTGAAGGAACGCCGTCTCGGCAAGCTCAAGGCGGCCGATGCGGAGCTCTTTTCCGGCGCCTTCTGGTCGGCCACCAAAGCGGCGGAGCTGGGCCTTATCGACGGCATTACCGACCTCCGCTCCAAGATGCTGCAGATTTTCGGCGACAAGGTCCGGCTAAGAGTGGTGCCCGCCGACCGGCCCGGTCTGCTCGGACGCCTCCGGCGGTTTGGATCGACGGGATTTGATGAGCCCGGCCTTGCATTTGCTGATGATCTGGTGTCGGCTGTCGAAACGCGGACGCTCTGGTCTCGCTTCGGTCTGTAACCCGTCTAGGAGGGGTTTGTTATGCCCCAGATCTTATTCCTCACGCTTGTGGCCGCCGTCGGCGTTGCGGGCTACAGGCTTTGGTCAAACCTCCTGGGCAACGCCGAAACATCGCGCCGCAAGGGCACCAGCCGGGTGCGGCGCGCCGCTGAGCCGGTGCGTGATCTCGGCAGCCTCGAATGGGACGAAGGTGCTGGCGTCTATCGCCCGCGGGCAAAGCGGAAGGGCTGAGCCCAAGGCTCGTTTGCGCCAAGCCGAGACTTTCCCCCCGCACCCCTCCCGTACCGGAAGGCATGGCAAAACCGGCTTCTGGACTCGTGACAAGGGGCCTTCAGCGCGTATATTGCACCGCGACGTAGCCGGAATGAGCAAAAGATGTCCTCCACCACGACGGTCTCAACAAAGGCCGCACGCCCTTCCGCGCTGCGTCCAAGGCAAGCTTTTCAGGACCTGATCCTGACGCTGCAAAGTTTTTGGAGCGCCGAAGGCTGCGTCATCCTCCAGCCCTACGACATGGAAGTCGGCGCCGGCACGTTCCACCCGGCAACGACACTGCGCGCCCTCGGGCCAAAACCGTGGTCGGCCGCCTACGTGCAACCGTCGCGCCGCCCCAAAGATGGACGTTATGGCGAAAACCCGAACCGGCTGCAGCACTATTACCAGTTTCAGGTCATCATGAAGCCGTCGCCGGCGAATATCCAAGAGCTCTATCTCGCGAGCCTCGAGGCGATCGGGATCGATACGGCGCTGAACGACATTCGTTTTGTTGAAGACGATTGGGAAAGCCCGACGCTCGGCGCTTGGGGTCTCGGCTGGGAAGTGTGGTGCAACGGCATGGAAGTTTCCCAATTCACCTACTTCCAGCAGGTCGGCGGCTTCGACTGCAATCCCGTGTCCAGCGAAATCACCTACGGGCTCGAACGCCTCGCCATGTACGTCCAGGGCGTCGATCGGGTCTTCGACCTGAACTTCAACGGCCGCACGGATGCCAACCGCCTGACCTACGGGGACGTGTTTCTGCAGGCCGAGCGCGAGTATTCTCGCTACAACTTCGAACACGCCGACACCGACGTCCTGCTTCGCCACTTCAAGGACGCCGAGGCCGAGTGCAAAGCCCTTTTAGCGAAGGGTGCTAATGGTGAGGAGCACTTGCTCGCGCTCCCCGCCTACGACCAGTGCATCAAGGCGAGCCACATCTTCAACCTGCTCGATGCCCGTGGCGTGATTTCGGTCACCGAGCGGCAGAGCTACATTCTGCGCGTTCGAGAGTTGGCGAAAGCCTGCTGCGGCGCGTGGCTAAAAACAGAAGGAGGACGCCTATGATCAACGATACAGCTCTTGGCCTCATCGTGGCGGCAGTGCCGCTGCTCATCATTGGTTTTTTGGCTCTGAGACGATTGCCGGCCGTGTTCGCCTTCTTTGTGGTTCTGCTGGCCGTAGGTCTCGGATACCTGCAAACAACCGGCACCGTCCGCGAATTTGGCCAAAAAGTCCGCGCCACGCTGCCTGCCGGCATGCTTCCAGACCGGCATGAGGCGAAGCCTGCCGCCGACACCAGCACGACGACTACGCCGACCGAGGCGCCGGCGATGGCACCGGCCGAACCAGCGCCAACGCCGCCTGCCGCAGAGCCGGCGCCTGAACCCACACCCGCTCCGGAGACGCCGCCGGCTTCGACCGAACCGGCCCCGACTACGCCCGCTCCGGCACCTGCGCCGGCCAATCCGTAACGCGCTCCCTCTCCCCGCGGCCCTTGGTGTCGTGGGGAGAGATTTAGACGTCTGGCGGTTGCCGGTCGTTAGCCGCGGAAGCATGGTCATAAGGTGCCGCCCTCACCCAATCCTCTCCTCGTAAGAACGGGGAGAGGATCAATTTCATTTGGATTGATTCTGGATGTCCGAACTGTTGCTCGAGCTTTTGTCGGAAGAAATCCCGGCGCGAATGCAACTGCGTGCTTCGGAAGATTTGAAGCGTCTCGTCGTCGAAGGCTTGAAGACGCGCGGCCTGGAAACGGGCGCGGCCACCGCCTATTCGACGCCGAGGCGGCTGACGCTCGTCGTCGAGGGCGTGCCCGCGAAATCTCCGGCGATATCGGACGAAAAGAAGGGCCCGCGCGTCGGAGCGCCGGAGCAGGCCGTGCAGGGGTTCCTGAAATCGGCTGGCCTCGCCTCGATCAAGAACGCAACGGTCGTCAAGGACGAGAAAAAGGGCGACTACTACGTCGCTAAGATCGACAAGCCCGGCCGCGCCGCCGCCGAAATAGTCGCCGAAACGGTCGTCGAGGTGGCGGGCAAGTTCCCGTGGCCGAAGTCGATGCGCTGGGGCTCGTCGCCGTTTCAGTGGATACGCCCGCTGCAATCGGTGCTGTGCCTGCTCGACGGAAAAGTCGTGCCGTTTGAGATCGCAGGGCTGCCAGCGGGCGCCGAAACCCGTGGCCATCGCTTCCTCGGACCCGGACCGTTCAAGGTCAAGAATTTCACCGACTACAAATCGAAACTCGCCGCGCATCACGTGATGCTCGATCCGGCCGCGCGAGTTGCTGCGATCTCGGAGCGGGCGCACGCGCTCGCCAAGGAGGCGAAGCTCGAACTCATCGAGGACGAGGCGTTGCTCAGCGAAAACGCCGGACTCACCGAATGGCCGGTCGTGCTGATGGGTTCATTCGACAAGGCATTTCTTGAAGTCCCCGGCGAAGTTCTGATGACGTCGATGAAGACGCACCAGAAATGCTTTTCGCTGCGCGTGCCGAGGGCGAAGAAGCTCGCCAACAAGTTCCTGCTCGTCGCAAATCTCGTCGCAGAGGACGGCGGCGCAGAGATCATCGCAGGCAACGAAAAGGTGATTGCCGCGCGGCTGTCGGATGCCAAGTTCTTCTGGGATCAGGATCTGAAGCATCCGCTCGGCGAAATGGCGGGCAAGCTTTCAGGCATAACGTTCCACGAGAAGCTCGGCACGCAGAAGGATCGCGTCGAGCGCATCGCTGAGCTGGCGTTCGAGCTGGCGGGAGCGTGTGACGCCGATCCGCAGGATGCGCGCCGTGCCGCGGCGTTGGCGAAGGCCGATCTCGTTTCAGGAATGGTCGGCGAGTTTCCCGAGCTGCAAGGCCTGATGGGCCGCTACTACGCCGAGCACGTCGGCGCCAAGCCGGAGATCGCACGCGCCATCGAGCTTCATTACAAACCGAAGGGGCCGACCGACGTCGTACCGCACGCCGATCAGGGCGATGCCGTGGCTGTCGCTGTCGCGCTCGCCGACAAGCTCGATACCCTCGTCGGCTTCTGGGCCATCGGCGAAAAGCCTACGGGCTCGGGCGATCCCTATCAGCTTCGGCGCGCCGCCCTGGGCGTCATCCGGATCGTGCTGGAGAATGATCTGCGGGTGCCGTTAGTTAAGGCCACCACCGATCACTACAAGTCGCAATATCTAGGTATGTCTCTGCATGGCATGCATGCAGGAATGACTTCCGTGATTGACGTTACGGATCAGGCGAAAACGGGTTGGCAACAACTCACGGCGTTACGGGGCGTCGATGAAATTATCCCGGACCTACTCTCCTTCTTCGCCGACCGTCTCAAAGTTTTCCTTCGCGACCAGGGAAAACGTCATGATCTGATCGACGCCGTGTTCGCGCTCGGCGGCCAGGATGATCTGGCGCTGATCGTCCGCCGCGTCGAAGCGCTCGATGCATTCCTGAAAACCAACGACGGCACGAACCTGCTCGCCGGCGTCAAGCGCGCGGCAAACATCCTCGCGATCGAGGAAAAGAAGGACAAGACATCCTACGCCGCTCCCTACGATCTGAAGCTTTTGACCGAAAAAGAAGAAACGGCGCTCGCTGCGGCTATCGAGGCCGTCAAGCAGGACACCGTCGCGGCAATCAACGTTGAAAATTTCGCCGGCGCGATGCGAGCGCTGAGTGAACTCCGCGCTCCTGTCGATCAGTTCTTCGAGAAAATTCTCGTCAACGCCGACGATCCTAAAATTCGCGAGAACCGCTTGCGCCTTCTGTCGGAAATCCGCGCCGCGACGCTCACTGTTGCCGACTTCTCAAAAATCAGCGGCTAGTAGTCGGACGAGATGACGTCGCCTTGGTTCTGCACGGGCGTCATCGCGAACCTGGCAGGCTTGAAGGGCTGGACCTCTGGCGCCTTCGTAGCAGGCGCGCTCCGCTGCACCTCGGTCTCGAACAATCCCGGCTTCGCGACCTTATCGAGCACCTGAATTCCGACAGCCGCCGAAAACGCCAGCGACATGACCGCGATGCACACCGCGACGCCGATGACGCCGACATAGGCGAAGTATTCGGCCACTATGTTGATCAGGCGCGTCGAGCGCGATGACATCTCGGCGTTTTCAAATGCATGCCATGTGAATTCTTGCTTCATTGTCGTCGATCCCGTTAGGCAGGCACGCGGGGGGTACTGCTCCCTGCACGGCCGATCAACGAATGGTCGCGAGCATTTGTTCCGAAACGGGACATTGCCGTTGTTGATAACCCGTCAGTCGGCTGAGGCCTGCTCGTAGGCGTCCGTCGCCGCAAGCCAGGAATTTTCAGCGTCCGCCAACTGCTTAGTGGCTAGCCCGCGCTGCTGTGCGGCATTTTGAGCGCGAACGGGGTCGGTCGTGTAAACTTCGGCGTCCGCCAGCACAGCGTCGAGTGCGGCGATCTCTTTCGATAGTTTTTCCACGTGCTTTTCGGCCGCCACCATCGCCTTTTTCAGCGGCGCCAGATCCGCCCGCC
>NZ_DATNBA010000148.1:0-3616 GCF_035572195.1 Hyphomicrobium sp. | reverse complement strand
AACACCCGTGACGATGAAGTCCGTCGAGGTCCAATGTCTGCTGCTATACTGGAAGACCAGGTGCAGGCTGATGTCGGCCAATGCATGCCGTCCGTGCACCCGCTGAGCCCAATTTTGCCCAACGAAAATTTCGCGCACGTCGCGAATTTGCTAGGACAGCCGTCGAGGTTGAAGACAGCGCCGAAATTATAGCGGCGCCACCGGTTGCGAAGATTGACATTCGAAATAGTGCACGAGCGTGCATTGACGCCTGTCGGGGGGGCGCAGACGAGACATGAACGCCACCACCACAGATCTGTTGAAACGTCTCGTTCGCGAACACGGTCGTGAATACGCGCCGCAGTATGCGATGGCGATCGCCTGCATGGTTGTCGTCGCCGGCGCGACGTCGGCCAGCGCATACATCATGAAACACGTGATCGACACGATCTTCGTCAATCAGAACCGCGCTGCCCTTACCGGAATCACATTCGCCATCGTCGCCATCTTCATGGTCAAGGGGCTGTCGGCCTACGCCTCTGAAGTCGTGCTCGGCACCATCGGCAATCGGCTCGTCGCGCAGACGCAAAAGCGCATGTTCAATCACTTGCTGAAGGTCGATGTCTCCTTCTTCCAGGCCTTCTCATCGAGCGATCTGGTCACGCGCATCGTCAATAACGCGGCGGCAACGCGTGATGTTTTGAACATGGTCTCGATGAGCTTCGGCCGGGATTTGTTCACCATCGTCGGCCTCGTGGTCACGATGATCGCTCTCGATCCGATTATGACGGTGATTTCGCTGATCGGCGGTCCGATCGCGGCGCTCACTTCGAGAAAGCTGCGAGAGCGGATTTTGAAGGCGGCGAAGAGTGAGGTGCACTCGATCACCGGCATCATCAAGGTAACACGCGAGTTGAGCCAAGGCTCGCAGGTCGTCAAATCGTTTCAGCTTGAAAATAGAATGCGCACCCACGCGGAAAATGCGATCGGCGCCGTCGAACGCCTTGCAAACAAGATGCTGCGCATCGAAGCCAGCGTAAATCCCTTGATGGAAACCGTTGGCGGCTTTGCGGTAGCAGGCGTGGTTCTCTACGCCGGGTGGCGAAACCTCTATTACGGCGACACCCCCGGACAATTTTTTGCATTCATCACGGCGCTGCTGATGTGCGCCGATCCGGCTCGGCGGCTGTCGCGGGTCCAGCTTCAGCTGGCCACGGCCTCGGTCGGCGTCCGCATGATGTACGAACTGCTGGATACGCCCGCCACGGAAGACGAGCCGCCCGGAAAACCTGAACTCAAAATCACGGGCGGCGAGATCGTCTTCCACGACGTGACGTTCGCCTACGTGCCCGGCAAGCCCGTAATCAATGGCCTGAACCTCGTCGCCCCGGCCGGCCGGACGACGGCCCTTGTCGGCCTCTCGGGCGGTGGCAAATCGACGATCTTCGCGCTTCTGCAGCGGTTCCGGGAACCACTGAGCGGATCGATCACGATCGACGGCCAGGCCCTCGATGCCGTCTCCCTCGTCTCCGCGCGGCGGAGCATTTCGACGGTCGGTCAGGATGCTTTTCTTTTTGAAGGCACCATCCTCGATAACATCCGAACCGGGTTCGAAAGCGCCTCCGATCAGAAGTGCATCGACGCCGCCAAGGCCGCCAACGCCGACGATTTCATCTCGGTTCTGCCACGCCGTTACGAAACTCAGGTCGGAGAGCTGGGAACGCAGGTGTCAGGCGGGCAGCGTCAGCGCATTGCGCTTGCCCGAGCCTTCCTCAAGGATGCACCGATCATTCTTTTGGACGAACCGACCTCGGCCCTCGACAGCGAGACCGAGGAAGTCATCCAGCGCGAGCTCAAGGTGTTGACGAAAGGGAAGACGACCATCGTGATTGCGCATCGGCTTTCGACAATACTTCATGCCGACCTCATTCACGTCATCGAGGCGGGGCGCGTCATCGAGAGCGGAACGCATGAAAAACTGCTTGCGCAGGGCGGGGCCTACAGCCGGCTCTTCCGACTGCAATTTGCCAAGTTGATGGAGCCTGATCGGCCGTTGGCAGAGGCGATTTAGCGGTCGTGCAGCGTCTGGCTGCAGGGGGAGCGACGGCGATGATGACATGCGCATTCTAGTATTCATGCCGCGGAACATGAGATTCGGCCCGAGTAATGCGTCCTCGGTCGATCTCTGCGTCCGCGACCTCATCGTCGCAAGTCGCTATCGTGAGGCGACGACGATCGTCTGCTGCGAAAACGAGACGCTGTTTCCCGATCTCGACATCGCGACCTATTCGGAGACGATCGACGCCTCCAGGCGCCGCAAGTTGGCATTTGCCTCGCAACAGGTGGCGAAACTTTCGGCGGATCTCATCGTCGTCCAGCAGCATCTTCCGACCGCCGCCATCCTGGCGCGCCGGAGCACGGCTCCGGTCATCTTCCACAAGCACAACATGACCAAAGCCGTCGGTCACGGCGGCGTTCTGAACCGTCTCCGTCGCGGTTGGCGATTGCGGCAATATAATTCCCTCGCCGGCATCATCTTCGTCAGCCATGCCTGCAAGGAGGCCTTTCATAAAGACTGGCCTGAAGTTCAGACGCCCTGCGCCGTCGTTCACAACGGATTGGATTTTTCGCAGTGGCATCCGGCGCCGCAACGCGCCGACGAGATCATCTGCGTCGGCCGCGCGGCCCCGGAAAAAGGAATTAAGGAAGCGGCGTTGGCGATGGCCGCCGTCCTCGGCGCCGAGAATGGCTGGCGCGGCCGCTTGATTCTGGCCGAGCCGAACAGGTTTCCGGAGTACATGGGCGAAGTCGTCGCCGCCCTGGCTCCCGTTGCACACCGTGTCACGATCGAACTCAGCCAACCGTTTTCGGTCGTGCAACAACGCTATCAGCAGGCCGCCATCGCCATCATTCCGTCGAAGTGGGAAGAGCCGTTTGGACGAACCGCTCTCGAGGCCCACGCGGCAGGCTGCGCGGTCATCAGCGCGACCAGCGGCGGCTTGCCCGAAATCAATGCGAATAACGCTCTGACGCTGCCCGCAGACTTCGATGCGACGGACGTTGCGGATCGCCTCAGAATTTTGATGTCGGACGCCGAGCTGCGCCGGTCCCTTACGCAACGAGGCCTGGCACACTGCAAGACGCAATTCTCGCTGGAAAATGTCTCGGCGTCGGCTGACGATTTCTACGACCGGATCGCGCGCGCGAAATCCGGATCGAACATCTCAACCCGCGAAATCGCGGCGTAGCGAAAGACTACGCCGCGCCCCGAGGAACGCGGCGCTGGCGTCTCGATCAAAGACGTCTGCCCAGAGCCTATTCCATCAACTTCAAGCTGACGACGTAGGCGGCATATGATTGTTTCAACTATTCTGGTGGACCAGAACCGATAGTTGAGCGAGGCGTGACCCTCCTGCATCGTCGGCGCGAGACGTGCCGATACGAAATCTTTCAGTTTGTTCCATCGATAGTCTGCTTCAACTTCTTAACGAGTGCCTCTTCGTATGATTAAGGAGGTCCTTGGTTAGAATATTCTATACCAACCAGCCAATATACGAACTTATCTGCTGCTGGCAGCTCGCTTTCCGCGCGCTTGTTATTTTGCAGAGGAAGCAGAGAGAACCGGCCGGTCCAATGG
>NZ_DATNBA010000147.1:0-3902 GCF_035572195.1 Hyphomicrobium sp. | reverse complement strand
GCTTCGAAGCCGTAGCGCTCGTAAACGCCACGGATCTTGGTGAGCATTTCATTGAGGCCGCTGAGCTCTGCAGCCTCGATGTCGCGAAAACCCTTCGCGATACGTGCTTGAGGGCGCGGAGTTGTATTGCCTTGGGACATGAGGGCGAACGGGGACCGGTTGCAAAAGAAAAGTTGCCGAGACACCCGAGGGGCGCGACAGGCGAGCCCGCCTTATATCGGATCGGCCCGTGGCGCGAAAGTCGGGTTCACGGCCGCAGTTTAGCGTTTCAAAACGGGCTTCCAACGCTGGTAAACGGCGCGAGCCAGCTTGTTCTGGCGCAGCCGGCCTTTCAGACGGTGGAACAGCGCGCGTGGCACGGCGGAGAGATCGCGGGCAACGATCAAATCGTAAAGCGGCACGTCTTCGACGCCGAACCCGCGTTTGAACGGATAGTCGCCGATGCCCATGTCGAAGTGCCGTACGCCGCGCGCCACGAAATACTTCATCGCTTCGACAACGACGAGCCGCCCCGGCGAAAGATGGCTGCCGACTTGTCCTGCCGTCGAAATGCGCAGCAGCGTGAATGCGCCGTCATGGACGATGCCGAAGAGCGCGGCAACGATTTCGCCCTGCGCTTCGACCGCAAATAGCGCGGCAAGCTCCGCATCCGAACCGTCCATCGCCAAGCGTTCGTAAAAGGCGCGATAGGCCGGTTCATCGAGGACGTATTTGCTGCCGAGAGCCGCGTGCCGCGCCGACTGCTGTTCTTCGAGCACGGAATAGACGCGTGCGATCTCTTCCGGCGTCGTGGCGCGATAGAAGCGCGGTGCGCCCTCTTTCTCCCACAGCCGATGACAGCGTTCGATTTCCTTGCGGAATTTTTTGCCGCGCGAGCGCACGTAGTCTTCGACCGTTTCGGGAACGACGAGCACGTTGCCGGAGTGGCGAGCCGGCGTGATGCCGGAGCGCGTGATGAGCGGATTGGGCCGTCCACCGATTTGCGCCGGCATGCGCTCGAGGCGGATGAGATCGACGTCACGCAACGCTTGGCGAATGGCGCGCCAGGCGCGGCGGATCGAGCGGCCCTTTTTCAGCAGAGCCGGACCAAGGATCGGACCGCCGTAGTCGGAGACGCCGAGATCGGCAAAGTGCGCGACCTTCAGCGTCCGCTTTTTCCTGATGACGAGCGGCAGGATCAGCGCGATCTCGCCGGTATTGCGTTCGGTCACGAAGAGGAGACGCGGCATCGCGTGCTGCGAAGGTGCCAGTTCCTCGTAAAGCACGGTCAGCCAGTCGAGCGTCTGGAAGCCCGTCGAGGTCAGACCTCCTTGCACGGCTTCAAGCGCCGCAAGAGCATCATCGGCACCGTCAAAGACTTCCGTAATGAAACGGGTGCCACGCCAGAGGGATCGCCGCGGTCCAATCCGGCCCGCGACGTCCAGTACTGCGCCGTTCCCCACTTCCGCCGTCGCCATACGCATACACTTCAAAGGCGCTACGTGACATAGCTTATTGCTACTCGGCCGCCGCCGCCAGATCGATGATGGCGCCTGGACGCTTTGGATCGAGCTTGAACTCGATCGGCCGCTTGGCCTTCTGTTGCTTTTTGAGAAGCCCGGACCGGCGCACACCGGCCTGCAACGCGGCCTTTGCCCAGAACGTGGCACCGGACGTCGCGGTGCTCTGCGGCGTGACCCCGAGTTTCGAGCGCAAAATACCGTTGGCCAGATTGACCATCTGACGGCGGCGGATGTCTTCGGTCCAGTATTCCGTCGTCATCGAAATGTTGACGCAGTCGAGGTTCTCGACGCGGTGTGGTGAATAGAGCGGCCAATGCATCATCTGACCGGGTTCGAGAACGAACGACTTCGCATGATCCTCGAACGACGGATCATATTTGATACCGATCTCGTTCGCATACATCGCCACGTATTCCAGGCTTTCGTTCGTCAGGAACGGCGCCTCCGGCGGATAGAGATAGACGCGTTTCTTGCCGCGGATCTGCCAAAGCGACTGACCGGCTGAATCGAAGTGGTAATAAACCTGGGCGTTGGGCGATGAAATGATGATGCCGTTGAGGCGCGTAAAGGTTTCATAGCCGCCGAGATTGCGATCGATTTCGGCGAAGATATCATCGAGTAGCTTGCCGTATCGCTTGTCGACCTGCCCGACGCGGAAAAGATGAATCCACATCCGGCCCTGCCCGATCGCTTCGATGACCTGCTTGCCCGTCAACTTGCCGATATCGCCTTCGCGCCAGCTCTGCTTCGATGAGCCTTGCGCGCCCATGTGCACCAGCGCGTAGTGTTCACGCGGGTAGGTCTCGATCAGCTGCTCGATGGCTTCAAGTGTGAAGAGCGGATGTTCGTGCAGGCGGTGCTCCATGCTTAAGGGAGCCTTGCCCCAACTCGCCGTTACATCGCTCGTCCAATTCTTGAAGATCGGCTCAGACATTCGCAGTACCCCGTCCGTGTTGGCCCTGAAAAACATTGTGGCCCCACGATGCAAGTATCGTGCAGAACTGAACGGCGTCAAATAAGCGCCCGGAAATGGCGGCGGCCAACTTCGTTAAGAAAATTAACCTGGACCGGCAATTACGGCCGCCGCGAATATGAAAAAGGTCGTCTCATAGACCTGTTCGATCGCCCCCAGTACGTCGCCGGTATATCCGCCGATCCGCCGCTTGGCCATCAGCGCCATTGAGGCGGCCGCAATAAAGGCAAAAGCCGCCGAAATGAGAAATATGGCGGGCTTCAAGACCAGAAACCCCGGCATTAACCCAAATACGATTGCAGTTGTGAGTTCCGGCAACGTCAACTCCGACGCGGGCCGACTGACCTTGGCGCTGCCGTCGCCTGCATAGCTCAGCGCCCAGATCGTCAGCACGGCCGCGAGGCGGGCACCGGCGTGTGCGGCGATGAAAACACAAACGGCGGACAACGGATCCAACGTCAAAAGCGCGGCGCCCTTGAGCGCCAGCGCGACGATGAGGGCGATCGTCCCATATGTCCCAATCCGGCTGTCCTTCATGATTTCGAGACAACGGTCGCGCGTTTTCCCACCGCCGAAAGCATCGACCGTGTCGGCGAGGCCGTCTTCGTGCAGCGCTCCGGTCAATACAATCGCCGTCGCAAGGCCAATGACGACCGGCAGCGGTTCCGGGAAAATCAATGCCGTGGCCAGCAGCGCGGCGCCGGCGATAGCGCCGATCAAGGCGCCAACCAGCGGCATATATTTTGCGGCGCGCGCCAACCAATCGGATGGCCACGCTTCGACGGTTCCGATCGGAATGCGAGTCAGGAATTGCAGCGCGATGAGAAACAACCGCGCTTCGCGCGCGATCATAGCGGGTGCTCGCCCGGAAGATCGGCCATGTCGCGCAACATGAGCTCGGCTGCGCGGACCAGCGGGATCGCCAGCGCCGCGCCTGTGCCCTCGCCGAGCCGCATCTCGAGTTCGAGTAGGGGTTTCGCGCCGAGAAACGCCAGGAGTGCCGTGTGCCCAGGCTCGGCCGAACAATGCGCAAAGACGCAATTGTCGAACGTTTCCGGTTTCAAGCCCGACGCTGCAATCGCGGCGGCCGTCGAGATGAATCCGTCAACGACGATGATGCGCCCTGCCGCGGCGGCGGCCGTCATCGCGCCCGCCATCATGGCGATTTCAAATCCGCCGAATTGCCTGAGCGCTTCGAATGTTCGCGCTGCCGGATCAGCCTCGTTGATCGATGCACGGGCCAGCACTTCCGACAGCACGAGACGCTTGTGATCGAGGCCAAGAGGCGGTGCCCCCGCGCCGGGCCCGACGAGGGTCGCGAGATCGATGCCGGTCAATACATGCGCAACGAGAGCGGCGGCGCTGGTGTTACCAATGCCGATCTCGCCGTAGCCGACGATATCGACATGCTGCTGGCCCAACAGCGC
>NZ_DATNBA010000146.1:0-4533 GCF_035572195.1 Hyphomicrobium sp. | reverse complement strand
CAAAATAGCGCTGGCTCGCCGCCTCAATGCCGTAGGCACCACCACCGAAGTAAACCTGATTGAGATAGAGCTCGAGGATCTCAGGCTTCGTCAGGCGCATCTCGAGCCACAGCGCCAGCCCGAGTTCGGCAACCTTGCGCGTGAGCGTTCGATCCTGCGTCAGAAACAAGTTTTTTGCGAGCTGCTGCGTCAGCGTGGAGCCGCCCTGCGCGAACCGCCCCGCCCTCAGATTGGCGAACATCGCGCGGATAACGCCGACGGGATCAATGCCATAGTGATCAAAAAATCGCCGGTCCTCTGTGGCAACCAACGCTGCCGGAATGACCTTCGGCAACTGATCGAGTGGCATGTATTCGTGGGCCGCGCCGCGATACGCGAGCACCGAACCGTCGCGGGCAAGAATGCGGATGACCGGCGCGTTTTCGGTTTTGCGAATAGCCAGCGGGTTGGGAAAGATGACGGTGTAGTAGACCATCATCCCTGCAAACGTGGTTGCAAGACCAAGCCCACCGGCAGCCACGAGACCGAATGCAATCCGATATTTATTGCGTTTCAAACGCTCTAGATGCCCGAGCGCGGAGGGCAAACGCTCCGGTTCCGCTTCGGTTTTTTCGCCGGCCTTGAAAGCCTGGTCCGCGACGGACTGAAAGGGAGACGGCAGCGACCGTCGCCGTACTGACGTCCCGACGCCAAGCGTTTTGCGCACCAACCACAGGCACACACGGCCCATCGCAATAATGGCGCGCAGAACTTTCACACCCGTAATCCGGTTCGCTTCAATTATCGGCACGCTTGCATGTGCCGTCGGCCTTTGGGGACTCCTCTCATTACTGTTATCGGACCTTGGCTAAGGTCACGTTAAGTTGGACACGCCCATTACAGACGAAAGTTATCAAACCCTGAGTTGTAGACGCGGCACCGGAGTCAAACCGGCCCCTGCCCGACGATCGGCAATTGCCTAAAAATGCGCTGTAGTTTTTGATGCCTCGGGCAGTCATACTCGCCTGAGTTTTACGAGGAGACGATGACCGCAGCCGGGGATCTGGCCACTTACAAGGACGCTTTGCTGGTGCTGGGCACGGCCGGCGTCGTCGTGCCTCTACTCCACAGGTACGGCGTCAGCACCGTGCTCGCGTTTCTGCTCACCGGCGCATTTCTGAGCCCGGGCGGCCTCGGCGCCTTGACCGGCTACATCCCGTCTCTCTCGTGGCTGACGATCACGGACCCCGAGCGCCTCGCGAAATTTGCCGAGTGGGGGGTCGTCTTCCTGTTGTTTCTGATCGGCCTCGAATTGTCGTTCGAGCGCCTTTCGACGATGCGGCGCCTCGTCTTCGGGCTGGGCGGATCACAGGTCCTCCTCTCGGCGGCGCTGATCGGCCTCATCGCCTATGGGCTCGGTCAGCGGCCCGTCACGGCGATTGTCATCGGCGCGGCGCTTTGCCTGTCTTCGACCGCCATCGTCATCGAATTGCTCGCCTCTCAGAAGCGATTATCGACCTCGGTCGGTCGAACCAGTTTCTCGATCCTGCTTTTCCAGGATCTCGCCGTCGTTCCAATTCTGCTGCTTCTCAGCATCCTCGAACCGGACAGCAAAGTACCCCTCGTCGTAGGCATCGCGACGGCATTGGTTCAGGCTACTGCGGCCTTACTGATTATCGTCGGCGTTGGACGCTTTCTGCTTCAGCCGCTGTTCCGTCTCGTCGCACAGACGGGTAACGACGACCTCTTCATCGCCGCCACAATGTTCGTTGCGGTCGGCACCAGCTTCGTGACGGCGGCGGCGGGGCTCTCGATGGCACTTGGCGCTTTCGTCGCCGGATTGTTGCTTGCCGAAACGGAATACCGCCGCGCCGTGCAAACCACCATCGAGCCAATCAAATCACTTCTGCTCGGCGTCTTCTTCTTCTCGATCGGCTCGAGCCTCGACCTCAAGTCGTTGTTTTCCGATCCGTTCGATATCCTGGCGACGACGGGCGGACTCATCGTGCTGCAGGTCGGCGTCATCTACGGGCTCGCCCGCCTTTTCGGCGTGGCCCGGCCCGCATCGATCGAAACGGCGACACTGTTGGCGCCCTGCGGCGAATTCGCTTTCGTCATCCTGACGGTGGCGCTCGGCTATGGGCTGATCGAACGCGAGCTGACGGTCGTCCTGCTCACCTCGGTCTCGCTGACGATGGCGCTGATCCCTGCAACGGCGAAATTCGGCCGCTGGCTGGCGCGACGAAACACGCCTCCCGCCGCCGTCGACCCGGCGCTGGCGTTGATGCCCAGCGATACGAATGTTAAGGCGCTGGTTGTCGGCTATGGGCGCGTTGGCCAGCTCATCGGCGAAATGCTCGCACAGCACAACGTCTCCTACATCGCCGTCGATCGCGAGCCGCGCCTCGTCGCGAACGCACGGCGAGACGGCAAACCCGTCTATTTTGGCGACGTGCGTCAGCTCGATTTCCTCAGGAATTGCGGGCTCGACACGGCCAAGGCCGCGATCCTCACCATCCGGACGCAATCCGAAATCGACGCCATCGTGCAGGCGCTCAGAACGAGTTATCCGAAACTCGTCATCGTCGCGCGCGCTAAGGATGCGAACCACGCGCGGCATCTCTACGAAATCGGCGTGACCGATGCGGTGCCAGAAACGATCGAGGCAAGCTTGCAGCTCTCGGAAGCAGCACTCGTCGGCCTCGGCATTCCGACGGGCCTCGTCATCGCCTCGATCCACGAAAAGCGCGATGTGTTCCGCAACGACTTGCAGGGTGCTGCCCGGAAGGCTGGCACCGAAACACGCGCGCTCCCGAGCCGGAAGCGGCTATAGACCGCGCCGGCTCCAGCCCTTGATCCCGGAAACATGCTTCCCATCTGACATTCCCATTTCGTACGCCACGAGATTGAGGAAACGGAAGTGACCACACCCTTCGGCAGAGCCAGCGGAACACGCTACGGCACGGCTTCGACCCGCATCGCCGCAGACTCGACGTTCGAAGAAAGCATCGCGCGGCTCGACGCGCTCGCAATGCTGCTCGACAGTGCGATCCGCATACCTGGCACGAAAATCGTCATGGGGCTGGACGCGCTGCTCGGCCTCGTGCCGGTCATCGGCGACGCCATATCGGGGCTCATCTCGAGCTACATCATTTTCGAAGCGCGCCGCCTTGGCGCCCCGCGCTGGCTCATCGCGCGCATGGCGGCGAACACGACGCTCGATACCATTCTGGGCAGCATTCCGCTTCTCGGCGACATGTTCGACGTTGCCTACAAGGCCAATCTGAAAAACGTCAACCTATTGAAGCGTCACGCCGAAAAGCACGGGCACCGTTACGGCCGCGCGATCGAGACAACGTACACCGTTAGCTGAACAGAAGGTGTCATCCGGGCCGGAGAAGCGCGACGAGCGGTCAGAGAAGCCGGGATGACAAGAAGGGCGTGCGCGGCGCTCGCCTCACACGTCCAAGTTAGAAACGTTGAGCGCATTCTGCTGAATGAATTCGCGGCGCGGCTCGACGATGTCGCCCATCAGCTTGGCGAAAATCTCATCGGCTTCCGCCACGTCTCCAACCTTGACCTGCAAGAGCGTGCGCTCATCGGGGTCGAGTGTCGTCTCCCAAAGCTGCTCGGGATTCATTTCGCCCAAGCCTTTGTAGCGCTGCAGGTCGACGCCCTTGCGGCCCGTCTCGTAAACGGCTTCGAGGAGCGCGCGCGGGCCGGATACGGTGTCGACCTTGTCCTTGCGCTTCAGCTTGGCGGTCTTGTCGTAAACCTCCGCGAGATGCGCATGGCGCTCGTGCAAGCGGCGCGCATCGAGCGAGCCGAGAAGCGCGCGATCGAGCGTATGGACTTCCGTCACGCCGCGCACTTCGCGCTTGAACACAAATCCGTCGTTGCCGAAACGGCCCTGCCAGCCCGTCTCCATCTCTTCCGCAATATCGTCGAGACGTTTCGCGATTCGGTTGGCCGCGGCTTCGGCCTTGTCGCTCGACGTGAGGTTCGCTGCATCGAAGACGCCGCCGATGGCACCCTGCTCGACGACATCGCGATTGTAGCGATGATGCAGACCGTTGATACCGCCGCTGATCTGACGCGCTTGCTCGACGATATCGCGCAGATCGCGCCCGGCACGCTCGACGCCGTCGCCCGTTACCAGCACAGCGTCAACAAGCCCTTGATCAATCAAATAATCTTCGAGCGCTCGCTGATCCTTGAGATAGGAATGCGTCTTGCCGCGCGCGACTTTGTAGAGAGGCGGCTGGGCGATGTAGACGTGGCCCTTTTCGACGAGCTCGTTCATCTGGCGGTAGAAGAACGTCAACAGCAACGTGCGAATGTGCGCGCCGTCGACGTCGGCGTCGGTCATGATGATGACCTTGTGATACCTGAGCTTATCGAGCTTGAATTCGTCGCGCCCGATGCCGGTGCCCAGCGCGCCGATGATGTTCGTCACCTGCTCGGATGAAAGCATCTTGTCCGTGCGCGCGCGTTCGACGTTCAGGATTTTACCGCGGATCGGCAGCACCGCCTGGAATTCACGCTTGCGGCCCT
>NZ_DATNBA010000145.1:0-24604 GCF_035572195.1 Hyphomicrobium sp. | reverse complement strand
ATGCGTTTATTGATACGGCGGCTCAAAACTTCGGACGCGATCAGAGCCGCCATGGCGATGACGATGGAGACGAATGTCAGCCGCAGCGCTTGTGTTTCCCCGCCCGGAACCTGCGTATAGGTATAGATCGCCGACGGAATGGTCTGCGTCTCGCCCGGGATGTTCGATACGAACGTTATCGTCGCGCCGAACTCGCCCAGCGCCCTGGCAAAACACAATATGATGCCGACGATGATTCCGGGCAGCGCCAGCGGCAGCGTGATGAGTAGAAACGTCCAACCGTGACTGGCGCCGAGCGTGCCGGCAGCCGTTTCGAGCCGCCGGTCGATTGTGTCAAACGACAGTTGGATTGCTCGCAGCATCAGTGGGAATCCCATGACGCCGCAAGCCAAGGCAGCCCCTGTCCACCGGAAAGAAAACGTGATGCCGAACACGTCGTACAAGAACGATCCTATCGGGCCCTGCCGACCGAACGTCAACAGCAGCAGGTATCCTGTCACGACCGGTGGCATCACGAGCGGCAAATGCAGGACGCTATCGATGAACAACTTGCCCGGTATCCGCCATCTCGCCAGCGCATAGGCCGCGAAAATGGCGAACGGCAGCGCAAACACCGTCGCGACCGTGGCAACCCGCAGACTGAGCAGTATTGCAGTCCACTCGTCTGCAGAAAATCCAAGCACTGGGCGCATCTTTCAGTTCGAGCACGCGCGTCGGGCAACGTTCCTATTTTAGGATCGTAAATCCTTGCTTCGTGAAGGCCGCCTGACCTTCAGGCGACTTCAGGTAGCTGATGAAGGCCAGCGCCGCGTCGGGATTCTTTGACGCGGCGGTAACGGCGATGGGATAAATGATCGGCGGGTGCGTGTCGTCGGGAAAGAAGTCAACAATCTTAACTTTCGGCTCGGCCACGGCATCGGTCTCATAGACGATGCCGAACGGCGCTTCGCCTTGGGCGACGAGGGCCAGCGCGGCCCGCACATTTTCAGCCTGAGCCAACTTGGGTTCGACCGCCGACCATACGCCGAGCTTTTCCAATGCCGCGTGCGCATATTTGCCGGCCGGCACGGCCTTCACATCGGCGACCGCCAGACGGCCATCCCCGAGTGCAGCCGCCAGCGCAAAATCCTTGCCGATTTTGATGTCAGCCGAACTCGATTTGGGTGCGATCAAGACAAGGCGATTGCCAAGCATATTCGATCTCGTGCCGTCCTTGATGAGCTTGGCCTTGGCGACATAATCCATCCAGTCGAGATCGGCGGAAATGAAGATATCTGCCGGCGCACCGTGCTCGATCTGTTTCGCGAGGGCCGAGGAACCGGCATACGAAATCGTCGTCTTGTTGCCCGTACTGGCTTGGTACGCCGTGGCGGCACTATCCAGTGCGTTTTTGAGGCTTGCGGCGGCGAAGACCGTGAGTGTCGTTGTTTCCGCCTTTTGGGCCTCAGCGAAAGAAAGCGATGCAACCAGCATCAAACCGGCCAGCGCCGTGGTGAGAACAGAACGCGAGTTTTTGAGCGCAGCCGGCATTGGTGAATTATCTCCAGACGTAATCGATATAGCCCAAAGGATATATAGACAGTCGGAGTTTGCAACAATTTTCCTGGACCGACCGTCAGGCCCATGGGCAACGACCAGCGCCCTTTGGTTGTAGTGGACCAGTCAGAGTCGGCTCAGGCCTTCAGCACGATCTTGCCGAAATGGGCGCCGCTCTCCATGTGCCGCAGCGCTTGCGGAAGTTCTGAAAATGGAAAAACCCGGTCGACAACCGGCTTCAGTCCGGCAAACGATATTGCCGCGTTCATGGCCTCGAACATGACGCGGCTGCCGACGTAAATGCCCTGCACGGTAATGTTCTTCATCAGAATGGGGATGGGATTAACCGTGCCGCCGGTCAACACACCGATGAGGCTGATCCGGCCTCCGATACGGACGGCATCGAGCGATTGCGCGAGTGTTCCTGCGCCGCCGACTTCGACGATATGATCGACGCCCGTAAGGCCCGTCAGGTCGCGCGCCATGCGGCCCCAATCCGGTGTCGTCTTATAGTTGATGACATCCGAAGCGCCGAGATCGCGCACGCGTTCGAGCTTTTTATCACTGCTCGATGTCGCGATGACGCGCGCTCCAAACATCCGCGCGAACTGCAACGCGAAGATCGAAACGCCGCCGGTCCCCTGAACTAGGATCGTCTCGCCGGCAGCGAGGTGGCCGCAGGTGACGAGCGCGTGCCAAGCCGTCACGGCAGCGCAAGGGAGTGTCGCTGCTTCTTCATCGCTGAGATGCTGCGGGACCGGAACAACGCCTTCGCTATCGAGCACAACGTACTCCGCCGCGACGCCTGGAACGGCTCCTCCCAGCGCACTCGCCGATTTCTCCTGCGATGGTTCGCCTTCCCGCCAATCCTGCATGAAAATGCCCGCCACGCGGTCGCCCGGCTTGACGCGCGTTACGCCGGCGCCGATCGCGGCGATTTCGCCTACTCCGTCGGAAAGGATCTGGAACGGTAATTTCAGCTTTGGGGCATAGATGCCGCGCACAACAAGAAGGTCGCGGTAGTTGAGCGACCAGGCGCGCATCTTGACGAGCACCTGGCCGGGTCCTGGTTGAACATCCGGGACGTCTTCCATTGAAAGACCGTCGAGACCGAAGCTCTTCAGCAGAAAGGCCTTCATCGGGGCTCTCCAAATTGCGTTTACATCGATTGCGCGAAAATGGTCGCCGCACCAAATCCGGATCGGCGGATTAAACGTGGCGTCAATCAGAACGCCGCGTTATGTTTATGCACCAACGAGGGTATCGGAGGAGGCATCACCATGCGTGCTGACGAAATCGTCATCATTTCTCTGGCAGCTCTAGACGTCCTAATTTGTTGGGCCATATACGAACTAATGACGGGCAGATTGACCCACCTTCTGGCTGGGTGACGAATTCCCAAATAAGTGGTTGGCGGACGGCGCTGCGACAGGTCGATTGGCGAATCGCGCCTGCGTGCGGCAGCGCCGTGGCGGAGAGAGTGGGATTCGAACCCACGAGACCCTTACGAGCCTACACGCGTTCCAGGCGTGCGCCTTCAACCACTCGGCCATCTCTCCCTAGCGCCCTAACCGGGCGGCGCGCACTATACGCAACGGAGCCTTAAGCACAACGCTTGCTTGGAAGCAAATGTAGCTCTTGACCTCGGCATCGAAGAGCCACAAAAGAGGCGCGGTCGAAGAGCACATGCCGTCCATGACCACCTCCCGTCTGCTCAAGTTTTTCGCCATCCTGTCGCTGCTGTCGACCGTTACGGCCCTTTGGCTGTGGTACGCAACGGGGGAGCCGCCAGCGCGGTGGTTGATACGTCTCTCGGTCGCGTCTTTTTTTGCGGCGCTCGTGACCAGTCTCATCGACGTCGACACGCGGCCGCGGCTGATGCTGCGCTTTCTCGCGGCGCTTTTCGCACTTTTTGCGCTGATTTCACTGGCGGGCGATCTCTCACGTCCGGCGATCGGGGGAGAAAGCTTTGCTGCGACATCACTGATGCAGCACCTGCAGGCTCTGGCCCCGTCGTTTGTTGCGGCGCTCGAGAAATCGATAAGCCGGTCCATCGATCCCTTGGTCTGGGACCCGCTGCTGACGTCGATCCTCGGATTGCCTGCGTCTTTAATCTTTCTGATGCTCGCCATCGCGGCCGGCATTGCCGGACGGCCGCGCCGCCGCGTCCAGATATTCGTCAACGACTATTGAAGCTGGCGATCGTTATTTTTTCTCTGCTGCGACGGTCTTGCGCATATAAGGGCGAAGCGCCGGGCTACGCGTTGCGCCCGTTGCCGCTGGCTGAGCACCCGGGGTTGCAGCTGCCTTTGCCAATGCCGCCTTCACCGCCGCAGCCTTGGCCAGGACCTGTCGAACTGCTGCTCCCGTCATCAACGCTTCTCGCGGTATTTTCACGGGGTCGGGATCGGCCTGCAGAACGGCCTGACAAGCCTTCGGCAGTTCCGAGAGCATGATCGGCGGTCTCGGCGGCTTTGAGCTTGCTCCGATTGGCGGTGGCGGAGGTGGCGATTTTGCCGGGATCACGCGCGCCAGCCATTGATCAACTTCTTTTCCACAACCGTCGGTGCCCGTCGGAGGCGTTTGCGCCTTACAGCCGGCAAATCCCGGCGGACATTTGATACGCACATGGAAATGATAGTAGTGCCCATAGAAGGGCCGCACTTTGCCGAGCCACTTGCGATCCGTTCCGGCCGCTTGGCACAATGCCTTCTTGATCGCGGGATGAACAAAGATGCGCTCGACCTCAGGATAGGACGCGGCGCGTTTTATGAGAGCGACCTGCTTGCCGGTGAAGACTTTGGGATCGACGGCGAGCTCAGTCTTGTCGAGCATCGACGTTGCCTGAATGTCTTCCCGCTCTTTTGCGGTAAGCCGGCGGTTCGGCATAGGCGTCAGCCAGATGTCGGCGTCGAGCCCGACCTGATGGCTGGCATGCCCGGTTATCATCGGGCCGCCACGAGGCTGCGCGATGTCGCCAACAAGCAGGCCAGGCCAGTCGTCAAGCTTTTGCGCGTCCTTGGCAAACTGTTCAATAAGGGCGATCAGCTTGGGATGTCCCCAATTACGATTGCGCGATAATCGCATCTCCTGCCAGGCGGGGCCGTCGATCGGTAGCGCCACGGCACCTGAAAGACAGCCGTGGGCATAAGTGCCGATGGCGCGCGCAGCGAGCGGCGCTGGCTCTTTGACGGCTCCGAACAGTTTTTTCGCACCGAAAAACTCAGGCCACTCGGGCGCCTTCGATTGCTCTTTAAGATTTGCTGTCGCCGCCTTCGTTTGTCCGTCCGGCTCGGCTTCGCCGTCACTCGAAAACGTCAGCATCTGGTGCCCTGGAACGAACGCCGGAAGCTCGTGCTCGGCGGCGGCACTCTGAGCCTTGGGATCGGCAACCGGAACTGCCGGCTGCTCCGCCGGAAGCGGACCGGCGTCGGATGCCTGGACGAAATCGAAAGCAGGCAGGATAGCTGCCGGCCTGATCAGGACGAGCCCGAACACGCTCAGCATAGAAAAAAGAATTCGTAGCCTCTCGGCCCTCATGCCTGATCCCACTTCGTCGAAGGTTCTCCAATCCTACCGCATTTTCAACGAAAAATCAGACCCCGGGACGCCGGACGCACCGTCGCGTGGCCGGAATGCCGAAATGCTACGTATTACAGTCGTCTGTGGCGGCTCGCTGAGAGCCTGCTGGTGAGGACATCCAACTAGTGGTGTTGCTCTATTGTGACGATCGCGCAACGGTCACTCAAACCCAACCTTCAGTCCGCGGGCAGTCCGCGGGTCGCACAACGCTGCAGATGGATTTCATGCCTTGACGTTCATCGTTGAAAACGGAAGGCAGGACGCGAGCTGCCGGCTCATCCTTGCGCACGGCGCCGGAGTGGGCAGCACGTCTCCGTTCCTCCAAAACGTGGCGGACCTCATCTCGCGGCATGGCATTGCCGTGACCCGCTTCGAGTTCGACTACATGGCGACAAGGCGCACCGGCGGATCGAAGCGTCCACCTCCGCGAGCCGAAGCGTTGGTTTCGGAATATCGCGAAATGGTTCGGTCCGTAGCAGGACGGCGGCAGCGCGGTCGGAAGCTGGTGATTGGCGGCAAGTCGCTCGGCGGGCGCGTTGCTAGTCTCGTTGCCAAGGAACTTTACGAGCAAGGCGATATCGCCGGCCTCGTCTGCCTTGGCTATCCGTTCCATCCGCCCGGCAAACCGGATCAGCTCAGAACGGCACATCTTGAAACGCTGCAGTGCCCGGCGCTGATCGTCCAGGGTGAACGCGACCCTTTCGGCAGCCGTGCCGAAATCGAAGCTCTTGCGCTTTCGAAGACGATCACGTTCGCCTGGATCGGCGACGGCGATCACGATCTCCGGCCCCGTGCCCGCTCCGGTCTCACCCACAATGGAAATCTTGCAACGGCCGCCGATGCGGTTGCGGCATTTGCCGCCCAGCTGCCGGCAGCGCGTTGACGGTCGCTGCCGCGGCACCTACGGTGCGTCGGCCCCTAAATTTCACGATTTCGGCGGCGCGCACTCCTCCGAGCAGCACCCACACAGAAGCAATCGTTCGCCAATGAACTCGCTTGTCTTTTCCCCCGCGCACGTCGCCGCCAGCGCCGATTCAAGGGCCTGGCCGTTTGAGGAAGCGCGGCGGCTGATCAAGCGTCTCGAGCGCCTTCCCGGCGGCGCGGAAAAGACCGTTATCTTTGAGACCGGCTACGGCCCTTCGGGGCTGCCGCACATCGGCACGTTTGGAGAAGTTGCGCGCACGACAATGGTGCGCCATGCCTTTGAGCTGTTGACGGAAGGCAAGCGTAAGACCCGCCTCATCTGTTTCTCCGATGACATGGACGGGCTCCGCAAGGTGCCGACCAACGTGCCGAACCAGGCGATGCTGCAACAGCATTTGGATAAGCCGCTGACCCGCGTGCCGGACCCATTTGGCAAGTTCGAAAGCTTCGCTCACCACAACAACGCGATGCTGCGCGATTTCCTCGACCGCTTCGGCTTCGAGTACGAATTCTATTCGGCCACCGAATGCTACACCGCCGGCATGTTCGACGCGACGCTTCTCAAAATGCTGGCGGCCTACGACAAGGTTATGGACATCATCCTGCCGACGCTCGGGCCCGAACGGCAGGCGACGTATTCGCCGTTCCTTCCCGTATCAGAGCGCACGGGGCGCGTGCTACAGGTGCCGATGGTTGCGCGCGACGTCAAGGCGGGAACCATCACCTACGCCGATCCCGAAACGGGCGAGAAGATAGAGACGCCCGTTACCGGCGGCCGCGTCAAGTGCCAGTGGAAGGCCGACTGGGCGATGCGCTGGACGGCGCTCGGTGTCGATTATGAAATGGCCGGCAAGGACTTGATCGACAGCGTCACGCTGTCGTCAAAGATTTGCAAGGCTCTCGGGGCGACGCCGCCTGAAGGCTTCAACTACGAACTCTTCCTTGACGACCACGGCGAGAAGATCTCGAAGTCAAAGGGCAACGGGCTGACCATCGAGGACTGGCTGACATATGCCACGCCCGAAAGCCTGTCGCTGTTCATGTTTCAAAAGCCTAAGAGCGCGAAGAAGCTCTATTTCGACGTCATTCCCCGCGCCGTCGACGACTACCTGCAATTCCTCTCGGCCTATCCGGCCCAGGACGCCAAGCAGCAGCTCGACAATCCGATCTGGCACATTCACGCGGGGCAGCCGCCTGCTCCCGAGCTGCCGATCACATTCGGGCTTCTCCTCAATCTCGCCTCGGTTTCGAATGCCGAGAGCAAAGATGTGATGTGGGGCTTTCTGCGCCGCTATTCGCCAGGCGCGACGCCCGAAAACAATCCTATCCTCGACCAGCTTTCCGGATATGCGATCCGCTATTTCGACGATTTCGTGAGACCGACGAAGACGTTTCGTCCTCCCGACGATGTCGAGGCGGGCGCATTGAAGGGCGTCGACGCCGCGCTTGCCGCGCTTCCGGAAAACGCAAGTGCCGATCAAATTCAGAATGCGCTGCTTGATGTCGGCCGCGCCATTCCCCGGTATCAGGACCCGACGAAGGTCAGCCCCAGCGGCGGACCGGGGGTCAAGCTCGACTGGTTCCGAGCGATCTACGAACTGCTGCTTGGCCAGAGCCGAGGACCGAGGCTCGGCACATTCATTGCGCTCTATGGAATTCCCGAAACACGCGCCCTCATCGGCAAGGCGCTGTCGGGAGCACTCGTCAATTCCTGAAGGTCAGACCGTGGCGGTGCGACCGTCGACTCTCCGGGCGCCTTACGTCCGCTCCGTGAAGCGGTCTTTTGAGATTGAATATCCAGACGCCATAATCGCTCGATCAGTCCGATGAGGCGCTGTTCGCGAGCCTCGATCTCGGCGCGCCGCCATTCGCGCTCGTCGAGCACGTCGCGCGTGATAGGAAGAATCGGCGCCCTGCTTGCGGCCTTGGCATAAATTTCCTTTTTCGTCTCCCAGGAGGCGTTGCGCGCTTTGTCGTTCTCCTGTTGTGTGATGAGCACAAGGTTGCCGAGGCTATCGACGAGTTGGGAACGCTCCTCCGCGTTCGGGAACCACTGCCTCCAAAGACTCGACGCCGACGGCCGCTGCGGCAGAACATGCTCGATCGTATAGAGATCGGCGTCGACTGCGGGCGCCGGACCGCCGAGTTCGTCGCCGAGACGCAGCAAAAGAAACCGGCACGCCCTTGGGTTGCGCTTATGAAAATCCTTGAGATGAAAGGCGATGCTGCGGACTTCATCACGCGTAAGCTGCAAGGCCGGATGCGTTTCGTCGATGGGCTCGCCAGAGCGGATCGCCTTGACCAGATCGGCGAAGCGGCGCACCCGCTTGCCCGATCCCGCGCATAAAAGCCGCGTCAGATATGCGAGCCGGTCGATCTCCGCCAGCAGGAATGCCGCCCGATCGGGGTTCCTTTGCCAATCCTTCAGCGCCAGAATGGCGGCGGGCGCCCAATCGGCGTCTGACAATCTATTGAGATAACTCAAGATACGCGGCATTTGGCCAGGCAGCACACCCTCCCCGCCGCTGCGGATCAGCGTGTAGGCCTTGGCGAGCGGCAAAAACACGTCCTTGAAAAACGGCTCGGATCCTCCGGCCTCGCGGATAACGGTTCGCACGCCCGACACGATGTGGAGGCGTCCATATCCGTAAATGGCTCGAAGATGCGCAAAAAACGGCTCAAATCCGTCGCCCAGCGCCAGATTCATGTCATCCCACATCTTCGCAGCCCAAGCCGCATCACCTGCGGTCATGCGGCTCAGGATGTCGGCTTTCAAGATATCGTTGCGCTGCAATTTCTTGCCGCGTTCGTTCAAGACGACGAACATCTGATGTGCCTTGTCGATGTCATGGCCGACGACGATAACGACGTAGCAGTGATCGGCGATGAAGTCGGAAAGCATTCGACGGGCGTTTGGACCGAGATCGGCAAGCATCGTGCGATAGACATCGCGAACTTCAAGCAACGTCGTTTCCGACATCGAAGGCGACAACACATTGGCATTCAACAGCACGCCGCCGGGCTGCAAGATATAGTCTTCGAAGATACTGCGTTCGCGGCTCGCAAGATGCAGCCTGTACCGCTCGGTTCGAAAGAACCTAGCTCCCTGTTGCGCAAGCAGCATACCCTGCACGCGTTTCGAAATTGGCTTGCGAGGTTCAGTTTCGAGATCGCGCAGGACTGCGAACATCGTCATCAATGTAACCAGCCGCTGCTGGCCGTCTATGACGTCGAATTCCCGCGCCGACATCTTCGGCGAGAGCTTCGCGGTCTCTTTTCCGTGGCCGTCCATCAGAAGAACGGTGCCGAGAAAATAGGACGCATCGGCTACGCCATTCGACCCAAGACCCGAAGCCTCTATCACGTCGTCAAGAAGCTGCTCGGCCTGTTCACGTCCCCATGAATACGGGCGCTGATAGATCGGAATGTTCAGCAAATACGGTCCGGAGAGCAATTCGGAAATGCTGAGTGATGCCGTTGGATACACGAAAACTTCGACCTCTTGGCTCGCCGTTAAATGTAGCGGGGGCCCCGCGCTTTGTCGCGTACCGACATGCGGGTCGGCAATCCTATTTGTGCGGACGTTCAACCCTGATAGCAACGATCACGACAATGCGCCATATGCGTTTGCTCGCCGCAGCGATATATAGCCCTCCAATTTCGCGATCGAGTTTCAAAGTTCCGCATGACGAAAATAGTCTACAAAATCGTAGCAGTAGCCGACTGGCAACAGGCTACTCAAAGCGGAGGTTATGCCGGCTCGGCTGACGACATTCGTGATGGCTTCATTCATCTATCGGCGCGGCATCAACTACGCGGCACTTTAGAAAAGCATTTCAAGCATAAGAACGGTCTTCTTCTCATCGCGTTTGAAGAAAATAAGCTTGGTTCGGCTCTCCGTTGGGAACTATCGCGCGGCGGCGAACTCTTCCCTCACCTTTACGGCGATCTTCCAAGTTCGCACGTGCTATGGCAGCGCCCGCTGGCGCTCGGCGCCGATGGCATTCCTCGCATCGATGAGAAATGGTTCGTATGCTGAAAAGTCTTTATAATTTAGCGCGCACGGCGCTTTTCGCGCTGAACCCAGAGGACGCGCACGAAGCGACGCTGAAAGCGCTCGAGTGCGGACTTCATCCGCGCCCGTTTGCTGCCGACGATCCAATTTTGCGCCAGACAGTTTTTGGCCTCGACTTTCCAAATCCGGTCGGTATCGCCGCTGGCTTCGACAAGGATGCGCGCGTGGCCGATGCCGTGCTGGCGATGGGCTGCGGCTTTGCCGAAGCGGGAACGTTGACGCCAAAACCGCAGCCGGGCAACCCGAAGCCGCGCATCTTCCGGCTCGTCACCGATCACGGCCTGATCAACCGGCTCGGGTTCAACAATGGCGGACACGCGGCGGCGCTGGCGCGTCTCGACGCGCGAAAGGGACGAGGCGGCATCGTCGGCGTGAACATCGGCGCTAACAAAGACAGCGCCGATCGTGCGGGCGACTACGTGGCCGGCATCGAAGCCTTCAACGCTGTCGCGAGCTACTTCACAGTCAACATTTCATCGCCGAACACGCCCGGGCTCCGCGACCTGCAGGCGCCTGCCGCGCTCGACGAACTTCTTTCCCGCGTCATGGCGGCGCGCGCGCGCCTGATAGAGGCAGGTGCGCCGCGCCGACCGATCATCGTCAAAATCGCGCCGGATATCGCCAGCGACGACATCGGCCCGATCTGCGAGCGGCTGACCGCTCATGGCGTCGACGGCATTGCCGTCTCCAACACAACGTTGGCGCGTGACGGCCTGAAGGACTCGCAGGCACAAGAAACCGGCGGCCTTTCGGGACGTCCCGTATTTCGGCGATCGACGATCATGTTGGCTCGCGTTTATCGCGCAACGGGCGGCAAGATCCCGCTGATCGGCATCGGCGGCATCGATAGCGCGGCCGCTGCGCTCGAAAAGATCGAAGCCGGCGCCACGCTGCTGCAGCTTTACACTGGCCTGATTTATGATGGACCGGGGCTCATCGGCGAGATCAAGTCGCATCTCGCGCGGGAGGTTCGCCGGGCGGGACAGTCGAACCTCGACGGCCTTCGTGGCAGGAAGGCGGAACATTGGGCCGGCTTGCCGCTTTAGTCATCTGCCGCTCTATTCAGGCGTCATCTTTCGGCCGTGCTCTCAAGAGCCTGATCAGAAGCCAGATCGGCACTACGAGCATCGCTCCGAGAACGAGATAGTCGAACAGCCACTCGACGGCTCCGAAGCCGAGATCGTATATGTGGCGGGCAAAATCATCGAGAACGCGGAAGAAATTACGCGGCGTTATGCCAACGAACGACAGCAGAACGCCGACGAGAATGCAAATAACGGCGAGACGCAGAAAAACCGCAAGCGGGTGGCCGCCAAGAAAATCGCGGAGGTTCATGCGCTCGTCTCCATTCGTCGACCAGAGGACCAGCTGATTGCGTGATCACGCGCGAACGCCTACCACGGCTGGCGGCGGCAAACCAAGCCGATCTCGAAAGCAACGGCAGGTAACCGTCGCGGTTCCGGCAAAGCGGAAAGGCGCACGACCGCAACAAGACGTGCCGGCCGAGACGCCGACGTTGCCGCCGCAGATCGCGACCTGGTTCGCGCGGCGCGGCTGGACGCCTCGCGCCCATCAATTTGCACTCCTCGAAGCGGCGCGACAACGGCGCTCGACGCTGCTCATCGCTCCGACGGGAGCCGGCAAAACGCTTGCGGGCTTTCTGCCAAGTCTCGTCGCGCTCGGCGGCGGAGTTCGGAAAAAAGCCGGAGCCGGTCTTTTCACGCTGTACGTCTCTCCATTGAAGGCGCTCGCAGCCGACGTTGAGCGCAACCTGACGCAACCGATCGACGAGATGGGCCTAAAGATCCGGACCGAGACGCGTACCGGCGATACATCGGTGGCGCGCCGCCAGCGCCAGCGCGTCAGGCCTCCACAGATCTTACTGACGACGCCCGAACAGATCGCGTTGCTGTTGAGTCACCCCGACGCGCCCTATCTCTTCGGCGATCTCGACACGATCATCCTCGATGAATTGCACGCGCTGTCGCCGTCGAAACGCGGCGATCTTCTGGCGCTCGATCTGGCCCGGCTGCGCAAGCTCGCGCCCGGCGTAATGACGATCGGGCTCTCAGCGACCGTCGCACGCCCAAGCGAACTGCGCGGCTATCTTGTCACGCAGACGGAACCCGAAACGGTGACGCTGCTCTCCGACGTCGTCACTGTTGCGGGCGGCGCCAAACCCGAAATCAGCATCCTCGAAACCGAGAATGACATCCCGTGGACGGGCCACACCGCACGCTACGCGATGCGCGAAGTCTATGATGCCATCCGCGCGCAGAAGCTGACGCTCGTCTTCGTCAACACTCGCATGCAGGCCGAATTCGCCTTCCAGGAACTCTGGCGGGCCAACGACGACAATCTGCCGATCGGCCTGCATCACGGATCGCTCGACGCCGCTCAGCGCAAGAAGGTCGAAGCCGCGATGGCGGCCGGTAAGTTGCGCGCCGTTGTCGCGACGTCGACGCTCGACCTCGGCATCGACTGGGGCGATGTCGATCTCGTCATCCACCTCGGCGCACCGAAAGGCGCCAGCCGATTTCTGCAACGTATCGGGCGCGCCAACCACCGGCTCGACGAACCATCGCGCGGCATCCTTGTGCCGGGAAACCGCTTCGAGGTACTCGAGTGCCGGGCCGCCCAGCAGGCCGCCGAAGCCGGCGCGCAAGACGCCGTCCTTGCCCGCGCGGGTGGCCTCGACGTGCTCGCGCAGCACGTCCTCGGTATGGCGTGTCAGGCGCCGTTCAATCCCGATACGCTTTACGCCGAAGTACGATCGGCGCTGCCCTATGCCGGCCTTACCCGTCGCCAGTTCGACCGCACGATTGAGTTCGTATCGACGGGCGGCTACGCACTCAAGGCCTACGATCGGTTCGCGAAACTGAAACCGGCGGACGATGGCTTGTTACGCGTCGCCAATCCGCGCATCGCCCAGCAATACCGCTTGAACGTCGGCACCATCGTCGACACTCCGATGTTGAAAGTCCGGCTCGTCTCGGCGCGCGGCAGCAAAGGCCGCGCACGACAGGGCGGGCGCGTGCTGGGCGAAATCTCGGAAGGTTTCGTCGAACAGTTGCCGCCTCGTGCGACGTTCGTTTTCGCCGGCGAGGTTTTGCGCTTCGAAGCGCTGCGCGACACCGAAGTTTTTGTCTCGCGCGCCTCGGCGGAGGACCCGATGATCCCGAGCTACGATGGCGGCAAGTTCCCGATGTCGACCCATCTTGCGGCGCGCGTCAGGGCGATGCTCGCCAATCCGAGTGCCTGGCCCGGCCTGCCGATGCCGGTTGCAAATTGGCTCAACCTTCAGGCAGAGCGGTCGATCATTCCGGCTCCCGATGACGTGCTTGTCGAAACGTTTCCGCGCGGCGGCCGGCACTTTCTGGTCGCCTATCCGTTCGAAGGACGCCTCGCCCATCAAACGCTCGGCATGTTGCTGACGCGCCGCCTCGACCGCGCCGGTGCCAAGCCGCTTGGCTTCGTCGCCAACGACTACGCGCTGTCCGTGTGGGGGCACGGCGACATTTCCGGGCTCATCGCCGATGGCCGCCTGTCGCTTGCCGAACTCTTCGACGAAGACATGCTCGGCGACGACCTCGACGCCTGGCTCGCCGAAAGCAGCATCATGAAGCGAACCTTCCGCCTGGCCGCCGTCATCGCGGGCCTCATCGAGCGCCGGCATCCCGGCAAGGTCAAATCCGGGCGGCAGGTGACGATGTCGACCGATCTCATCTACGACGTGCTGCGCCGGCACGATCCCGGGCACCTGCTGCTCGAGGCCGCCTGGGCTGATGCCGCAACGGGGCTGCTGGACATCCGGCGGCTCGGCGAGTTTCTTACCCGCATCAAGGACCGAATCAGGCATCAACCTCTGACCCGACTTTCACCACTTTCAGTGCCGATCCTGCTCGAGATCGGCCAGGAGCAGGTCTTTGGTCAGGCGCGCGACGCCGTCCTGCGCGACGCCGCCGATCTACTGATCAGCGAGGCGATGGGGGATATCTGAGCATGGGCATGCTGAAACCGGAACGCATCGGGTTTGAGGATTTTGCGGACCAACCTCTGTCGATTTGCGGCAAGGCATTCCTCGCCCATAAGTCCGGCGCGCTCTACTGGCCAAGTGAAAAGGCGTTGATCGTTGCCGACCTGCATCTCGAGAAGGGATCGGCGTTTGCTGCGCGCGGTCAAATGCTGCCGCCCTATGACACGCGCGAAACGCTGAACAAGCTCGCGACGCTCATCGATCATTATCAGCCGGAAACGGTCATCGCGCTCGGCGACAGCCTGCACGATTCCGGCGCCGCCGCCCGCATGGACCGGCGCGACGTCGAGACATTGCATATTCTGCAGGAGGATCGGGACTGGATCTGGATCACCGGCAACCACGATCCCGAAATCGACAGGACGCTTGCCGGATACGTCGTTGCTGACATCACCGTCGCCGGGATCACGCTGCGCCACTATCCTCGTCCCGGTGCCGCGACACACGAAATCGCCGGACACTTCCATCCCGCCGCCCGGCTGGTGCTGAATGGGACATCGCTCCGCCGGCCTTGCTTTGTCGGCAATGGGCTTCGCCTGATCGTGCCGGCCTTCGGCGCCTACACCGGCGGGCTGAATATTCTGGACGCCGCCTTCGAGCCATTGTTCGGCGGCGATGGACTGTCGGTTTGGATGCTCGGCCACGAAGGGCTCTATCCGATCGCGCCGCGTCTTCTGAGAGACGACTGACTGAATGAATGAAGGCCGATCACGCGATACGGCGGAAGGCAAACGCAGCAGTTAGCCCGGCCGCCGCCGCCAGCAAAACGGTGGCGATGCCATAGAGAAGCGGCCGGCCGATTGCTGTATCGTGGATATAGCGTTCGAGACCTTGGCGCTCGAGCATCACGCGGCTCTTATATTGACCCAGCAGCCGTCCATCCTTGAAAAGATAGACGCGAGCAACAAGCGGACCGACTGGCACGTTTGGCGGCAACTCGATCGTCGCGCGAAACAGGCTTCTGCCGATGAAGGCCACGCCGAAGTCCGATTGAATGTAAAGGCGCTCCCTCTGCTTCAAACGAATCAGCGCTTCTTTGAATTTTGCAATCTCGGCCGGCTCCATTGCCTCCGTGTGCCGGGATCCGGCCGGAACCATCCGTACATGCTCAAAGCCGATTTCATTGGCGTCGAGTACGGCATGATCCGCGAACTCGTCGATCGGCCGCGTGGAAGCGATCGCGTAGTAGCTCGGGAGCGAAGCAAAGCGAACGAAACTCGTGTTGACCCACAGACCGCCGACTTCGGATTTTCTGCGGACGACGGCGGGCACTGCCGTGCCTTCGACAACGACCACCACATCGTAGGTGCCGGCTTCGGCGCTCGGCTGCACGCTATTCTCGACGGTGCCGAACACCAGTATTTCGGTGCCGGTGTAGCTCGATGTGATGGCGACCTGCCGGGTTGATGCGTCGGCTTCGACGCTTTCCTTGGCAGGATCGGCTATGGCACCGGTGGCGAAGGCGAACATCAAGAGGAGGATCACTGAAATGCGGCGGTACATCATCCCCCCCGCACTGCAGTTGAGAGAGAAAAGAGATCTGCCGGTGCCGTCACGAGATCGTAGCCCATACGGCCCGCGATAATCAGCACCAGCGCTGCGAGGAGAATACGCATCTGCTCGTTCTTCAGCCGCTCGCCGGCGATGGTCCCGAATTGCGCACCGATGACGCCGCCGGCCATGAGGATTGCGGCGAGCACGACGTCGACGGTCTTGTTCTGGACGGCGTGTAGGATCGTCGCGAACGCGGCCACGAACACGATCTGAAACAGCGATGTGCCAACGACGACGCCGGTCGGCACACGCAGAAGATAGATCATCGCCGGTATCATAACGAAACCGCCGCCGATGCCCATGATTGCCGACATGAAGCCGATAAACATTCCAATGATGATCGGCGGCAGCACACTTATGTAAAGTTTCGAGCGATGGAAACGCATTTTGAGCGGCAGCTTATCGACCCAGCTGTGCTGCCCGGATTTGCGCGCCGATCGCGGCGTGCCCGATTTCTGCGACTGATGCCAGGTGTTGAGGCTTTCGACCATCATCAGCGTGCCGACGACGCCGAGGAACGTGACGTAGCTCAGCGATACGGTCACCTCGAAGAGGCCCGCTTTGCGCAGCAGCCGCACGGCATCAACACCGATGAACGTGCCGACGAGGCCGCCCGTCAGCATGATGAGACCCATCTTCACGTCGATGTTGTTGCGTCTATATTGCGCCACCGCGCCGGAGACAGATGACGCGACGACGTGTGCGTTTCCCGTCGCGACCGCCACGGCGGTCGGAACACCTAGGAACGTCAAGAGCGGCGTCAAAAGAATCCCACCGCCTACGCCGAAAATCCCGGAAATGAACCCCACCGCCGCGCCCAGCGCCAGATACATCGCTACCGAAACCGACATCTCAGCAATCGGCAAATACAGATTCATCAAGCGGTCCCGAGAGGCGAGGGTACAAGGGTCGGTAAATTGGCCCAGAGGAGGGCTCTATGGGACACTAATCGGCAGGCCTCGGCAAGTCGCGGGATGACTTTATGATAGCGCTACAAAAGCGACGGGCCATCTTTTCGGATGGCCCGCGGAAATATCGGGAACTTATGACCGGCCTCGGAGGCGTTATAGCTTCTAGCCGCTGACGCCGTTCTGCGGGTTCTTCTTCCAGGCTTCCCCTGCGACGCGAGGATCGTTGATCATGCGATCGGCCGGCACTGGTTTCCAATTTGCAACTAATTGCTCGGCGGCGCCGATCTCTTCGGCGGTCAGCTTGCCGCGCAGGATGTCCCGCCGGCGCAACGCATCCTTGTCGCCGTCGCGCGCAGCCAGCGCCAGCCACATGAATGCCTTCTTCATATCGCGTTTCACGCCGAGGCCGTTTTCATAGAGCACGGCGAGATTGAATTGGCTGTCGCCGAGGCCGCGCTTGGCAGCCTCCTCGAACCAGCGGGCAGCCGTTGTATAGTCCGGAGACTCATCGGTTTGGTTTGCGCTCAGCACCGCGAGATTGTGCATTGCCTTGATGTTGCCCTGCTCGGCAGCGCGCTGATACCAGGCCGCAGCGCGTGCCCGATCCGCCTTCACGCCGAAACCACGCTCGTAAAACGTGCCAAGCCGGTATTGTGCCTGTGCGAACCCGCGATCGGCTGAAAGCTGGTACCATTTCGCGGCGTCCTTGAAGTTTTGCTGCATGCCCTTGCCTTCAGCGAAGCGGGCACCGACTTCGAACTCTGCGGACGGATCGCCATGCGCCGCTGCGAGCCGCAACGACAGCGGACCGACTGTTGCGGCCGGCATATCCAGCGGCATCGATCGCGAAACGCCGTTCGGCGTAACATCGTCGTGTTCGGCGTCCGTCGCTCCGGTGGTTTCGCCTTCCGTCGGTACCATCGATGCCGGAACGACTGTCGGCTCGCTCGCCCTCGCAGCCGCATGGCCGATTTCGCCGGATAGCACCGCCATTGCCTGACGGCGCTTGGCCATTTGCAGATCCGATTGGGTTACCGGACGTCCGGTATCTACAGCGATACCGAGCAACGGCAAGGTCGTCGCTTCGGCGGGCGCGTTGCTGGGAACGACCCGGCCTTCGTTATCGGATGGCGGGGTCGCTTCGCCACGGCGGCCGGTATCTTCGGCAGGCGTGGCGCTTTTGTTTGTTTGATCCGGTGCCGTCTTTGCGGGCTCAGCAGACTGAACGGGATGGGACGGCGACATCAGCGCAGCGGGCTGCGCCGGGACGGGTCGATCGCTGCCGCTTCCGAGCGAAAACCAGAGACCGGTCAGAACTGCGATCGCCGCGACTGCGATCACGATGAGACGAGGCGACGGCCCCGAGGGTCCGGTGGGCTTTGCCGTAGCGGTAGGCGGCCTGATCGGCCTGTTGCCCTTGTTCTCAAGTATCTTTGCGGCCTCGGCCGATTCCGCGGCTCTGCGCGCCTGCGGCGACTCGATAATTATTTCGTCGGGTTCGGTCGCCGCGAGGCGCATCTTGGCGCGCCGTGCTTCAGCGACGAAATCCTGCCGCAACTTCTCGTTTTTCCGCTGAGGAAAGTCGTGCTGTTCCGCGCTACTGAAGTCGATGCGCGCTTCCGGTCGATGCGGCCGTCCGGACTTTGCCGAGGCCACGGCAGCGACGGCGGCATCGATCGCCTCAATCTCACTGTCTTCAATCATATCAGAAGCGTGACGCGGTTCGGCGGTCGATGGCATCCGATCGAATTCGTAGTCGCGCGGCGTCAGATTCGGATTGAAGCGCTGCCGCTGAGCCGATTCAATCGAATCGACGCGATCGAGCAGACGGATCATGGCGTGCTGCAGGGTATCAAGCAGCGCTGCCGTATTTTCTTCTCCCTGGCGATTATCCGACATCAGGCGCTCGATGAGCGGGCGCAGTTCATCGGCGGCGGAACCGTTGTCGAGGAATCGCGTCGGATGGGCACCGCTTTGTACTTCGGCAAGCGTGTGCGAAATGAGCGCGAGCTGTTCTTCGATAACGTTCAGGCGCGCAAGTTGATCGTGCGTTTGAACGAGATGATTGACGACCTCGCCGACGTGCGCCTCGATCAGACGGACGGCGCCGATGTCGGCCTGAGTCGCAACGCCTTCAAACAACTTCGTGAAGTGGTCCTCGAATTGGTCGAGACGCTGGCCGATGGCGTAAAAGCCGTGATCGGGCCGGATGTCGGCGAGCGACTGCTCGATGCCCTTGGCGATTTCGGCGAAGCGACTCTCGAGCCAATTCTGATCAATGGCAGTGACCTTGCCCGAGGCTGCCGCGGTGGTTTCGGAAATTGCCGGTTTCGGACCGAGGTTCGCGGCACCAGATTCATAGAGACCAGACAAGGCGTCGGCGGATGCGCGATCCCACGGGTCGGCGGCATCGCCCGGCAAGCTCGACTCGATCACATCAAACGGGTCGATGCCGAAGGACCGCCGCGACGCTTCTTCATCGAGCTGGCGGGCACCTTTATCATGTGGTTCAAGTGCCGACCGCAGCGCCATCGGGATGTCCGCTTTGTGATCCTCCGATGATCCAGACTCGGTGGCTTGTGCTGCCTTGGCGTCGCTCAAGCCGGCCAGACGCTGAGAAAGTTCCGCAACACCCGTTTCGATGCGGTCGAACGCCGGCGCGAATTGCTGGGGTACGTGATTACGCAGCATTTCCGTTTCGTGTTCCATCCCAGCGATGCGGTTTTGCATTTCGCTCAGGGTCGCAGAGTGTCGGCGGTCAGCGTCGGAAAGCTGAGATGCGATCGCATCCAGAATGATTTTGAGATCGTCGTGTTCGCTTCCCGGCTCGCTTGATGCCGAGGCCTCGCCGTCGTGCGGATAGTGATTGCTCAATTCAGAGTTCGGCATGTTTCCCTCGAGGCGGCACGACGCGGCGATCCGGTCAGAGCGCAGCATCAGCGGAAGGGACATCGGCAAGCGTCCATGCCGCGCGAGGCAAATGCGATCATAGTCGGACGCGGCACAAATCAGGCTCGAGGCAACAGTTGGGGGAGCCGCGGTAAACACGGCGTTAAGCGGTAGGGCAAGAATGGAAATATGAATGAATTACAGGTGCTTACGGATAATCCAGGTGGCCATACCAATGGCGCCGGAGCGCTCCGCCAAGTGGAGAACACGCAAGTGATTCGGTTTTCCGCGGAGAGCCACGCGTCTTGCCACACTCCCTGGATATGACCATCTGCCGTTCATCGCCCCTATGCCGGAGGTATCGCGAATGGCTCTAAAAACATCATGCGCGGCAGTTCTGGCCGTCCTTGCGCTGGCCGGCAGCGCGGCCGCCGAGACGCCCGACGTTTCAAACGGCCGCTATACGATGTCGCCGGTCGACGGCGGCTTTCTGCGGCTCGATAAGCAAACCGGCGCTGTTGCAATGTGTGCCCGCTCGTCAGGCGATTGGGCGTGCAATCCCGTACAAGATCATACGGCCGCAGCGCCTTCGAATGAGCTCTCGAAACTCGAAGAGGAGAACGAGGCTCTGAAGGACCGCATCAAGGCGCTCGAAGAAAGTCTCGAATCCGGAAAGGCGGCTCCGCCGCCGAGCAGCGGTCCCCACGAAGGTCCTCCGGGTGGCAAAGTACAATTGCCGACCGACGAAGAGGTCGATCAGGCGCTCGACTATATGGAGCGCATTTATAAGAAGTTCCGCGATCGCATCAAAGATTTGGACAAGCCAGCGTCACCGCCCGCACCGCCTGCCGACGACAACGCAAAGCCTGGCAAAGGCTCGCTCTAGATTTGAGAAATTGTGTATCGCGCTAGGCCGCCGCGCTCGCTAGTGAAATCTTCAAGCGCCGTCGCCGGCCGCAGAGAATTTGCGCGTCGCGCGGATGAGTTCGTGCACGATACCCGGTTCCGTCATCGCGTGCCCCGCATCGGCGACGGCGCGCAGTTCTGAATCGGGCCACGCCTGGTGCAGCAACATGGCGTTCTTGATCGGCGTCACGACATCGTAGCGACCGTGCACGATGACTCCGGGAATACCCTTAAGGCGGTGAGCTTCGAGAAGCAGTTCCCCGTCGCGGCGCAAAAAGCCGCCGTTGACGAAGTAGTGGCTTTCGATGCGCGCGAAGGCCAGCGCATAGGCATCGGCTCCAAAACGAGCGACGCGATCGGGTTCAGGAATGAGCGACAGCGTCGTCCCCTCCCAGATGCTCCAAGCACGCGCCGCTTCGAGGCGGACAAGCGGGTCGTCTGACGTCAAGCGGCGATGATAGGCGGTGATCATGTCGCCCCGCTCGTCGAGCGGAATAAGACCTTGGAATTCGCTAAACGCCTCGGGATAGATCCAGCTGCATCCATCCTGGTAGAACCAGCGAAGCTCGGCTCTGGTGAGAAGAAAGATACCGCGCAGAACCATTGCGGTGACGCGTTCGGGGTATGCCTCGGCGTAGGCCAGGGCCAGCGTCGACCCCCACGAGCCGCCGAAGAGCTGCCAGCGACCAATGCCAAGCTTGCGTCGGATACGCTCGATATCGTCGACAAGATCCGGTGTCGTGTTGTTTTCGAGCGAAGCATTCGGCGTCGAGCGTCCGCAGCCGCGCTGATCGAAGAGAACGATGCGAAAGCGATCGGGATCGTGGAAACGGCGCATCGTCGCGTTGCTGCCGCCGCCGGGACCGCCATGAATGATCAGCACCGGCTGACCATTGGGATTGCCGCACTCCTCGACGTAGAGATTATGATGATCGCCGACGTCCAGCCAATGCTCGCGATAGGGCGCGAGCGGCGGGTAGAGGTCAAGCCGATCGCGAACGGTCATGTCCTGTTGCCTCTATCTGTAAGGACCTGAACGGACAGGTTGCACCGACAGAGCTCGCATGCCAACCGTATATCGCCGACGCGGTAATCATGTACTGACGTGTTTGCGAAGCTGCAGGCGCTGCATTTCACGATCGTAGATGATCTCGCCGCCGGGCACACGGATATCGCGGACGATCTCGAGCGTATGCCGGGTTCGGACAGGCCGCAGCAAACTCGTGCTCAAGGCCAAAGCCAGAGAAATCGGCAAGCCCAGAACACCGGCGATCGGGCTCGGCACGTTGAGGGTTCCGGACTCGCTCAAGAAGATCGCCAGCGCCGCGGCGGCAAATCCAGTGGCGACACCGATGATCGCGCCCACGGACGTCAAACGCTTCCACCAAATCGAGAGGATCATGACCGGAAACAAGCTGGCGCCCGTTATCGACAGCGCCCAGAGCACGAGTTGCAGAGGATCGGTCGGCGCCATGATCGTCAGCAAGGCCCCGCAAACAGCAACGATGATCACGAAGCCACGCATGATCCACACCCGGCTTTGGGCAGGTGCCGGTTCCCAAGACAGCCCCTGTACGACGTCCTCGCACAGCACAGCCGCAAGCGACACGGTCGTCGCACTTGCCGTGACGAGAGCGGCGGCAAGCGTGCCGGCGATGAGCACGTACGCGAACGCCATCGGCAATCCCGTTGCAACGGGCAGCGCGAAAAGCACGCCATCTCGATCGAACTTCAGTCCGTCGAATCCCAATCGCGCTGCCGATGGATCGAACGCGACGAGGTGGGCCGTCGCTGCATCGAAGAGCCACTTCGGCAATGGCCCGAGCCGTTCGCTCATCACCGTATCGAGAGCAAAGTCCCGCATGAAAACAGCGACGGATGAAATCGTCAGTATCGCGAGGCCAGAAAACACGGTGGCCCATCCGAGTGCTTTGCGCGCCTCGTAAACGCTCGGGGTCGCGGCCACCCTCGGCAAGAGCCAAGGGGCGGTACTAATTCCGGTCGCGATCGCAAATGTCCCAAGCACGAACGCCAGTGGGCCGATCGTACCGAAAGGCTGCGTGTAGGGCTTCGTCAGCGCTGCGAACCCTTCGCCCGGCAATTGGAACGCCAACGGCCAGACATTAACGACCTGCAGGCCCTCGCGCACCTCGTTGTGAACGAGCGAGCGCACCATCGGCCCATTGGCGAGCTGCGGGATTGGCAAGCTCGTGACGATCACGCTGACGGTCGTTGCGACGCCGAGCAAAGCCAAGAACACCGCAATCGATTGCGCGACGCCAACCCATGTGAACGATCGCATGCCGCCCGACGCTGTGGAAACGGCAACACTGAGCGCGAGCAGAGCCACGATCATGTTCGGACTTGCCGTGATGAGCCGGCCAGCAACACCGGCCCCCATCCGAAGTTCGGCGGAAAGAACCAAAAGCATCGGCACGGCGGCGACGACGGCCGTTATGATCCTGAGCGGCCGGCTCTCGAACCTGCGGCCAAGATAGCTCGGGACCGTAAAGGCTCCGAACTTCCGGTAAAAAGGTGCGAGCACGATGGCCATCACCACGAAACCGGTGAGAGTGCCGAGCATCAGAACAAGCGCGTCAAAGCCGGCGAAGAAAAAGGCGCCGGTGCCGGCGACAATGAACGTTCCGCCGAGCGAGCACGTTGCGAGCAACGCGCCGGTATACAGCGCTGGAACACGCCGGCCTGACGCGAAGTAGTTGAGCGTATCATTGCTCGCGACGGAAAGACCGATGGCCGCGTAGATGACAATCGGACCGGCGAAGAAAACCACCTTCAGCAGGTGCTCATCGAGCCTCAGCTGTTCAAAAATCAGAATGAGCAGGAATAGCGCGGTGAAAAGCGCCGCGAAAATACTGAAATACGTGCCTAGGCGCGGATTGACCATTCTCGCGCGTGCGCCGAACGCCATACTTTGCCCTCACATGTCTTCGTGGGCGCCGTGCCAGTGATCGATGGCATTCTGGCGGTTGACGTAGCTGGCGACGGTCACGACCGCGATGACGAAGAAACCGTGAGCGGCGAGGAAGTAGCCGAGCGGAAAACCGAGGAAGCGGCTCGAATTGAGCTGCTGGGAGTAGAGGGGCAGAACGACGACAATAGCGAGGAATGGAATAAGGCTCGCGAGCACCTGCCATTTGGTATGGCGCCAATATGGTTTGCGTTCTTTGCGTTCGATCATTTTGCTCGTCCCTGGATCGGTTCGCGGGCGCAGGCACGCCCCCGACCGCTCGCCGTCGCAACTATGCCCGGCAATATGGGCTTTTGTCCAATTGTGATCCGCGTTCGGCTCGGTATCGCTACATTGTCGCTGATGTCTTCATCCTCTAAAATTGCGGCGCGATTCGTGCGGGGAGATCGAGGAGTTTTTAGGTCGCGGAACTTGAAACGCCTCCTAGCTCGACGGCCAATACTCTCGACCGTTCGGCTACGGCGCTTTGTTGAACAAGCTTTGCCGAAGCAAGCCGGAAAGGACGACTTCAATGAAAATAATGGACGAGTTCAAGGAATTTGCGATGCGGGGCAACGTCATTGATCTCGCCATCGGCGTAATCATGGGCGTGGCTTTCGCTCCGATCGTTTCGACGCTTGTCGACAACATCATCATGCCGCCGATCGGCTATCTCCTGGCGGGCATCGATTTTTCCAGCCTCGCCGTTGCAATCCCAACGCCGACCGATCCCGTGCTGATCAAATACGGCTTATTCCTCAACGCCGTCATCAAATTCTTGATCACGGCCTTCGCAATCTTTCTGCTCGTCAAGGGCATCAATCACATGAAAAAGCCGAAGCCGACGGTTGCCGCGCCACCGACGCCGACCGAGGTTTACTTGAGGGAAATTCGCGATCTCCTCGCGAAGAGACAGATGGGCGCTGTCTAACGAATGAAGCCCCGGCGCGATATGCGGGGCTTTTCGTTGTTCGAGCACAGGGACCACCACTTTGCGGCCTGCCGGAGCTGTGTTAGACGGATGCCGCCCGCGGGCGTAGTTCAATGGTAGAACGGCAGCTTCCCAAGCTGCATACGAGGGTTCGATTCCCTTCGCCCGCTCCAGCTCTCACGGCACAGATCGGCTCTCAGGTCTTACGCACCCGAACCCGACGCGGTGGTTTTTGTTTGCTGGTGCCGTGCGTCGTCTTTTCCCAGTAGAAAGGCCTGACGATCAGGTCGAG
>NZ_DATNBA010000144.1:0-14370 GCF_035572195.1 Hyphomicrobium sp. | reverse complement strand
CAAAAAAGGCCGCCTCAAAAGGCGGCCTTTGAAGAATTCATAGCAAGAGACGATCGTTAGACCGACTCTTTCAAATCCTTGGCGGCGCGGAAGGCGATCTTCTTCGATGCCTTGATCTTGATGGCTTCGCCGGTCGCCGGGTTACGGCCCATGCGAGCGGGACGCTTGCGAACCTGCAGAACGCCAAGACCGCCGATGCGGATACGGGCGCCCTTCTTGAGATGCTTTGCAATCGCAACCACGAGATCTTCGAGCAGCGCAATCGACTGCTTCTTCGGAATTTCATGAGACTCTGCCAGCGCCGCCGCCATGTGCTTCAGCGTGACTGTTTCGATCTTCGCGGCCGCAGCCGGTGCTTTTGCCATTGGATTTCCCTCTCAATAAGCGAATCGTTTCGTCTCGAACACTACATCGTCAAAGCCATGAAACATGCTGTTTTTGGGCCTTTTTCGAATGAGGCGCGCGAAAAAAGCAGCATTTCTCGCCTGAAAGCAAGAGAGAGATTTAAAAAGGACACAAAAAAAGCGCCGGAACCGCAGGTTCCAGCGCCAGTTTGAGGACGACACGGGGTAGAAAAAATACGAAGACTCAGAAGGTAAGGGCGCTGCCGCCGGTCGCTTCGATCACCTGTCCAGTGACCCAACGCGCTTTCGGGCCGGCCAGAAACGACACGACATCGGCGATGTCGTCGGACTTGCCGACACGCTTCAGGGCCTGTTTGCCGAGGGCAAAAGCTTCCCCGTCGGCAGAGCGGACGAATGCGGACATATCCGTGTCGATGACGCCGGGCGCGACGGCGTTGACGGTGATGCCGCGTGCGCCAAGCTCGACGGCAAGCGACTTCGTCAGGTTGTCGAGTGGCGCTTTCAACATCGAGTAGGCGGCGACGGCCGGGAACGGCACGCGGACGGCGCCAGTCGATATCGAGATGATGCGGCCACCCTCCCTCAAGCGCTTCACCGCCTCTTGCGTGATGAGGAATAGCGACTTGACGTTGACGGTGTAAATCTCGTCGAACACGCCTTCCGTCGTATCGGCGAACCCGACAAATGGCGCGATGCCGGCATTGTTGATGAGAATATCGAACTTCGTGTCGCCGGTACGGGTGGTGAGTTCCTGATCGAACGCCGCAAAGAGAATTTGCGTCGCGCCCTTCTTGGAGAGGTCAGCTCCAACGGCAAAGGCGTCGCCGCCCTGGGATTTGATTTTGGCGACGACCTCGTCGGCCGCCGCTTTGCTCTTGCCGTAGTGCACGGCAACGAGCGCACCGTCCTGCCCAAGCGATTCCGCGATGGCGCGGCCGATGCCACGGCTGGCGCCCGTAACAAGTGCAATTTTTCCAGCAAGCGATTTAGACATGGTGTCCTCACAAATTCTGCCTGTCCGTCATGTTCAGGCTGGCTGCCGGTTGGCGTGCCGCCTCGGACGCAAAGTCATCTAGTATCGATAGTTCCGTAGTTCAAGATCATTGAACTATTGAGATATCACGTTTATGTGGCTATATTTCTGCTCATGCAAAGACCCTTTGTTCATCCGGCAATTGAGGACGTGACGATCGGGAGCGTGCTGTACGCGCTCGCCGATCCGACGCGCCTGGAGATCGTGAAAAAGCTGTCGCGTGGAAGCTGCGGGCTTAATTGCTCGGAGGCCGCACCGGCCGATTTGCCGAAGTCGACGCAGTCGCACCACTTTCAGATTTTGCGCGAGGCAGGCCTGGTCAAGTCCGAGCGGCGTGGCACCGAGGTCGTCAACGCGCTCCGCTGCGCCGAAATCGAAAAGCGCTTCCCCGGCGTCGTCTCTTCGATTCTCAAAGCCAGCGAAAAGGCGAAGAAGCGGTAGAAGCCGCGCGCTTTCCGAAAAGACATCGGCCGCAAGGTTCTAGTTATCGCCTGCACCAATTCCTAGTTTGCGAAATGGCATCATCAGCCGCTCGCGACTTCGCAGAATGAACGACGTTCGCTGCACAATGGGAGGACCTACCGATGGCCTATGTCGATGGCTTTGTACTCGCCGTTCCTCAAAAGAAGCTTGCCGATTACAAGAAGCTGGCTCGCAAGGCGGGCAAGATCTGGCTCGAGCATGGCGCGCTGGAATATGTCGAGTGCATCGGCGACGACGTGCCGGTCGGCAAGCTGACGTCGTTTCCCAAGGCGGTGAAGCTGCAGGATGGCGAGATCGTCGTGTTTTCGTGGATCATCTATAAATCGCGGGCCGAACGTGACGCCGTGATGAAGAAGGTGATGGCGGACCCGCGCCTATCAAAAGAGATGTCCAACATGCCGTTCGACGGCAAACGCATGATCTTCGGCGGCTTTAAGACGATACTGGAAATGTGACCAACGTCTCGGCCGCCAGTTTCGTTGTCATCCTCGGCCGAGCGCGCAGGAAGTTGCAGCGCTCTTCTTGTCATCCCGGACGATCGAAGGCGCAGCCGGAGATCGATCCGGGACCCAGCGGGTGATCCCAAACGTGCAAGACACTAGGTCCCGGCTCTTCGCGTTCGCGCCAATGCGCGTCCGCTATGGCCGGGATGACAATTTCCCGCAAACGCCCGGCAACCTACTTGAAATGCTTCGACAGCTTCAGACCCTGGCCTTGATAGTTCGATTTCAAGCCTTGCCCGTAGAGCATCTCCGGCGTTTCAGTCATTCGCTCGTAGACGAGCCGACCGATGATCTGGCCGTCTTCGAGAATGAACGGGACCTTGTGTGAGCGAACCTCCAACACGACGCGCGAACCTTTGCCACCCGCAGGCGCGTGTCCGAAACCCGGGTCCATGAAGCCCGCATAGTGGACGCGGAATTCACCGACCAGCGGATTGAACGGCACCATCTCGGCGGCGTGCGTCGGCGGCACGTGCACGGCTTCCTTTGACGCGAGAATGTAGAATTGATCCGGATCGAGGATCAGGCGATGCTTGTCCTTGACGTAGATCGGGTCCCAGTAGTCTTCGACGGGATAGCTCGCGACCTTGTCGACGTCGACGACGCCGGTATGCCGGCGCGAGCGAAATCCGACCAGCCCTTTGCCGTCGCCTGCGAGATCGACCGTCAGCGCGATACCGCCGGATATATCTGCGTCGGCATCCGAAACGAGACGCTCCCGCAACTGCAATTCGCGAAGAACCGTGTCGCTATCGGCAGCAGCGCCGATGCGAAAGCGGATCTGCGATAGCCGCGAACCTTTGCGCACGACGACCGGAAAGGTTTGCGGGCAGATTTCTGCGAACAGCGGTCCCGCGTAGCCATGCGGAATCTGGTCGAAAGCGCCGACGCCGTCGGCGATAACGCGCGTGAAGACATCGAGGCGCCCAGTCGAACTTTTCGGATTGGCCGAAGCCTCGACTGCCGGCGGCAGCGCCAGGCTCTCGAGCAGCGGCACGATATAGACGCATCCCGTTTCAAGCACCGCGCCCTGACTGAGGCTGATCGTATGAAGTGCGAGATCATCGAGCTTCGACTGCACACGGCCGCCGGGCCGCGGCAAAAAGCTCGCCCGCACCCGATAAGCAACGGCACCCAATCTGAGATCGAGGCTCGCAGGTTGTACCTGACCTTCAGCCAGCGGTTCTGCCACGGCGATTTCGCCAGCCGCGACCATCCGCACGATCGCTTGCGATGGCAGAATCCCCGCGCCGGCCGAAGGCACGGCGGTGGAACGCGCAGTTGCGGCGGGTTTGATCCCGGATTTCGACATATCGACCTCGTCTGCCCTCTCGCGGCTCTATCGCAACCCACCCTTGACGCCAAGGGGCGCCAGCGGTAATCCCCGAACCATCCCGTGGTCCTTTGGCCGGCCGGCTTGCAGCCACGTTAAATAAATCGCTAAAGAGGCCGTGTGCGCTCCCGGTTTCCCGCGCCCGGCTTTCCGACCGCCGGCACTCGTGGACACCGGGTTTTTTATTGGCGCGAAAGGCCTGGCCACATGGCGAAAGACGATCAAAAATCTGCTGAGCGCGCTTGGCGACCCGAAACTGCGCTCGTTCACGGCGGCACTGCCCGGTCGCAATGGAATGAAACGGCGGAAGCGCTCTTTCTGACGCAGGGCTACGTTTACGATACCGCCGAACAGGCCGAAGCGCGCTTCAACGGGCAAAGCCCGGGCCATCAATATACCCGCTACAGCAATCCGACGATTTCGATGTTCGAGGATCGTCTCAAGCTTTTCGAGGGCGCCGAGGAGTGTCGCGCGACGGCGACCGGCATGGCGGCCGTCACCGCGTCGGTCTTGTCGTATGTCAAAACCGGCGATCACATCGTTGCGGCCCGCGCCATGTTCGGATCTTGCCGCAACGTCATCGAAACTATCTGCGGACGCTTCGGCATTACCTCGACACTGATCGACGGCAAGGATCTTGATGCCTGGCGCGCCGCGATCCGCCCGAACACAAAAATATTCTTCTTCGAAACGCCTTCGAACCCGAACCTCGAACTCGTCGATATCGAAGCCGTCAGCAAAATCGGCCACGAGCACGGCATCCTGACGATCGTCGACAACGTCTTCGCGACACCGATGTTGCAGCGCCCACTCGCGCTCGGCGCCGACGTCGTCGTTTATTCCGCAACCAAGCACATCGACGGCCAGGGCCGCTGTCTTGGCGGCGCGGTGCTCGGTTCGAGCGACTTCATCATCAAGTATGTGCAGGATTGGCTGCGGCAGACCGGCCCGTCACTCGGACCGTTCAACGCCTGGGTTTTGCTCAAGAGCCTCGAGACGATGCCGGTCCGCATCCAGGCGCAATGCGCAACTGCTGCCAAGATCTCCGATTTTCTCGCTGCCGCCAAAGGCGTGACGCGCGTCCTCTATCCGGGTCGTTCCGACCATCCCCAGGCGGCGTTGGCCGCCAAGCAAATGCCCGGCGGCGGCCAGATGATCGCGTTCGAGGTTGAAGGTGGTAAACAGGGCGCGTTCCGCTTCCTCAACGCGCTGCGTCTAATCATCATTTCCAATAATCTAGGAGATGCCAAAAGCATCGTGACGCATCCGGCCACAACCACGCATTTCAGGCTCACCCAGCCGCAGCGCGACGAGCTCGGAATTAGTGATGGTATGATCCGCCTATCGATCGGCCTTGAAGCGGCCGAAGATATAGCCGACGATCTGACAAATGCGCTGAGGGCGGCCCACGGCTGACGGTAACCATGTCGAAGAACACGCCGGCAATGACGATCAAGCGGACGAGCCGCGCCACGCTTCATCCTTATGAGGCGACCACGCGCGGCATACGCATCCGCGTCGAGCCTCACTACATGGAGGAGCAGTCGTCACCGGAGGACAGCCACTTCGTATGGTCCTACGCCGTCGAGATCATCAACGACGGGACGGAAACGGTGCAGCTGAGGTCGCGCATCTGGCGGATCACCGACGCCCTTGGGCGCACCGAGGAAGTGCGCGGACCGGGCGTCGTCGGCCAAACGCCCGTCATCGCCCCAGGCAAATCGTTTCATTACACTTCGGGATGCCCGCTAAAGACGCCGCAGGGAATTATGGTCGGCAGCTATCAGATGACGGATGATGCGGGCGAACTGTTCGACGTCGCCATTCCGGCATTTTCGCTGGACAGTCCCTATACACGCCGAAGCATGAACTGAACCACTACGGGCAAGCGATGAACGTAGCGCGAGGCCCGATTTACACGCCGGTCGAACTGTTGGCCCGTCTTGTCGCCTTTGACACGACGAGCCACAGAAGCAATCTCGGCATCATCGCCTTCATCGAAGATTATCTGCTGCAGCACGACGTCCGCTCGACCCGCATCGAGAGTAGCGACGCGCAAAAGGCGTCGCTCTACGCGACCATCGGACCCGAGGGCGAACGCGGTGTCGCGCTCTCTGGCCACACCGACGTCGTTCCGGTCGATGGCCAAACGTGGACCAGCGACCCCTTTACGTTGCGGGTCGATCAAGGACGGCTCTACGGACGCGGCGCTGCCGACATGAAGGGCTTTCTGGCGGCTGTGCTTGCGGCCGTACCGGATTTCAAACGCCGGCGGCTCGTGACGCCCATCCATCTCGCATTCTCTTATGACGAAGAAATCGGCTGCGTCGGCGTTCGCCCGATGATTGCCGAACTCGGCAAGGTGCTGCCGAAGCCGCGCATGGTCATCGTCGGCGAGCCGACGAGCATGCAGGTCGTCGATGCCCATAAGGGGCCGGTGCGCTGGCGGGTCGACGTCAAGGGTCGAGCCGCGCATTCCAGCATGGCGACGCTCGGCGTCAACGCGATTACCTACGCAGCGCGCCTCGTGGGTGAAATCGAGCGTATCGAGGCCGGCTTGAAACGGACAGCGCGCAATGAACGCTTCAAGCCACCCTATCCGACGCTTCAGGTGACGGAACTCGAAGGCGGAACGGCAGCCAATATCATTCCTGTTGCTTGCGTTTTCGGCTTCGAGGTCCGCGCGCTGCCCGGTCTCGATCCGGCTGCGATCGAAGCGCGGTTGCGGCACTTCGCAGAGGCGGAATGCCTGCCTGAGATGCGCGCGGTGGCGCCGGAAGCCGACATCACGATCACGCAGACGAACGCCGTACCGCCTTTCGGTGCCGACAAGACATCCGAGGTCGTGGCGCTGGCCTTGAAACTAACCGGCCAGAACGAAACGCACACCGTCTCGTACGCGACCGAAGCCGGCCTCTTTCAGGATGCTGGCGCTCCGTCTGTCGTCTGCGGACCAGGCGACATCGCGCAGGCGCACACGGCGGATGAATGGATCGCCGAAAGCGAAATCACTAAGTGCATGGGGTTTCTCGAACGCCTCGGAGCGTGGGCCGAAAGATGATTGCCATTGAGGTTAAGCCGGCTGGCTGCGTTCCTCGCGCTCCCACAGCACATAAATCTTCGATTTGATTATTTGAAATCAACACGTTACGAAGAACGTCCGTATTCGGTGTGACACCGATGCGACATGCTCATCGCGATGTAAACGAACACACGGCTTTTTTCTGCCGCTGCCGTGCTCTCGACCCAGTGTTAGGAGTACGACTGCAAGCTAGCGACCAGATTCAATGCCTCCAAGAGAAAGTCCCATGCAAAAGCGCTTTCAACTGAGCCTCGCAGCAGTCTGTGCCGTGATCGGCGGGATGGCGCTCTCGGCATGTTCGACGACTCCGATGCCGTCGATTGGTTCGATCAATCCATTCGGTGGGAACAAAGTCTCGGATGTGGATCGCGCCTATCTGCAAGCGGCCGGAAGCTGGGATACCAACCACGACAACGTCGTAACCTGCAACGAATGGAAGTCTTACACCGAAGACCTGTTCAATGGCGCCGATGCGAACCATGACGACGCGCTCGATGCGAGCGAATGGGGCCACCTTGTTTCGATCGACCGCTTGTTCCAGACGGCGGACTTGCAATACTACGATGCGAACGGCGACGGTAAGGTCACCCGCTCCGAATTCGTCGACAAGCCGAACCCGGCCTTCGTGCTGATGGATAAGTCAGGGAGCTGCAAACTCGACGGCTCACAAATCGCCAGCGCGCGCTCCAAAACAGAGTATGACGTCTCCGGCAACAAGCCGCAAAACAGCGATCCGCGCGAGCAAGGCGGCGAAGTCGGTAAGGTCGCTAATGGTGGGCTCGGCAATTAGCGTTCGCGCGTTGCTTGCTTAACTTCGAGCCCTTAGCTCATCGAGCGAAAACGTATAGCGCGTCGCGCAGAACTCGCACGTCACGACGATTCTGCCGTTGTCGTCGCGCATGTCGGAAAGTTCGGCCGCACCAAACGCCAGAAGAACGTTTTCCACCTTGTCCCGGCTGCATCGGCAAAACTTCGATAGCGGGATGACGCGCTCGATCGCAACGGCCTCTTCATGAAAGAGGCGCAACAGCAGCCGCTCCGCCGTCAGATCGGGGTCCAAAAGCTCGTGGTCTTCGACGGTCGCAGCGAGCATTTGAACCCGCCGCCAATCTTCCCCGGCATTGTCGTCATCATCGCGCGGGCCTGCGGTTAGGCTTTGCACCATCAGTCCCCCGGCGCGCCAGTGCCACCGTTGTTCTGATGACGCGGCCTGACGTGCCCCGATGTAGTGGCGCGCGACGGCAAGCCGAATGAACGTCGGCAGGGCTTCGCGCTGCTCGAAGTAGGCGGCAGCGGTGGCCGCAAGCGGCGCGCCTTCGAACGCAAGAACGCCTTGGTAGCGCTCTTCTCCCGGTCCAGGATCGAGCGTGATGGCGAGATGCCCGTCACCGAGAATACCGCCGCCGCCATTGGGGTTCTTCAGCTGCTCGCGTTCGGCAAGCTTGGCTTTGTCGTAGCGCGCATAGCCTCGAAGCCGCCCAGCGCCGGCATAGTCGGCGACGAGGATTGAAACTGCGCCGTTCGAGCGCGTTTGCAGATTGAGATTGCCTTCGGCCGGCAGCGCCGAGCCGCAAAGCGCCGCGAGCGTCAATGCTTCCGAAAGGGCCTTGCTGGCGGCATCCGGCATCTTATGCGGAGCGATGATTGCATCGAGCGTTTGCCCGAGGCGCACGAGACGGCCGCGTGTGTTCGATGTTTCCGTACGAAAGACGACGACCGTGTCGTCAGCGGCAATTTCCGGCGCCGCCGGCCGCGGATCAACCGGCATCGCCTACACCTTCCGCCTCAAATGCCGAAACACCACGCTAGAATGGCCTTTTGCGCATGCAGCCGGTTTTCCGCCTCGTCGAAGACGACGGACTGCGGCCCTTCGAGCACGTCTTCGGTCACCTCGTGTCCGCGATAAGCCGGCAGGCAATGCATGAAGATCGCGTTCTTGGCAGCCTTGCGCATAAGTTTTGCATCGACCGCATAGGGTGCCAGCATTTTCTTGCGACGGGCGGCATCGGATTGCCCCATCGATACCCACGTATCGGTGACGACGCAGTCGACGCCTTTCACGGCCGCATCGGGATCGGTACCGATTTCGACGCTGCCCTTTTCACCGCGCACCCACGCGATCGCGTCTTCTTCCGGAAAGAGCGGCTTCGGACAGGCGAGCTTTAAAGTGAATCCGAAGCGCACGGCGGCCTGCATCCACGATACGGCAACATTGTTGCCGTCGCCGATCCACGCGACCGTCTTGCCCTTGATCGGACCCAGGTGCTCTTCAAACGTCTGGATGTCGGCCATCACCTGGCAGGGATGGCTCTTTTCTGTCAGGCCGTTGATGACAGGAATCGTCGCGTGACGCGCCAACTCGAGCAACGTCGCGTGGGCGTTGGCGCGGATCATGATGCCATCGCCATAGCGCGACAGCACCCGCGCTGTGTCAGCAACGGATTCACCGCGGCCCAACTGCAGATCCGTATGATTGAGCGTCAACGCCCCGCCGCCAAGCTGGCGCATTCCGATATCGAACGACACGCGCGTCCGCGTCGAAGGCTTCTCGAAGATCAGCAGCAGGACGCAGTCTTCGATGCCTTTCGGCCGGAACTCCGGCGGGACGCGCTTACCCGCCCGCTTCATCGCATGCGCCATATCGACGATGCGCCGCAGCGTTTTCGAGTCGAGATCGGCGATATCGAGGAAGTGCCGGGGCGGCAGCTTTGCGGTCGTTAAAGTAGAAGCTTTCGCCAGCTCTTTCGAAAGGGTGCGCATCAGGGCATCTCTAGGGCAACGCGCGTCAAGGCGCGTGACAAGGCCTGCACGGCCTGGGTGATTTCTTTGTCGGACGCATTAAGCGGTGGAAGTACGCGGACGGTATTATCGCCGGCGCCGACGACCAACAGCCGCTCGTCGGCGGCAGCCTTCGTGACCTGTGAGGGCAATACGTGGCTGCGAAGTTTCAGCCCCATCAGCAGCCCCACGCCACGGATATCTTCGACGACCTCGGCATGCTGATCTTTGAGACCCTCAAGCCCCTGCTTCATGTGCAAGGCCTTGGCCCGGACATCTTCAAGAAAGCCAGGCTCCGAGACGACGTCGAGCACCGTTGAGGCGACCGCCATCGCCAGCGGATTGCCGCCGAACGTCGAACCGTGCGTGCCGGGCGTCATTCCCTTCGCGGCCTCGGCCGTCGCCAGCACCGCGGCGGTCGGAAAGCCGCCGCCGAAACCTTTGGCGATCGCCATGACATCAGGCACGATGCCGGCCCACTCGTGCGCGAAGAGCTTGCCCGTGCGCCCGACGCCTGTCTGAACCTCGTCGAGCACCAGCAGAAGACCGTGCCGGTCGCAAAGCTCGCGCACGGCTTGCAGCTGTTCTGCTGAAAAGACCCGAACGCCGCCCTCGCCCTGGATGGGCTCGAGCATGATTGCTGCGGTCTCAGGCGTGATGGCACCCTCGATGCCGTCGAAGTCATCGAAATCGAGATGATCGAAACCTTCGGCTTCCGGCCCGTACCCTTCGAGATATCGTTCGTTGCCGGCGGCCGCGAGCGTCGTCAGCGTCCGGCCATGAAAGGCGCCGCGGAACGTGATGATCCGCAGCCGCTCCGGCCGGCCCGATACGTAATGATAGCGGCGCGCGATCTTGATCGCGCCCTCGCACGCCTCAGCCCCCGAGTTGCAGAAGAAGACGCGTTCCGCGAACGTCAGCCGCGTCAGCTTCTCGGCGACAGTCTCCTGGCCCTCGACACGATAGAGGTTCGACGTGTGCCAGAGCTTTTCAGCCTGCGCCTGAAGCGCCGCAACGAGACGAGGATGCGCATGCCCGAGCGCGTTGACGGCAACGCCGGAACCGAAATCGAGATAGCGATCGCCGTTCTCGGCAATCAGCCACGAGCCCTCGCCGCGCGCGAAGACGATGTTCTGACGGGCATAGATGCCCATCACGGCGGTGGATGCTTCGCTCGTCTTGGAAGGGTCGCGGGGTGTTTTCCCCAGCGCCCCGGGGGAAGAAGACATGTGCGTGGATAACCCTGAAGCAGAAAATCAAAAAGCCGCCCACTTCCGGCGGCTCGAACACAACTCTAGATACGCGTCGGCGTTAGCGCTGTCAACGAATGCGCAGAGCCAGAACCCTGACCGCCGGGCGCAAGGCCAACGCTACAACCCACCGGTTGAAACGGCGTCGAACGAACGGCAAAACCCGACATATCCCCTGTCGCGAATCGTCTGTGGCCGGGTCGCCACGTCTCCCTGTCAATACCCCTAATCGCAAAGCTCTAGCTTGTAGACGGGATTCAGCATGTTGTAACTTCTGCCTGTCGGGCCACGAGATATGGCGGCGCTGAGCGCTTGCTTCTCGTTGTGTATCGGACTCGACCGCGCCTGGGCCATCGCTTGTTAGCGTTGCCCGTGTCTTATGCGGCGCGTTTTGTTCGCGTTTCCCAAGTTTCTGCGTTTGTAGCCGGTCGGGACCGTCGTCCCTCGCCGTCGCGTTGTCTTCGACTGCGCGCGCGTTGGGGCTCGTTTGCGATCGTGATTCTGCGGGCACCCGGGGGGTGTACCGCCGCTGATGCGGCTCGAGAGGGAGCATACGACCGATGTCTTGGACTGATGAGCGCGTGGAGCTTTTAAAAAGACTCTGGTCGGAGGGACTTAGCGCCAGCCAGATCGCCGGCCGCCTTGGAAGTGTCACGCGAAATGCGGTGATCGGCAAGGTACACAGGCTCGGACTTTCCGGCCGGGCCACCACTTCCCGAATGAAAACGCATAGGCCGCGCACGCGCATGGCCAATGCCAAACGACCCGTCAAACCGCGGTTCGCACAAGCCGGTAATCCCGCCGTGCGAGCCCTCTATATGGATACGGAAGCCTACGTGCCGCCGGCCGAGGAGATCGAAATTCCCCTGGCCGAGCGCAAATCGATCCAGACGCTGACCGATTGCAGTTGCCGTTGGCCGATTGGCGATCCGCAGATGGCGGACTTCCATTTCTGCGGGCGCAATAAGGTACCGCTTCTGCCTTACTGCGAAGTTCATGCCCGGCGCGCCTTCCAACCGGTCGCACCGCGCCGTCGCGAACGCACCGAGGTCGAAACTCCGGCCGCGCCAGCCATCACATCGGCCGTACCGGCAACGGCATCGGGTTCGAAGTAGCGGCGCTGATATTCCTCGCGGGCCTTGGGGGCTTGGCCCGCGAAACAAGAGAAAGCCGGTGGTCCGCGGGGGGATTGCCGGCTTTTTTGTATGCAATTGCGGCCGGGCTAACCATTTCACCGGATCATGCGGTCAAGGCCGTGCATCGTGATAATTTCTTTGCTGCCACAGCGGCGCCGGGAGAAAACGAATGGCTAAGGGCAAAAACGCAAAGCAAGCGGCGACCGCCGATGAAAACGCGGCGGCATCGAGCGCGCCTTCGTTGGACGTCGCGCCGAAGAAATCTCGGCGGCCCTCAGCATTCCCTAAAGACTTTTCGCTCGACGCGCCGAAACTGCCGAAGGCGATCGAAGACGCCGCGATGCGGTCCGGCGGCTACCCATACGACAAGCGCATGAAGCGCAAGCTCTTCGAAAAAGACCTGCACGCGCTGCAAATCGAACTCGCCAAACTGCAAAAGCATAACATCAAGACGGGCGGCCGCATTCTCTGCCTCTACGAAGGCCGCGACGGTGCCGGCAAGGGTTCATGCATCAAAGCCTTCAACGAACACATGAACCCCCGCAATACGCGCACCGTCGCCCTCACCAAGCCGACAGAAACCGAACGCGGCCAGCTTTATTTTCAACGCTACGCCGTGCACCTGCCGACGGCTGGCGAAATCGTTCTGTTCGATCGCTCCTGGTACAATCGCGCCGGCGTCGAGCGCGTCATGGGCTTTTGCACCGAGGATCAGCTCGCAACGTTTCTGCGTGAGGCGCCGGAGTTCGAAGGACTGCTTGTTCGCGACGGCATCAAGCTGTTCAAGTTCTATCTGCAGATCGGCCGCGAAATGCAGTTGAAGCGCTTCTACGAGCGGCGTCAGGACCCGCTGAAACAATGGAAGCTGTCGGACGTCGATCTCGCGGCGCTCTCGAAATACGACGAATATACCAAGGCCGAGATCGAGATGTTCCGCTTCACGAGTACGACGATCGCGCCGTGGACCGCGGTCAGAGCCAACGACCAGCGCCGCGCACGCCTCGAAACAATCCGTCATGTGCTGCTGGCGGTCGATTATGAAGGCCGCGACTTGAAGGCCATCGGCAAAGCCGATCCGCTCATTATCGCCTCGGGGCCCGGGTTCTTTGGGACGAGCTAAGCGGCGCCTCTCAACGCACCAGCAGGATCGGCACCCGTGTCGCGGCCGAGGCCCGAGACAATTCACGCCCGTCGGCGAGACATAAGCCGCCAAACCGCGCAATGACGAGACTTGGCTTCATCCATGCCAGCAACTCGACCAACGCGCCGGGAACGCCAAATGTCGGACCGGCCTTGTCGAATTCGACACCCTTAACGCCGGCCGTAAGCAAGCGCGCCAGTGACTCGAGTTCAGCATGTCCGGCGACAGTGTCGGCTGCGATAACAATCCGGATGATGCCCTCTGGACCCGCGAGGCGTTCGGCCGCCCGCAGCATCGGCGGCAGGCGATCGCCATCCTCAACGACGACGACAACCGGCGACCCGGCGTGGCTGCGCTGGTCTCCGCAAAGAAGAAAGCCCGTTGCGCCGCTGACATTGGCGAGCAACGAACTCAGCAACGAATGGCCGCCGAGCGCCGGCATCCGCGCCAGCGCGACGATGTTCCAGGGCCCGCGCGACAGGCACATTTCCGAAATCTGATCGATCGCATCGCCGCTGACTTCGGTGTGACGAACCCTGACGCCATGCATGCTGCCCATCGCTTCGACGATGCGCCGATATCGATCCGTCAGAAGCGCGAAGCGCCGGGCACCAACCGCCAAGGTGCCGGGCTCAAGCGAAGCGTCGGCCGTTTCGGCGTACCCAACGCGGCGGATTGGGACATTATCCAACTCGTGGACCTCAGAGACCGCCACGGTTTCGATTTCCGCGCCGTATGCGGCCGCGAGGCGAACCGGGGCTTCTAGCAACGCCGGCGTACACCCGGTCTCCGGATCGAGCCACAAGACGACGCGGCCGCTGAGTTCGGACGCCTCGGCAACGTGGGCGATCATGGAGCATCGCCATCGGCGCGGTGCACAAGAGCTTCGTCCAGATCGATAGCCCGGATTTGCGAAGCCGAATTAGCGGTGGCAATCGCATCGGCCTCTTGCAGAAGATGAAGCAGCGGAATGCTGCCGAGCGAGACGCGCCCGCCGCCACGCTGAACGGCATCCTTGTAGATCAGCGGCGCGACATTCGAGTTGAGTGGTTTCAGCCCGCGTTCAGCCGCAAGCCGCGCAGCGCCCCTCGCAAATTCTGCTTCGCTGAGCTCCGCAACGGGCGCCGTTGCGGCAAGCTTCGCGACGTGCGGGAAGTGTCGCGCAATGCCAGGATCGATCGCCTCCAGCTTCGACCACGACTGGGAGTCGGCAATGAGAATGATGGTTGCCGCCAGCGGCACCGGATCGGCTTTGATGGCAATGCC
>NZ_DATNBA010000143.1:0-3729 GCF_035572195.1 Hyphomicrobium sp. | reverse complement strand
CCAGAGTCCGGAAGGCTTCCAGACGAGTCGATTGCGAAAGGGCGGCCAGCGCCATGACAGCTTGTTCGATTTCCATATATCCAGATTTATGGAAATATTTGAGATGCGTCAATCCCCGAAGGCCGGCAATGCTTGCCGGCTCGTCAATATTTCTAATATTCTAGAAATACGGTTGACGTCCGGACCGAGCGCGCCTATGTTTATTTTCATGAAGATCGATGACGCAGCCGCCCGCCTTGAAGCCCTCGGCAACCCGACCCGCCTGAAAATCTATCGCGCGCTCGTGCGTGCGGGCGACGCCGGGATGACCGTCGGCAAACTCCAGACCAAGCTCGAACTCGCCGCTTCAACCCTTTCCCATCATCTAAAGGCGCTTGTGGCCGTCGGTTTGATCAGCCAGGAGCGGCAGGCGACGACGCTGATCTGCCGCGCCAATTATGACGTGATGCGCGGGATCGTCGACTTTCTCGTCGCCGAGTGCTGCGCCGATGCGACCTGCACGGAGGTGGCGAAGCCGGCAAGGGTTGCATGATCTTTTCACAGATATTTCCATCCTTCTAGAAGGAACGTGTGCATGAGCAAGTCTGTTGCAGTGATCGGTGCGGGTCCCGTGGGTCTTGCGGCCGCGGCACGTCTGTTTGAACGCGGCCTCGATCCGATCGTGCTCGAAGCCGGGCCCGATGCCGGGCATTCCGTCCGCCAGTGGCAGCACGTGCAGCTCTTCTCGCCCTGGGAATACAATGTGGACAAGGCCGCTGGACGGTTGCTCGCGCCGACCGGCTGGAATTCGCCGGAGCCCAACGTCTACCCGACCGGCGCTGAGCTGCTAGAGCGGTACATCGAGCCGCTTGCAACAAAAACTGCCTTGAAAGACAGGATCCGCATCTCGAGCCGCGTAACGTCTGTGAGCCGCGTCGGCTTCGACAAGGCGAAGACCAGGGGACGCGAGAACACGCCATTCGAGATTCGCTATCAGAACGGCAAGGGTGCCGAAGTGTTGCTGGCCGACGCCGTGATAGATGCATCAGGCACATGGGGCTCGCCCAATCCGGCCGGCGCCAATGGGCTGCCTGCCATTGGTGAACGCGAGACCCAAGCGAAGATTTCTTATGGTATGCCAGACGTGCTTGGGCGAGATCGGGCGCGCTTCGCTGGCAAGAGTGTCGCCGTGCTTGGGGCAGGGCACTCTGCCATCGGAACGCTGATCGACTTGACAGTCCTCGCTCAGCAGGCGCCGGGTGGCAGCGTGATATGGTTGCTGCGTGGCAATGATCCGGCCAAGTCGTTCGGCGGGGGCGCCAACGACAAGCTGGTTGCACGCGGCGAGCTTGGGGCTCATTTCGCTTCGTTGGTTGCCTCGGGACGGGTGAAGGTCGAGGCCGGCTTCCCTGTGTCCAGTATCGCTTCGACCGAGGGGCGTTTGCGCGTCGCGGCGGGTTCAGGATGCCGCGCACGTTATGTGCTTGTGGACGAACTTGTCGTCGCGACCGGCTTTCGTCCGGACCATTCCATGCTGAGTGAAATCCGTCTGCGCCTGGATCCCGCCATCGAAGCGCCGGTCGCGCTCGCGCCCTTGATCGACCCAAACGAACATAGCTGCGGAACCGTACGCCCTCATGGCGCGCGTGAGTTGCTGCAGGACGACCCGGGCTTCTATCTTGCCGGCATCAAGAGTTACGGTCGCGCGCCGACCTTCCTGATGATGACAGGTTACGAACAGGTGCGCTCGATCGCTGCCGACATAGCCGGCGACAAGGAAGCCGCTGCGCGTGTCGAACTTGAACTGCCTGAGACCGGCGTTTGCACGCGTGGGGGCGTGGAGGTTGGCGCCGTTGCGTCCAATTGTTGCGGCGGGCCGGCACCGGCCGGGGAGAGTGCCTGCTGTGCGGATGATGCTGCGGCGAAGGCGGTCGGCAAGTCAGGGTGCGGCTGTTCTTAAGGGGCTACCGGCGGTGGATCGACGACGGTTGGGAGTCATCGCCGCGCTAGAGCGTGGACGTTGGATCGAAATGTTGTGATCGAGGAGGTCGTAATGACAGATATCAAGGAAGCCGTTCGCGAGAAGTACAGCCAGGCCGCGTTGCGCGCGGGTTCCTGCTGCGGGCCGGCATCTTCAAGCCCGATTACCTCAAAGCTCTATTCCGAGCTTGAAACCGGCGAGCTACCGGAGACGGCCGTGCTCGCGTCGCTCGGCTGCGGCAACCCGACCGCACTGGCCGAGCTCAAGCAAGGCGAGACGGTGCTCGATCTCGGATCGGGCGGCGGGATTGACGTATTGTTGTCGGCGCGCCGTGTCGGCCCGACCGGCAAGGCTTATGGGCTCGACATGACTGACGAGATGCTGGCCCTTGCCCGCGAGAACCAGAAGAAAGCCGGCGCACAAAACGTCGAGTTCCTCAAGGGCGAAATCGAGCACATCCCCCTGCCGGACAACTCCGTGGACGTGATCATTTCAAATTGTGTAATCAATCTTTCGGCAGACAAGGATCAAGTCATCCGTGAGGCGTTTCGCGTATTGAAGCCCGGCGGACGATTTGCGGTATCCGATGTGGTGACCCGCGGACAGGTGCCCGAACAATTGCGCCGCGACATGCTGCTGTGGGTCGGCTGCATCGCCGGCGCGCTGGAAGAGGATGAATACACGTCCAAGCTCAGGGCTGCTGGCTTCGAGCAGGCCAGTATCGAGCCGACGCGCATCTACCGCGTGGCCGATGCACGAGAATTCCTGGCGGGCAAGGGCATCGACGTGGACGCAATGGCAAAGGAGGTCGACGGCAAGTTCATGGGCGCCTTTATCCGCGCCGTGAAGCCCGGCGCTGTATCTTGTTGCGTGCCTACATGCTGTAACTGAGGCATTCCCGACTGAGATCGCGGGGGCGCCCGTGGATGGCAGAGGTCTATACACAGATCAGCAGACGGGCTTGATTCAGAGCTTGATCGATGGAAGGAGATTCGACCACCATTGGCGGCATCGTTGTTCCGTCAACGAACCCCGCGTTTCTTGCGGTCGTCGTCGGAGTGCATATCCCGCTTGGGATTGCGTGCGTCATTGCCGGCGCGGGCGCGATGTTGTCCAGGAAGGGGCGGGGGCGGCATTCCAGGCTTGGTACGATTTACTTCTGGTGCTTGCTGGCTCTGTCTACTTCAGCGGCCTTTCTCTCGATCATGCGCTGGTCGGAGAACTACCACTTGTTCATCTTGGGAGCTGCTTCCTTCGGGTGCGCATGGCTCGCTCGGTCGGCACTTCGATCACGCTGGCAGCATTGGGTGAGGCTACACATTGGCGGAATGAGCTTGTCCTATCTCGTCATGCTGATCGCGTTCTACGTAGACAATGGAAAACAGTTGCCGGTATGGAAGAACCTTCCCGCCTTCACCTATTGGCTCCTGCCTGTGGCAATCGCTTCACCGCTGATTGCCCGGGCGCTCTTCTCGCACCCATTGGTAAAAGCATATCGGCTTGACCGCCGGGAAGGTGGGAAGGAGGTCGGGCGTGACTTCGACTGAAGGCTGCTAAACGTGGATCGACGACGCTTGGGGGTGATCGCGGCGCTGGGCACCGCCCAGACGCTGGCATGGGGGTCGAGTTACTACCTGCCGGCCATTCTCGCCGATCCGATTGCGCACGACCTCGGGATTTCCAGCAACTGGTTCTTCGCGGCGTTCTCGGCCTCGCTCGTGATCTCGGGATTGCTCGGACCCCGCGTCGGACGGCAGATCGACCGCGTC
>NZ_DATNBA010000142.1:0-13527 GCF_035572195.1 Hyphomicrobium sp. | reverse complement strand
AAGTTGATGCCAAGTTCCGGGACGCGCTTCAGCGTCCGAATGGCCTCGCCGCGGTCGGCCGGCTCTCCCCAGACTCCGTCGCCGGTAACGCGCATCGCGCCAAAGCCCAGACGATTGACCTCGACTTCGCCGCAGATCTTGAACTGGCCGGATTTTTCGGCTTGAGACGGCGCCGCCGAGCGGAGAGCAGTTTTAGTCATGGGTCTCAACCTTTCTCGCTATTCGACGACTGGATGTACACGTCGTCCGAAGCACATATCCTCATCTAGCGATGCTAGACGTTGTCCCGCGCCGGCCGCATGACAAGGGCGACGCGTTCAGCACTCAACCCGAAATCACTGGGCCGAGACGGACGTTCAGACGGTACGGAGATCGTGCAGCAGTCACCTGCTGATGCCAGGAGCAAGACAAAAATTGCAGGTGGCCACACGCCGCAGGCTCACGGCGTCCGGCGCGGCCTTTCGAACGCGATCCCGTCACCGCGATTCAGACTGATGCCCAGTTGCAGCGATTCGCCGATCCGTTGCGACCGGTCGATAAATAGCGCCGCCGCGTCAGGTGGGCACACCGCGCGAGCCGTTTCTGCAAACAACTGCAGCCACCGCGCGAAATGAGCACTGGAAATCTCGTCGATGGCAACGTGTACGGGCATCGGGCTACCCCGGTAACGCCCGCTTTTTAACACTACCGATGACCAGAACGCCGCGAGTTTCGTAAGATGTTCGTCCCAATCGTCGACCCGGGCTTCAAAGACGGGACCTATCAGCGCATCCTGGCGCACGGCCGCATAAAAGCGATCGACAAGCGTCGCGATCAGGTCTTCGTCGATCCCGGCATCGCTGCCTGGAGAGTTGGGACGTGGCTCTTGCATGGCGTGGACCGTTGTCGACCGCTTCGATAAGATGCATAACGCTTATATCTTAATGTCGTCGGCGCCAGGGAGCAATGGGCTTGATTGCCCGTGCGGACGAGCGACGCCTCTGACCGTCCAATCCGCTCCTGAGCGTCTCGAACACTGGCTTGAAAAGGGGAAGCGACGTGCTGAAGACACGACTGACGGAACGCCTGGGTCTCAGTCATCCCATCATCTCGGCGCCGATGGCTTTTGCCGCGGGAGGTCGCCTTGCGGCAGCGGTTTCAGCGGCCGGCGGCCTCGGCCTCATCGGCGGCGGGTACGGCGACGCCGACTGGCTTGAAGGCGAGTTTCGCGCCGCCGGAAGCCAGCCGGTCGGTTGTGGTTTCATAACCTGGTCGCTACGCAAACAGCCGGCGCTACTCGACTTGGCGCTCTCCAAACATCCGAAGGCGATTCTGCTGTCGTTCGACGATCCGGCGCCGCTCGCCGAACGCGTCAGACAGCGCGGCGTGACGCTGATGTGCCAGGTCCAGACCCGGCGCGACGCCGAACGAGCAATTCAGTGCGGCGCCGATGTGATCGTCGCACAAGGCGGCGAAGCGGGCGGCCACGGCGAGAAGCGTGCGACGATGACCCTTGTGCCCGAGGTCGCAGACCTGATCGCCAAGACGTCTCCCGAAACGCTGCTCTGCGCGGCGGGCGGCATTGGCGACGGCCGGGGAATCGCGGCGGCCCTGATGCTCGGCGCCGACGGGGTGATGATAGGTTCGCGTCTGTGGGCCTCTCACGAAGCCAACGTCAGCGAGGGGATGCATCAGGCGGCTCTTAAAGCCAGCGGCGATGACACAATCCGCTCGCAGGTCATGGATCTGGCGCGCAAGCTGCCGTGGCGGACGCGCTACAGCGCCAGGGTTTTGAAAAACCAGTTCATCGAACGCTGGCACGGCCACGAGGCGGAGCTGATGACCGTCGCCGACGAAGAGGCCGCCAAATATCGCAAGGCGTGGGCTGATGGCGATCCGGAAAAGAGCAACACGTTCGTCGGTGAAGTCGTCGGCCTCATTCGAAAGATCGAGCCGACCGGCGAAATCATTCAGCGCATGGTGCAAGAGGCAAGTCTGCTTTTGCAGTCAAGCTCCAAGTACGTGGTCTCAAAACCCTGAGCTCATCGAACGTGTCGCGAGGCGATCAGAACGGTCGCATCGTATGCAGCGACGCGAAGAAAAAAGCGACGCCAAGGAGAAAGACAGCCGCCGAGCTGGCGATGCCGGCACCGCGGGCGATAGCTGCGCCCCAACGGCCGTCACCTCCAGCAAGTGAGATCGCGAGATTGCGCGAGCCGACGGTCAAAGCGGCGAGCGTCGACACGGTTATCGCAGTACCTAAGGCCATTGCGAACGTCGCCAGCACTCCGGCCCACAGCGCTCCTTGAGAGACGGCAAATACAATGACCAGAAGTGCCCCCGTGCAAGGCCGGATGCCGACGGAAAAGGCCAAGGCGAGGGCCCTTTGCCAGGAAAGTTCACCGGCCAATTGCTCCGGGCCGGCGATATGGACGTGGCCACAGTGCCGATCATGCTCGTGAGCATGATCGTGAGGATCGTCGTGAGAATGGCCGTGTGACGCGTTGCCATGACGGTCGTGGGCGTGTGCGGCATGTGCCGCCGCCACGTTGTCGCCGCGCCGCGAAAACATCGGCAATGCCTGCTTGATCGATAGCCACGCGCCGAGGACGGCAACGCAGCCCCAACTCAGCGTCTCCAACCATGCTTCGACGAAGCGCGTCGCGAGACCGGTAGCTCTTGCAGCCAGATAAAGGCCGCCGACCAGCGCAATCGCCGACAGTGCTTGAACGAACGACGAGAGAAACGCCAGGAAGACACCGCGCCGCAGAGTTTGCTTGTCGGCAAGCATGTAGGACGAAATAACAGCCTTGCCGTGTCCAGGCCCGACGGCGTGAAAAATTCCGTAAATGAAACTTGCGAGCACCAGCGCACCGGTAGCCGAGGCGATGCTCGTTGTGTCCTTGAGATTGCGAACAGCACCGGTCATGTCCTGCGTAAATCGATGTTGCTCGAAAAGCAGCCACGACCAGGCGCGATCGACGAGACGTGTCGCCAACGACGGCGCCTCGGATGATTGCGCCGAGATGTCGGAGTGCGATCCGGCGGATAAGCCAAATGGAGATTTCGTGGCTGCAGAAGAATCGTTTGCTCGGGTCGGCAGTCCAATCAGCGACACCATCGCGGCGATCAGTAACGCTCCCGCTACTGCACGAGTGAGCAACCCGCTACGCAAACGATCAAAATCGTCGCCGCATCTCGACTGCCCCATGAGATCCCCCGTTGGTCGTGACGGAAAACAACTTCCATCCCACTTAGTGGATGTTATATTATCGGATATCCATCGTAGGATTATGACCGGATCGCGGCGCCAAAATTACGTTGCGCGAAGGTCGTGATCGCGAATCAGGCAACCACCGCAAATGAAATTCAGGTCATTCGTAAGATATACCGGCTTGTTGATAGCGGCCGCCGGCGCGGCGGCGTTTGCCGATGGCGGTCCGACCGTCGAACAGTACGTCGCATCCACGAACGGAACCGCTTACATCGTTCCCACCGGCGAACTTCGCATCAACGGCTATCGCATGCGGTGCGGTACGCGAGCGACCGTCATCGACGACAATCTCGATGACTACGGGGCAGCGTATCCGGGCTTCATCATCCTGAACACGAAGTTGCTGCTGCGGCTGCCTCAGCCGGTCATGCTGTGGATCTATTCGCACGAGTGCGGACATCAGTTTCGCGGTCCCGACGAGGAAACCGCCGATTGCTTTGGAGTCCAGCGCGGCCGTCGCGAAGGCTGGCTCAACGAGCAAGGGTTGAATGACGTTTGCAATTTCATCGCTGCCGCAAAAGGCGACAACATGCATTTTGCCGGTCCGCATCGATGCGAGGCGATGCGCCGATGCTTTGCCGATCCGGCGGTCCACTGATGCTGCACGCTTTTACAGATTTGCGGAAAAGGCAGGCCTAAATGAAGCCTGCCGCTACTGCGTTATCGCTTCCTGCTATCAGGATCCGGCGATGGCCTTTGAAATAAGATCGACGTTGTAGCGGAACATCTTGGCGTACGTGGGCGCCGGACCATCCTCTTTCGACAACGCTTCGACGTAGAGTTCACCACCCGGTTCCGCGCCCGTCGCTTTCGAAATCTGCTGCACCAGACGGGCGTCGTTGGAGTTCTCGAAAAAGTACGTCTTCACTTTTTCCTTTCTGATCTGGTCAATCAGCTTTGCAATGTCGGCGGCCGAAGCCTCTGTCTCGGTCGAGAGGCCGACGGGTGACAGAAACGTCACGCCGTATTCCCTGCCGAAGTAACCGAATGCATCGTGACTCGTCAGAATTTTCCGCCGGTCTTTGGGTACCGTCTCGAGCTTGGCTTTCGCGTACGCATCCAGGTCTTTCAGGATTTTCGTGTATCGATCCGCGTTAGCCTTGAAGGTTGCGGCATCCGCGGGATCGGCAGCCGTCAGAGCCTTCTCTATGTTCCCGACCCACACTTCGATATTGACCGGGCTATTCCAGACGTGCGGATCGGTGATGGTCTTGCCGTCCTCGTCCATCGTCCGCGTCTTGATGCCTTCGGAGGCAATGACCGGCTTGCCGCTGTAGCCGGAAGCCTTGACCAATCTCTCGAACCAGCTTTCCAGCCCCTCGCCGCTGATGAACGTGACGTCCGCTGCCTTGAGCTCTCTCGCATCGTTCGGCGATGGCTCGAACTCGTGGGGATCGCCGTTCGGTCCAACAAGACTTTTTACATTCACATGCTCGCCGCCGACTTGCTTCACGACATCGGCCAGCACGGTGAAGCTCGCAACCGCATTCAGAGTCTTGGCGGACGCGGGCATTGATGCGCCCACTCCAAACGCCGTTGACGCCAGAAGTCCGATTAGAACCTTCGTAGCCCTCATGGTCGGCTCCTTATTAGGCACCGTAGTGCGGACGCGGGAACAGCCGCCGCAGCGCTCCAGAGGGCGAAACGAGCAGCGACACGCCGTAGATGATACTGGCGGTGAGAATGATCGCGGGGCCCGAAGCCACGCCGTAGTGGAACGACGCCACCAATCCGAGATAACCCGAAATGACGGCTGTGCCGGCGGCCGTGACGAACATCGCCGGAAGGCTTTGCGCCCACAATCGCGCAACTGCGGCAGGCAGCATCATCAAGCCGACGGCCATCAATGTGCCCAACGCCTGGAAGCCGGCGACCAGATTGAGCACGACAAGAAACAAGAAAAGAAAGTGGTAAAGGGAGCCGCGACCCGCTACGGCGCGAAGGAAACCCGGATCGAAGCATTCCGCCACTAGCGGCCGATAAACCAAGGCCAGCATGATGAGCGTGAACGAGGCTATGCCGCCGACAAGATAAAGCGCCGTGGCGTCGATAGCGAGAATTGTGCCGAATAAAACATGCAAGAGATCGATGTTCGAGCCGCGCAACGAAACGATGAGAACGCCAAGGGCCAATGAGGTCAGGTAGAACGTCGCAAAGCTGGCGTCCTCGCGCAGCGCCGTTGTTCTGCTGATCAACCCCGATAGCAGCGCCACGCTAAGCCCGGCGATTAGACCGCCCAAGCCCATTGCCGGCAAAGACAATCCTCCGGCGACGAGAAATCCGACCGCCGCGCCGGGCAAAATCGCGTGGCTCATGGCGTCGCCGACGAGGCTCATCCTGCGTAACATCAGCAGAACCCCGATCGGCGCCGATCCAAGACCGAGCGCCAGGCACGCGACGAGCGCCCGCCGCATGAAGCCATAGTCGACGAATGGCGCGATGAATACCGAATACGTTGTCATGAGGCCACCGCGCGATCGTGCTCGCAGACCAGAGCGTCCTCATCCCAGCTTTCCGCCATCGCTCGAGCGCGAAGCAAATTGCGCGATGACATCGCAACGTCGGTCGGACCCCAATCGATCGCTTCCCTGGCGAGCAGCAGCGTCCGCGGGAAATGAGCCCGAACCTGATCGAAATCGTGCAGCACCGCGATAACGGTGCGGCCGTCTTGATGCCAGCGGCAAACGATCTCGAGAAGATCGCGTGTCGTCCGCGCGTCGATCGCTGTGAAAGGCTCATCCAAGACGATGACCTTCGCGTCCTGCACCAATAGTCTTGCGAAGAGCACGCGCTGGAATTGACCGGCGGAGAGAGATCCGACTTGGCGGTGTCCGAAGCCATCAAGTCCCACGGCCATCAGGGCTTGCCGGGCCTTGGCGGCAGCTTCAGGTTGAACGCCGCGAAAGGCGCCGCTCTGCCGCCAGGTTCCGAGCAAAACGGTATCGGCGACTGTCATCGGAAACTGCCGGTCTATCTCGGCGGCTTGCGGCAAATATCCAAAGTCGCTGATCGCCAGGCCGCCACGGTCAATTGATCCCTCGGCCAACCGAATCTCGCCCATGATGGCTTTGAGAAGCGTCGACTTGCCGGCCCCGTTCGGCCCGGCAATCGCCGTCATGCTGCCCCGTTCGAACGATCCGCTAACGTGATGCACCGCCGGATGACGAGCGTAGGCAACGGTAATGTTATCGAGCTTGATTGCGGTTTCGCTCATGGCAGCACCACGGCCCACAGAATGGCAAGCCAAAGACAAGCGATCACACCGCTGACGACGCCAAGCCGCACGACGGAGGAGCGCGCCATCACCGAGGATTGAAAAGTATCGCCTAACGACATCAAAATCGATCCACTGGTAAAGCTGCCCCGACGTCTCGAATATAATATAACATCCCATAGCACGGCCACGGCCCTGTGGCAAATTTTCGTGCCGGGCACTCAAACGCCGGGCTAGCCGTGAGTGCCGGACCATTTCACAAATCCGGACGATCACCCCTGCCGGACTTCGGCAAAAGAATGCCGGAACACGCGAACGCTCTCAGGGATCATCCGGCCCCATGCGGCTCGACGCGATCGCGCGGCGAGCGCTAGTCGCGAATGCCGCTGCCACCACCGCCGACTGCTATAGTAAAGAAATTTATCCGGTCGCCAAAGAGCCCACGCGCGTGCGCGTCGGTCCCCCGCGCCACGGCCTGCGAGTCAGCTTCGGAGCGTCGCGTCAATATGGCTTCACGGTTGATTTTGCGCCCGCATGATGCTTGTTGCCAGCATTATCCAACACACTGATCACAGAGCGAGTCAGGCAGGAACGTTGCGCAGTTACTTACGATACGGAGCGGCACTTCTTTTCGCGGTTATACTTGTTGCGTCCGCCGTCATGCCTGCCGTCTCGGTACTTATCCGCGACTGGTCGCGCAGCGACGTAGAGCTGCGTTCGAAGCTGATCTTCAACTCCATCAGCGATCAAGTCGCCTTGTATCTCGCCGACAAAAATGACGCGGCGCTTCTAGCATTCTTTGAACGTCTGACCGACGACGAAAAACTGTTGGGACTGGGTTTCTGCGATACCAGCGGTCGGCTCAGGGCCGCAACAAAGCTCATGCCTGCCTCGATCACTTGCGACAAGCTTGCGCGCACCGAGTCGCCAAGCTTCTCGACCACCACGACAGGTGGCCGCAATATCTTCGTCGCGTCGTTTCCCCTTTCCGTCAAAAACGCCAGCGGTCACGTCGCTATCTTGCATGATCTATCGTTCATCGAGGAACGGGCCTCGGAGGCGCGCTACTATTGGGCTCTCGCCATCGCCGGAGTCACGATTGGCCTCGGAATACTTGGGGCGCTGTTGGGCTCCGGTTTGGTCAAGCGGTGGCGCAATCTGGTGCGAGAGTCGATCAAGGATGCGCGCAGCGGCTCACCTGTAGTTTTGTCGAATGAAGCCAGCACGCTTTTAGGCCCGGAACTTAGAACGGTATTGCGCGAACTCCGCGCCGGACAATCCGCACCTGCGAGCATTCATGTCGAGTGGTCGCGCGAAGTCTTGCATAATGTGCTCAACAAAGAGCTACCCGATACCGATGTCATCGTCGCTTCGAACCGCGAGCCTTATATTCACAATCGCGTAGGCGACGACGTCGTGCTGCAGATTCCGGCAAGCGGGCTCGTCGCGGCGCTGGAGCCTGTTATGCGCGCCTGCGGCGGCACCTGGGTCGCCCACGGCAGCGGATCGGCTGACCGCGACTCCGTCGATGCGCACGACCGGGTCGGCGTGCCCCCTGCGTCTCCGGCTTACGTACTTCGCCGGCTGTGGCTCTCCGAGGAAGAACAAAACGGTTATTATTACGGCTTCGCGAACGAGGGCTTGTGGCCGCTCTGTCATATCGCGTTCGTCAGGCCGACCTTCCGGGAAAGCGACTGGCGCATGTACCAGTCTGTCAACGAACGTTTTGCAGACGCGGTTGCCGAAGAATCGAAGGACGGCGATCCGATCATCCTCGTCCAGGATTATCATTTTTCGCTTTTGCCGAGGCTTCTGCGCAAGCGCCTGCCGCGCGCGACCATCCTGACGTTCTGGCATATCCCCTGGCCGAATGCCGAGACGTTCAGCATCTGTCCGTGGAAGGAAGAGATTATTGACGGCCTGCTCGGCAGCGACGTGCTGGGCTTTCATACCCAATTCCACTGCAACAATTTCTTCGAGACTATTGACCGGTTTATCGAGAGCAGAATTGATCGCGAGCGGGCCTCGGTGATGTTTGGAGGCCATGAAACCATCGTTCGGCCTTACCCGATTTCCATCGAGTGGCCACCGGCGGCGCTAGCGACCCAAAAATCGATCGCCGAATGCCGCAAGGCCGTACGTGAACGCTTCGAGATCGGCCAGGATGTGATGCTCGGCGTTGGTGTCGAGAGGTTCGATTATACGAAAGGCGTGCTCGATCGCCTGCGGGGCGTCGATGAGTTGCTGACGCGTCATCCGGAGTGGCACAACCGCTTCGTGTTTGTGCAAGCCGCTGCACCGACGCGAAGCAAGCTCGAGACCTACAAGGACCTGCAGGATGAAGCCGTGGCCTTGGCCGACCTCATCAACGAGAAGCATGGCGACCAATCCTACAGGCCAATAAGACTTGTCATCAGGCACCACGAACCCGACGAAGTCTTCGAGCTGTTTCGCGCATCCGACCTCTGTGTCGTCAGCAGCTTGCACGACGGCATGAACCTCGTTGCCAAGGAATTCGTTGCAGCGCGCGACGACGAAGAGGGCGTCCTGATCCTTTCGCACTTTACAGGCGCATCGCGAGAACTCTCGGAAGCGTTGATCGTCAATCCGTACGATCCGCACGGACTTGGAGAGGCCATCAACGAAGCGCTGACGATGCCGCTCGATGAGCAGCGAGCTCGGATGCGCCTGATGCGCGCCCTCGTTCGCGAACACAATGTCTATCGCTGGGCCGGACAGATGCTTCTGGACGCCGCCGAGCTGAGACGCCGCAAACGCGTTTTCGACCTTATTGGTAAGCGCAGCGTCGCAAAATGAAATCAACCCAGCGCTTGCATTGAAGCCCCGGCGTATGTTGCACCGGGGCTATTTTCGAACATGTGCCTAGCATCGGCATCAGCACATCACAGCACCTTGAAACTTTGTTCGGCAGGCGTGCCCTGATCTTTGAAGACGCTCGATTTCGACCCGGATTTTTCGAGCACGGCCCAGAGCTTCGTACCGGACGCCGGCTTGGATTTCAGGTCGACGCTGATGTCACGATGATCACCGGCCGGAAGGGCGACGTGGCCAACCGGCTTCGCGCTCATAGTACCTGACTTGGTGCTGGAATAAATCGCGAGAGTGCCGGCCTTCGGCATATACGCGTAGGTGATGGAAACGGAATCTCCCTTCAGCTTCTGGCTCATGGCTATGATTGACGGGGGCGTGCCTGCGGCGAATGCCGCTGTGCCGGTAAGCAGCGTCGATACAAAGGCTATGCCAAGGGCGCATGCTGAATGACAGCGAGATGTGATGAACTTTGTCATGGGGGCTACTTTCTCTTGAGTGTTATATGGCTTCGTCACGCCGTATGCGGCGCAGAACACCCCCGTCCCAAGCGTCGGACCTTAAATTGGCTGACTCGAAATGGGCGCTGTTGCCGCGCTAACGCGACAAGATTCGATATGGTTCGGAGCGCGGATCGCGACAACCCACGCGTAACGATTTTTACGAATACGTAAAGTGCCGGGCCGCAACTAAAATTGATCGTCTTAAGCGACGGTAATCATCGGTAGCCGGCGGCTTGCAACTCGAAGAGCTCCGAATATCGGCCCGACTGCGCGATCAACTCCTGATGCGTTCCCGCGGCTTCTACTTTTCCATCGGCGAGAACGAGAATTCGGTCGGCCATTCGAACGCTCGAAAAGCGATGCGAAATCAGAATCGCCGTCTTGCCTTCGCTCAGTTCCTTGAACCGCTGGAAGACCTCGAACTCAGATCGCGCATCGAGTGCTGCCGTCGGCTCGTCGAGGATCAGCACTTGGGCTTCGCGCATATAAGCGCGCGCAATCGCGATTTTTTGCCACTCGCCACCCGAAAGCTCGACCCCATTTTTGAAGCGCTTGCCGATCATCTGGTCGTAGCGGCCGGCGAGCTTCGCAATGACTTCATCGGCCAGACTTCGCTTCGCAGCTAGCTCGATACGGTCACGGTCATTACGCGCCGCGATTCTGCCAACCGCGATGTTATCGGCTGCCGTCAGGTTGTAGCGCACGAAGTCCTGGAAAATGACGCCCATATTCCCGCGCAGTGCCTCGAGATCATACTCGCGCAGATCATGGCCATCGAGCAGGATTCGTCCTTCATCCGGATCGTAGAGACGTGCGAGAAGTTTCACCAAGGTCGTCTTGCCGGCGCCGTTCTCGCCGACCAGCGCCAGGACTTCGCCGGCCTTCAATGCGAAGCTCAGATGGCGCACCGCCCACCGCTCGGCACCCGGATAGATGAAGCCGACGTTCTCGAACACGAAGCCCTCGCGGATCGGCCGCGGGAACGGGAGCGCGTTTTCCGGTGACTGAATCTCGGGCTCGACATCGAAGAACGAGAACAGATCGTTGAGATAGAGCGCCTGCCCCGCAACGGTCGAAAAACCCGATAAAAGGCCTTCGAGCAGGTTGCGCAGTCGCCGGAATGAGCCCGCGAGGAACGTTAGGTCACCGACCGTGAATTCGCCCGCCAACGTACGCCACGCGATGTAGGCGTAGGCCAGGTAATAGCCGATCGTGCCGAGCGCCGTGAAAAGACCGCCCCAACCAGCGCGACGTATAGCGAGCCTGCGGTTCGCCGCGTAAATCTCGGTCGCAAGTTGCCGGTAGCGGTCGATCAGGAAACTGTTGAGCCCGAAAATCTTGACTTCCTTGGCAGTCTCGACGCTGGCAGCAGTCTGCCTCAAATAATCGAGTTCGCGGCGCTCGGGTGTTCTGAAGTAATTGAGCGTGTAGCTCTGTGCGTTGAAATGCGCTTCACCAAGAAACGCCGGCACTAAGGCGATGAGCAGCAGCACGATGAGCCACGGCGCGTAGAAGATGAGACCGGCCGCAAAGCTTGTCACCGTCACGATGTCCTGCGCCTGGGAAAACAATTGCCCCATCAGCGTCATCCGCCCGCTCGTCTGGCGGCGCGCACGCTCGAGTTGATCCTGGAAGTCCGCATCCTCGAAATCTTCGAGATCGAGCGTCGCGGCGTGTTCCATAAGCCGCACGCTCGAATCGTTGGACACCCGCTCCGACAGCAGGCTGTCGATCAACGACACGACGCGGCCGAGCACGTCCGCCAGAACGGCAAGCACAAACTCGATGATCAGCAGCAGGCCGAGCCAATTCAGCCGTCCGCTATCGAGCCACTGTTGCAGCGACTGTGGCCTATCCGGCATCTGGACGAGTTGTACCACATCGTCGATTATGAGTTTGCCGATGAACAGCGTGATGATCGGCAACAGCGCACGCACCAGCCGCAACGAGAGCGAAGCTGCGGTGAGATGCGGGCTCGTGTGCCACACCATCGCGATGAACGGTCGAAGGTTCTTGAGCGCTCCGACACGCTCTTTCAGCGACCTTTTAGCGATCGGCATCGACGCCTGAGGCGGCAGTCCAAAGGCGCCGGGCCGCTGTCTTCCTCCTCTGCTGTACTGCCGCGCCATTCTAATAAAGCCTGTTCCTGCCCACTGGGTGTGAGCATTGTGCCGAAGCATGGCGCGTTATGCAAAGTTCGCAAGCCGAGCGTCACCAATGGCCGAGGGTTAACTTTTCGTCCTCATTGGGACGTGTCAGGATTGAGTGCTCGCCCCTTGCCCCTGTCAACGCCGATGGCGTGCAGGGGCCAAGACGTCGTCACAGTCCGCACATACGGATTTTGACCGGGCAATTTCAATGGAGGAACCTATGAAGACGATCCTCGTCATAATGAGCTTACTCCTCTCCACATCGGTCGTCGCCGCTGACGCGACCTGCGATGCAACCGCGAAAGATAAAAAACTCGCGGGCGCCGCCCTGACAAGCTTCATGAAGAAATGTGAGAAGGACGCAGCGTCGAAGTGCGCCGCCGACGCCAAAGCAAGGAACTTGCACGGCGCAGCGCAAACGAGCTTCACCACGAAGTGCCTCAAAGACGCGACCGGCCCCTAGAATCCTTTCGCTGACGGGATCGCTCCCGTCTATTCTTTGTTGCAGCCGAGCATAAGCGGCCGTTTCACGGCTCAGCCTTCACCGTCGAGGCTACGACCGCAGAGACGGCCTCGGCATCCTTCGAACTGGCAGCACCGCTTCCGGGAACCACGGCCGTGCCCGGCGTTCCCTCGATCTCATCGAGCCATCGCGCCGTGCGCTGAAAATCCGGATCGGCCTTGAACCGCTCGCTTGGCGTGAAGCCGTCGACCCGGCTTACCGCCTGGGCGATGAGCTTGCGAAATTCCGGTACATCGAAGTATGAGGCGTGCACCAATTCCTTCCAGGTGAAATAGGTGCTGATCGCCGTATCAGCCGTGTGCTTTGGATCAGCGTAGGCGATCTGGCCGATCGCATGGCGGAATTTGGCGATCGACTGGCTGGCAGCGCGGTTGCTGTAATCCGTCACGAGATCCGCGACAGCCGTCGGCAAACGCGGCGGCGACTTGTCGATCCAGGTCGGCCGGTCCATCGCTCCAATCGCAATCTCGCCTTCCGTGTCGTTGCCGAATGCGGCGCGTTTCACTTCTGCATTCGTAATCCGATTGAGAAATTGACTCGAGACGCGGCTGATGACCGTGGCGACCGACTGGATCAGCAGCATCAGCGCCAGCGCCAACAGCCCGAAGATGATCGGAACCAGGACAGCCGGCCCAAGAAGTGACCAAAACCAGCGCTGACGCCGGTCGGAGAGGTCCGCGGCGCCTAAGGCCCATGAGAGTTGGTCGGTCGAGACGTGAAGCAGGAGGCCACTGTTGATGCTGAGATCGTGACCGCCGCCGCACAGCGTTCCGTTTTCACAAGGCTGTCCGTCCTTTTCGAAAAAGCGCTTTTTGAATCGCAGCCCGCGCTCGATGCTGTCAAGATTGGGGTACTAAACCTCCAATGCCGCTCGCTTCGCTCTATAGTCTCGCCAAGCGCTGCGCCGATCTTGCGCCGGTTGCGCCGCGCCACCGGCGCCTTGAGTGGCCGCTGGTTCTTCATCGCTTTTGCGCGCGGCGACGAGTTGATCACGTAAAGCATTCAAAGCCGCTTCAGCTTCCGGCTTCGAATTTGAATCATAAATTTCCGTCTTC
>NZ_DATNBA010000141.1:0-14469 GCF_035572195.1 Hyphomicrobium sp. | reverse complement strand
AATGGGGCGACACAGGGCGAATGCCTACTGCTGGAATCCAGGGAGTAGAGTGAATGCGACAAAATTCTACGGCAGCGAAGAAAAACGCTGTTGGCGGACGACGGCCCACTCGCGAAAAGGCTCTTGCTGAACGACTTTTTGAAACGCGAAAACTTTCTCTCACGCTCGCCGCGCCTCTGTCGCCGGAGGACATGGTCGTTCAGGCCATGGACGACGCGAGCCCCGCCAAATGGCACCTCGCGCATGTGACGTGGTTCTTCGAGAATTTTATCCTAGGGCCGCATCTCGAGGGCTATCGGCTTTTCGATGACACTTTCAACTATTGCTTCAATTCTTACTATGAGAGCCAAGGTCCGCGTCATCCGCGCCCGAAGCGCGGTCTCCTGACGCGGCCATCAGCCGAGCGTGTCCTTGCGTATCGCGCCCACGTCGATCACGGCCTCGAAACGCTGCTGTCGCGGGAGGAGGCATCGTCCGCAGACGTCGCGCGTCTGATCGAGATAGGTATTAACCACGAGCAGCAGCATCAGGAACTTCTGCTGACCGATATTCTGGCGCTATTCGCCGAAAGCCCGTTACGGCCGGCATATCAGGGTGCGCCGTCGGTGTGGGACGTTTCCGAGCCTGATCCCGTCCGCTGGATTGACTACGCAGGTGGCATCCACCGCGTCGGTCATGAAACTGAAGACTATTGTTGGGATAACGAGCTGCCGCCGCATGACGCGCTCGTTCATCCGTTCAGGATTGCCGACCGGCTCGTCACGAATTCGGAGTGGTTGGCGTTCATTAAGGATGGCGGATATGCGACGCCGTCGCTGTGGCTGGCAGATGGCTGGGCGACGATCAATCGCGAAGGCTGGCAGTGTCCGCTCTATTGGGAGAACACCGATGCCGGCTGGTTTCAGATGTCGCTGCAGGGGTTGACCCCGGTCGTACCGGCTGAACCCGTTGCGCATGTCTCGTATTACGAGGCTGATGCGTTCGCGCGTTGGGCCGGGAAAAGGCTGCCGACCGAATTCGAATGGGAAGTCGCGGCAGCAGGCACTCCAATGGATGGCAACACGATGCAGACGGGTGCGCTCAGACCGCGGCGTGCCGAACCCTCGCAATCCGATACACCGCGACAGCTTTTCAGCGACGTTTGGGAATGGACCGCTAGCGCTTATCTTCCGTATCCCGGTTACAGGCCACCCGCAGGTGCGATCGGCGAATACAACGGCAAGTTCATGGTCAGCCAGCAAGTGCTTCGCGGCGCCTCATGCGTAACGCCCGAAGGTCATTCGCGCCCGACCTACCGCAATTTCTTTTATCCTCACCAGCGCTGGCAGTTTCTCGGCCTGCGTCTAGCCTCGGAGATCGACTGATGCGTTCTGCTCAAACACTGGCGAGACATCGAGGCGGTCTCGCGTGCATCGAAGACGAGTTTGCATGTTCCGTCGTCGAGGGTCTGTCCAAGACGCGCAAGACGCTGCCGTGCCGCTATTTCTACGATGCGCGCGGCAGCGAGCTGTTTGAAAAAATCACGCGCTTGCCGGAATATTATCCAACGCGCACGGAGGCGGGCATTCTTGCGGCGCATGCCGCTGAGATTACCGATGGGATAGAAGACGGCGGGCTGCTCGTCGAATTCGGTTCGGGCTCGAGTCTCAAGACGGAAATCCTGCTCGATCGCATCGCGGCGCGCGTCGCCTACGTTCCCATCGATGTATCCGAAGCGGCGTTGACTGAAGCGAAGGCGCGGTTGGCGCGACGTTATCCGGACCTTGACGTCCGAACGATCGTCGCGGATTTCTCGGCGTTTGTCGCATTGCCTGATGATCTTGCGGCACGACGGAAAACCGGTTTCTTTCCCGGTTCAACGCTCGGCAATCTGGCGCCGAAAGCTGCGCGAAACCTGCTCAATGGATTTGGTCGTGTGCTGGGCAAGGAGGGGCGACTTATCATCGGCATCGATCTGAAGAAGGACGCGCGGACGCTCGTCAACGCCTATAACGATGCCGCGGGCGTGACGGCGGCGTTCAACCTGAACATTTTACTGCGCATCAATCGCGAATTAGGAAGCACGTTCGATGAGCGCGCTTTCCGTCATGAGGCGATTTACGATCCGCGCGAGGGGCGGATCGAGATGCATCTCGTCAGCAAGCGTGATCAGCAGGTCGAGCTTTGCGGTCGCAGTTTCAATTTTCGTGACGGCGAGAGCATTCACACGGAAAATTCCTACAAATATACGGTCGAGCAGTTCCGGGAATTGGCGACTGCCTCGGGATGGCAGCCACAGCGCGTATGGACCGATGCGGCGAACCAGTTCAGCGTGCACGAGCTCGTCTGGCTCTAAGGCGGTCAACCTGACGTGATTGTGCCCATCGCATTCGGCGAAGGCGAGCGGCTGCAGAGCTGTGCCTAGCAACTTCTCTGATACTCCCCATTGTAATAGAGTAACATGCTTGTGAAAACTGGCGGCCGCAGATTTTCGTAAGAGCATGCGAGCAGAAAAAAGCAATGGGAGTGAAATTATGAAATTCGCAAAGGGCATCGTGGTCGTCAGCGCTGTCGCGCTCGCAGGAACGATGGCAGCCGCAACGCTGGCCTACGCGGCGAGCCTCGCCGTCGGCAAAAAGCTCGAACTCAGGGTCGATCCGAAGGCTATGAATGAGGAGCGGGCGGCACTGTGGAAGAAGTTCGGCGGCTGGTGCGCGATCAAGGACTGGCATCCGGCAATAGCGAATTGCGAAGAGAGCACCAACGGCGGCGCGAAAGTTCGCGTGCTGACATTGAAGGACGGCGGCACGATCAAGGAAAGGCTTCTCGACGAGCAGCCTAACTTCTATCGCTACGAAATGCTCGAAAGCCCCCTGCCGGTGAAAAATTATCAGGGGCAGTTCGCGCTGACGCCCGACGATGATGACGAAGATGAGATCAACTTCGCGTGGTCTGCCGTGTTCGACGCCAACGGCAAACCCGACAAGGAAGCGCGCGATACGATCGACGGCCTTTTTAAGGCCGGTCTCGATAACATCAAGGTCATGGCCGCAACGAAGTAATCAGTAATCGCTGGCGATTTGCGGCTTTCTCTTGCGCTCTGTCTCCCTTGAGGGAGTGCGTGAGGGGATCAAGTCTTGAGCGTTTCGATCGCGAGGCGGATCAAGTCGGCGGTGCGGTCGACGCCGAGCTTGACCTTCATCTGCGTACAGATGTTGGCGACCGTCTTATAGGCGATGCCGAGGTTTTCCGAGATGGACGTCATGCTCTTGCCTTGTCCGAGCATGCGCAAAATCTCGACCTCGCGGATCGACAGCGATTGCAGCGGATCGTCCGTCGAGATCTGGCTGACGGCGATGCGCGAGGCGAGATCCCGGTCGATGTATTGTTCGCCGGCGCACACCTTGCGGATGGCGGCGATCAATTCTTCGACTGGGGCGCTTTTGCTGACATAGCCGCGGGCTCCGCCACGCAAAGCGCGGACGGCGTAGATCGGCTCATGGTGCATGCTGAATATGATGACGCGCGCGGCGTTGTCCGTCGAGAGCACGCGGCGAAGCAGCTCGAGCCCTCCCGCGCCCTCGAGATTGAGATCGAGAACGACGATGTCCGGCTTTTCGCGCGTGTAGACCGCGAGGCCGTCGTCGATGTCGGCGGCTTCGAAAACCTGAGCGTCGAAATGCGCGATGAACAGCCTTTGCAGGCCTTCGCGAACAACACCGTGATCATCAACGATGAGGATTTTCATGCCGCACTCGCATGTTTGGTCTGGTCGTGGGCCGCAATGGGCAATGGAATTTCAGCAATCAGGATAACCCCCTTTTCGGCAACTTGGCCGTTAACGCTCAAACGTCCGCCGAGAGCGGCGACGCGTTCTTTCATGCCGACAAGCCCGAAGCCGCGCGTGCTCGTTGCGGAGATACCGCTGCCATCGTCGGAAATAACGACGCGCAGCGTCCCGCCTTCCGTCCGCCGCGCGCTCAGTTCTATAGTTGACGGATTGCCGTGACGGACGGCGTTGCTCATTCCTTCCTGCAGAATGCGGAAGGCGGCTTCTTCGATATTGGCGGGAAAGCGCGCATCCTCGATGTCGGTCTTAAATGCAATTTGCGGCCTCCTGGCGTGCCAGAACGCGACGAGTTGTTCGACGGCATGCGTCAAACCTTGATCGATCAGCATCGCGGGCCTGAGCCGGCTCAGAATGCTCCGCAAATGCAATTGCATGTGCTGCACGGATTGCCGGATCGCCTTGCTGCGGCTGACGACGTCATCGCCGGCGTCGCGCGAAAGCAGCAGGGGGATCGACTGCGCGTCGACATCGGCGGCGAAAAGGAACGGCCCGATCTCGTCGTGCAGGTCGCGAGCGATTTCGGCGCGCTCTTCTTCCTGCACCGTCGAGAGCTGCTCGTTGAGCCGTTGATTCTGTTGCTCGGCGGTTTTGAGCTGCGCTGCCATGCGATTGAATGCCCGATAGATCAGGTTGAGGTCTTCGGGCCCCGCTTCATCGACGTGAGCGGTGTAATCGCCCTCTCCGACGCGGGCTAACGCTGCAGAAAGAGCTTCGAGCGGCCGAAGCGCCCAGCCGAGTATTGCGTAGATGAGCGCCAGCACGACGGCGCAGAAGCCTGAGATGATCAGAACCTTCAGCTTCAGATCTTCCCATACCTCGCCGATTTCGCTGTGCGGATCGGCTTCGATCGTAACGACACCGTGATGTTTCAGCTCAGTAGGCAGTTCGAAACGTCTGGAGTGGACAGGGCCGGAGAGCAATTTGTAGAGCCACGTGGGCGCCGGATCGACAGGTCGCCTGAGACGCGAAGCGTCGACCACTTTTCCGTCCGGTGCCATGAGGCGTGCCACGACATGGCGATCGCCGTCGAAGGACGTGATGATGCGATGCAGATATGCAGCAGCGTCCGGACTGGCGCCGATCGTCGACATCGCATCGCCTACGGCGCTGTCTGCTACTTCGATCGCCGATGACATCTCGAGTTCGATTTTGCGAAGTCCCTGCCAATACGTGAGCGCGCCGCCTGCAACGAGGCAGAGAGCCAAGACCAGCGCGACGAGCGCGAGAAGGCGGCGTCTTAGCGGCATCGGAGGAACATCGAGCGCGTATTTTGTAACATTGTAACTTTTTGACCCAACCTATAGCGCCCGTCAAGGCTTGCGCGGCGGCTTCTCGCGAGATGGCAAAGTTCCTGCATCACGATCTCCGATCTAGAGGAGATGTGTCATCTCATGACGCAGCACTTTGAAGCCTACGTGTCGAACTTAAACCGTGTGCGCCTGATCGAGTTGATCGATCGTGAAGCGGCGTTGATGCGTCACGCTCGGGCACGACCCTCGCTGATCGTGAATCCACTGAGCGGGCGGCCGTATTTGGCAGACGAAGGGTTAGCGCAGGAAGCCCGGCCTCTTTCCCCCGATAGACGTTAAGGATTTCACCAGTTCCAAGAAGAGCGGGCTGTTCGGCGCGTCCCGACACAATTCTCACGACCACCGGACAGCAGCGGATTTTTTCCCGAGAATTTTTCCCTCGACCATGAATGGGTTTTGGATCGGCGCCGCGGCATTTCGCGGTCGCCAATCGGAGGCACGTCCACCTTGGACCGCGCGCGCTTCAACGCGGCGAAGCTAGTAGGCGCTCTCTGTGTTCAGAAGCGAGATCGGCGTCTTGAACAGGATATAAAGATCGAAGAACACGCTCCAATTCTCGATGTAATAGAGATCGTGCTCGGTGCGCTTCCTAATCTTGTCTTCGGTATCGGTCTCTCCGCGCCAGCCGTTGATCTGCGCCCATCCCGTGATGCCGGGTTTCACTTTGTGACGTGCGAAATAGCCCTCGACGACTTCGCCGTAGAGATGGCCGTCAGCCTTTGCTTGGACGGCGTGCGGGCGTGGCCCGACGAGAGACAGGTTGCCCCTGATGACGTTGATCAGCTGCGGCAGCTCATCGAGGCTCGTTTTGCGAATGAAGCGGCCGACGCGGGTCACGCGCGGATCATCTTTGATCACGAGCTTGGTGGCGGTCGCATCGCACCGGTCGGTGTACATCGAGCGGAACTTGAGCACCTCGATCAGCTCGTTGTTGAAGCCGTAGCGTTTTTGGCGAAAGAGGACGGGACCTTTGCTTTCGAGCTTCACCGCGAGTGCGACCAGCGCCATAACGGGGGCCAGCAAGGCGAGCGCGATCGAGCCCACGACTTTGTCGAATAGCCATTTGGAGACGTAGCCCCAGTCGGCAATCGGCTTGTCGTAGAGATCGATCATTGCGACGGAGCCGACGTGCGAATAGGTCCGCGGTGAAAACCTCAGCCCTGTGGCGCGTGCCGGCATTTTGACGTCGGCCGGCAGTACCGAAAGCCGCCGCATGACGTTAGCAAGGCGTGCCTCTGCCGCGAGCGGCAGCGATACAATGACGAGGTCAAATCGTTTTGTGCGGCTTGTCGCAACGAGGTCGTCGAGGCCGCCGAGACGCGGATATCCGGAGATCTGGCGTGGGGTGCGGCCGTCACCACGATCGTCGAAGACGCCGGCGATGCGTACGATCGAGTCGGTGTCGGCTTCGAGTTCGGAGATGAGGTCTTCGGTCACGGGACCGGCGCCGTAGATTACGGCGCGCTGATAGAGACGGCCAGAACGCGCCGCGCTCCGCACGTACCAGCCGGCGATCAGCCGTTGGGTAAGGAGCGCGGTGGCACCCGATACGAACCAGGTCGCGAGCCAGACGCGCGAGACTTCAGGTCCGATTTTGAGGAAGAAGACGCCGGCAACGAGTGCTGCGAATGAAACGGTCCAGCCGAAGACGGCTGCCGGCATATTTCTCACGTAGGCCGAAAGCGCCCGCAAGCTGTAGAGACCGAGCAGCTCAAACGTGGCGACGGTCGCGAAGCCGACGAGCGTCGTCGCGAAAAGATAGACGCTGTTTTGAAGGACACCCGTCTCATTTACGTACACATGTGCGATCGCCAGTCCGAGCAGTGTTACAATGAGGAAGTCGGCGCATCGGATGCTTCCGCTTACCACGACCGGCGATATGGCCTGCTGCCGGCCGGCTGGACTGGCGCCAGCAACCTTGGCGCCTCTGAACGGGATGAGTTGCGCACCGCCGCGAGACGAGGTCTCGGCCGAGCGATTGGTCAATTCGAGCGTCAGAGCCATGGTTACCGCGCGTCCCGTTTGCGTAAACGTGACAGCGGCTAAGCAGCCTCCGTGCCATTCAGGTTAATTCGTGAGCGTAGCGTATTGCTGCGATGCGCGGTTATTGGCGATGGCTCTGCAATTTCAGCTCCCAGGACGGCAGTCGAGCCGGCCGGGGCGACGTCTCGGCGTAGAAATCGAGAACGGCGCCGGTCATGGCTGCCACCGTGAACCTGCTCTCGATCTTGGCTCTGAGGCGTTTGGCGCGGCCTCTTGCTGCCTCCGCGTCGCCGAGCGTCGCTCTTAGCGCGGACGCGAGCCCTGCGGCGTTGCCCGGTTCAATCAGCACCGTGTCGGTGTCGGCGACGATCTCGGGGATGCCGCCGACGTTCGTGGCGATAAGCGGCAGTCCGGCGGCGGCCGCTTCGAGCACGACGTAAGGGAAGCTTTCGGCCAGCGACGGCACGACCATGATCCGTCCGAGGCCGAAGGCCTCGCGTACAGGCAGTGCACCGGCGAACGTCACGAGGTTGTCGAGACCCAGTGTCGAAGCCAACTTTTTAAGGGGTTCGGCATCGGGGCCCGAGCCGACGATCGTCGCTGTGACCGGGTGGTCGAATTTGAGTTCGGCGAGTGCCTTGAGCAGAAAATCGACGCCTTTGATGCTTCGGAGTTCACCCACGAACAAAAGGTCCGTGGCATCGGGGCGAGGCTTGGCAGGCGTAAAGTCGGTCGGCTTCAGACCGTTCGGAATGATCCGCTGCGGCGCACCTTTCGCACTGACGCGTGAACGATAAACGCGCGCTGCATAGGCGCTTTCGAAAATTAGACCGCTGGTCATGGATTCGAGGCCGCCCTCGATCATCAGCAGGATGCGCTGCTCGAGCGAGCCCGGCTTGAAATTCAAGCTGCCACCGTGCGGCGTGTAGAACGACTTTACGTGGTGGCCGCGAGCCGAAAGCCGGCGCGCCGCGAAGCGAGCGTAGGCGCCGCCCTTGGCGCCGTGTCCATGCAACACATCGAGATCGAGCGTTGCGGCATGAGCACGAACGGCGCGGACGGCGGCCAAATCGCTTAGCCCTGGCTGGCGATTGATCGGAATACGCGCAATGCCGAGCCTGAGTTTAGGAGCGATCGCCGCGAACTTCGCCGACGTCAATCGATCTTCAGTGGTACTCGCGGCTAGAATGCCGACGTCATGTCCGTGCGCCGCCTGTTCCTCGGCAAGATCGAGAACATGGCGGAACAAGCCGCCGACCGGTGCACGAAGACAATGAAGTATACGCATCCTTGGACCCTGCCCGAGCGTTGAGCGAAGGCCTCAATGGTTCTCAGAAGAACCTCTCGAAGACGTAAACGGTATCGCCGGGCATCAGGGCGAGGTCGCTGGGAGCCATGATCTGCTCGACGAAACCGTTAACTCGTCGTGTAATGCGGAACGTTTTCTCGCTGGCCCGTTCGGTATAGCCGCCGGCAATGGCGACGGCCGTTTCCACTGTCATTCCCGAGACGTAAGGGAATTGGCCGCCGGCCTTAACCTCGCCCAGGATGAAGAAGGGCCGGTTCTGCACAATGTCGACGGTGACCTGGGGATCCTTGACGTACTCGGCGCCAAGCTGTGAACGGATCTCCGCCTGCAGCTGGTTCGTCGTCTTGCCGCGCGCCCGGACGTTGCCGATCAGCGGCACCGCAATTTTTCCCGCCTGATCGACGACGTAAAGTCGCGACAGGTTGGGCTGGCCATAGACAAAAATGCGCAGCCGGTCGCCGGTATCGAGCCGGTAGGGGCCTTCGGGCTCGGCAGGACCAATGGAGTCGCCCGGCAATATGGTCGGCGGGCCCCAGACCACTCGGTCGGCCGTTATCGGGCGATAGTCCACCGTCGACGACGTCACATCGCTTGTGATCGCCAAATCGGCGCTGGTCATGTGCTCGAGATCGGGGGCGCACGCACCCAACAAAAGCGACAGAGCACAAGCGGGAACGAAGATCAGGCGGGCTGACATAGGTAAGCGCTTTCCGTCGCGAGAAGACCACGCCGGGACGTTAGCCAGCCAAAGTTAACAAACTCTGAGGCGATGCTTTTTTTCGAGACGCTTAAGCAGTTGCTAACCGTGCGCGCCGCTTACTGCAATTCTCGCAACCCCTGTCCGAGCATAGCAAAATGCAGCCGCGATCAACTGCCGCGCCAGACGATATTCAGATGTCTACCGTTTTCGAGGCTTTGAAGAGGCGTGCGCCCTGGCTGATCCTGGCCAGCGCCGTGATTGGTGCCGCGACTTTCGCCATCCTCAGCATGATGGCTCCGAGGTACCTGAGCGAGGCAGAGCTTGCGATTGTCGCGCAGGGCTCGGCAAACGCCTTTGCAGATACCCGCAGTCCGTCCGCAAGTCCTGATCTCGTGACAACGCGCATGGACAAAGAGGCCATCAACACGCACGTCAAGGCGATGCAATCGCCGGAACTCCTCGAGCAGATCGCCGCTAAGCTGCATCTCAAGGACCGGCCTGAATTCAACAGCGAACTCGGACCTGTCGATACGCTTGGCAGAATTCTTCGTCTCGTCGGCATCGGCGGTCCGAAAAGCGGGGAGAGCGAACGCGATCGCGTGATGTCGGCATTTCGCAGCCGGCTTCAGGTTTATTCCGCAAAGGAGAGCCGGTTCATCGGTGTCCGCGTGACGTCCATCGATCCGCAACTCGCAGCCGATATTGCGAATGGCCTTGCCGAAAATTATCGCGCGTCTATCGCAGAGCAGGGCGTGGTCGAAGTCGACGATCAGCAGGACGTTCTGCGAGGGAAGATCAGCAAGCTGACACCGGAGGTCGCGGCCGCCGAGACTGAAGTCGATCGCTACCGTGGCGAGATCGACGGCTTCAGAGGCGGCGCACAGAACACGGGCCTCAACGAGCAGCAGATGTCGGAGCTAACCGGTGAACTGACAAAAGCCAAGGCGGCACGCGGCGAGGCCGACGCGCGGGCGAAGTCGGCGCGAGAAATGATGAAACTCGGCTCTGCCGACGCACTTCCGGACGTTCAGAAGTCACCGCTCATTCAGAACCTCGTGCAGCAGCGCGTGCGTATCGAGCGCCAAATTTCGGAACAGTCGGCGACGTTGCTGCCTGGGCATCCGCGCATGCGCCAGCTCAATGCCGACCTCGCTGGCCTCAAGCTGCAGCTCAAGGGCGAAGTCGCGAAAATCGTCGACAGTCTCGATAAGGAGGCCAGAGTCGCGCAGGGCCGCGAAGACAGCATCGAGAAGAGCCTCGCCGACATCAAGGCGCGTGTCGTGACGAACGCACCGGAAGAAGCCAAGCTCCGGCAGCTCGAAGCCAATGCGAAGGCGAAGCGGACGGAGCTCGATAACCTGCAGGCGCGCCTCGAATCCAACCGCAAGAAACTGGACACGCGCGCCCAGCCCGTCGAGGCGCAGATCATATCGAAAGCACAGCCGGACAGCGTTCCGATATTTCCGAAGAAAGTTCAGCTGTCGGCGTTGATGGTCTTCGCGTCATTGATGTTCGGGACGGCTTGGACCGTTGCGAAAACTCTCTTTCACAGTGCGCGGGGCGGCGGCACGATTGCGGCGCGATCCAGGCCAGATCCGTCGAGCTTGCGTGCCGAACCGGTCTTAACGGCGCAGCCACGGCCGGTAGCGCAGTCGCAACCGAAGCCGAAAGTGGAACTAGAGCCGCAAGCGAAAGTACAACCGCAGCCGCAACCTCAATCACAGCCGATGTCACCGTCGCCCGTGCGGGAAGAGATGGAGGCTCCGCCGCTGCCCATGCCGCCCCAGGCCACCGTCGTGATCGAAAAGGACATGACGGCACTGGCGCGCCGCCTTAAAGGTGCGCGGTCGACCGACAACGGCCATCGCACAATCCTGACGGGAGAGACCGCAAGCATTGATGCTTCAGCCGAAGCACTCGAACTCGCGAAAGCCATTGCCACGGATGGTCAATACGTTCTCGTCGTCGATTGGAGTCCGACTGGCGAAGGATTTGCCGGCTCGGCGGCTCTCGACACGAGCAAGGGTTTCAACGACCTGCTGCGCGGCGAAGCGCTTTTCGATGAAATCATTCAGCGGCTCCCAGGCAGTACCGTCCACGCGATTGCCAGCGGCAAAGCCTTCGACAACGCCGACCATGACATCGATCCCGATCAGTTGAACCTCATCCTCGATGCGCTCGACGAGGCCTACGATCAGATCATCGTCGCCGGACGCCACGATGAGGCGCGCAATCTCTTCGAGACGATTGAAGGCCGCTTCGACACCGGAATCCTTGTTGCTGATCCGCCGCGCGTGCCTCCCATTCTCGTCGATGCATCGGGGATATTCCTTGGCTTCGAAGTCTCCGACATCGACGTCATTCGCTTCGAACGCAAACTCACCGTGACGGAACCGGCCAATCAGCATGTGGCGGCGCACTCTATCGAGCCGCGGATGCCGATTGCACGCCAAGCTTGAACGGCCGCATTCATTGAAGCGAGGTTTGGTTTTCCATGTCCCGCCGCACGACCAAACTGCTAAAGGCCGCCCTATCGGCGCTCCACTATTCCGGCGCCGACGATCTCGTTGCCCCGTACGTCGGCGGCGACGGCGTCATCATGATGCTGCATCACGTCACCCCGGATCAGCCGCGCGATTTTGAGCCGAATGGCATCCTGAAAGTCACGCCGGCTTTTCTCGAAAGCGTGATCGGAGAAGTGCGCGCCTCGGGATTTGAGATCATTGCGCTCGACGACGTCAAGGAGCGGCTGGAGACGCCTCAATCGAGGCAACCGTTTGCGGTTTTCACGCTCGACGATGGCTACAAGGACAATCGGGATCACGCTTATCCCGTGTTCAAGCGCCACAATGTGCCGTTCACGATCTATGTGCCGGCTGCCTACGCCGACGGCGAGGGAGACCTGTGGTGGCTCGTTTTGGAAGACGCATTGCGGCGGCTTTCAAGCGTTGAAGTCGATTGTGACGGAGAGATGCGCGCCTATGCGCTCGCGACCGCCGAAGAGAAGACGGCGGCCTTTCACGACATCTACTGGTGGCTGCGGCGGATGCCCGAAGCGCAGGCGCGCGCGATGACGCGCGACCTCGCCAAGAAGGCGAGCTTCGATCCGACCTCTCTCTGCCGCGATTTGGTGATGAACTGGGATGAAATCAGAGCATTGGCGGCTGATCCGCTGGTCACGATCGCGGCTCACACGTGCCACCACTTCGCGCTGGCCAAACTCGACTTCGCCGATGCGCATCGTGAGATCGCTGACAGCGTTGCGCGAGTTGCGACAGAGCTTGGCAAACCGTGCCGGCATTTCAGCTATCCCTATGGCGATGAAAGCAGCGCAGGAAGCCGCGAATTCGATATGGCGCGTGGGCTCGGCATCGAGACGGCGGTGACGACGCGCAAGGGCCTAATTCGCAAATCGCACGCCGCCGCGACGACGGCACTGCCTCGGCTGTCGCTCAATGGGGATTTCCAGGACGTGCGTTACGTCAAGGTCTTGCTATCGGGCCTGCCGTTCGCACTCCGCGACGGCGCCAAGCGCATGATCGCGCCGCTCTCGGGCCTACGACACGCGGGTTGACGCCACCGGGTCAAACCAGGTGGCAGGCCGGTCAGGCATCGGGCTTTTGCATCCATGAGATGAGGCACGCTGCGGGCACCACCCATAGCAATCCCGCGACGACATAGTAGATCAGCTCGGCGACCTTGTTGGCGTCGCGGACCTGCAGCACAATCGCGACCGCCAGAGCGAGCAGGGCATAGACGACAATCAGCGTCAGCAGGGCGATTGTTCCGATAAGCTTACGTTTGCGCTGGGTCATTTCGGCCTGAATTGCTTCTTAGGGAGAATAGCGATAACCGCGCCGGATGGGCGCATTGCCCCGGTGGGGCGGAGGAGTATCACACCGCGGACGATAGGATTGCAGGACATTTCAGCCGATGACGATCGCCAACCTCGCAGAAAAGCATCGAATGACGCCGGTCGCCGGCGAGGCCGCCGCAAGCCGCGCGGTATCGCTGTGGCTGTGGTTTGTCGCAGCTCTCGTTCTGGCGATGGTCATCGTCGGCGGGGCGACGCGGCTGACGGAGAGCGGGTTGTCGATCACCGAATGGCAGCCACTTCTCGGCGCCATCCCGCCGATGCATGAAGGAGACTGGCTGGCGGCCTTCGAAAAATACAAACAGATTCCGCAATACAGCCTAGTCAATGATGGCATGTCGCTTGAGGCTTTCAAGACCATCTATTGGTGGGAGTGGGGCCACAGGTTTCTCGGCCGCTTCATCGGCATCGCGTTCGCGCTGCCATTTCTGTTCTTCTGGCTGACGGGCCGGTTGAAGCGCGAGACCGCCGTCAAATTCCTCGGCATCTTGGCGCTCGGCGGCGTGCAGGGCGCCATCGGCTGGTACATGGTGAAGTCGGGCCTCAGCCATCGCGTCGACGTCAGCCAGTATCGGTTGGCGCTGCATTTGACGACGGCGTTGATGATCTTGGCGCTTATCGTTTGGCTGGCGTTGGACGAGTGGCCGGGCGGGGCGCGCGCCGCAGGCCGGCAAGCGACGCCGGCGATTAAGCGGATGGCTGTGCTGATCGTTGCCCTTGTCGTGACGCAGATCGTGCTTGGGGCATTTGTCGCCGGTCTCAAAGCCGGACTGATCTACAACACGTGGCCGACGATGGACGGGCAGTGGGTGCCGAGCAATTATTGGACGACACCGGCGTACTTGAGCTTTTTCGAAAGCCACGCTGCGGCTCAATTCAATCATCGCATCATGGGGTATCTCGTCGGGCTCGCTGTGCTGACTGAACTCTGGTTCGTCATGCGCTCGCCCGTCGACGCCAGGATACGTGCAACCGCCGTACTTCTCGTGTGTGTGGTCATTGCGCAGATATCGCTTGGGATTGCGACGCTGCTCTCGCACGTTCCGATCGATCTGGCGCTGCTGCATCAAGGCGGCGGCGCGCTCGTGCTAATTCTCGCAGTCGTGCACCTGCACGCGGCGCGGCGAGCCGGTGTTGCGGTCGCGTCGTAAGTCTGCTTAAGCCCCGCATCCGAAGCGACACGCGCAACCGCCAGCGGCTGGAGCCCTGGATGGCCGCCTCAAGGGCGGCCATGACGTGAGAGGGTGAAGCAACGAACGGCTTTTATAGTGGGCGACTTTCTCGCCACTTTATGGCCGGTTTAACCCGGCCATTTAGAGCGCACGCGCCCGGCGGAGTGCGGCTAGTCGAGCCCCAGCATCAGTTTGATGTTCTGGACTGCGGCGCCGGCGGCACCCTTGCCGAGATTGTCGAGGCGCGCGACGAGAACGGCTTGATTGAGGTCCGGCTTGCCGAACACGAACA
>NZ_DATNBA010000140.1:0-3572 GCF_035572195.1 Hyphomicrobium sp. | reverse complement strand
CATGCTCCGCCACTTGACGATGTCGGATCGAAACATCGTGTCGGCAGCCTTCTGATCAAGGTTGAGGGGTTCAAAGCCGAGTTGCTCGAGACGCGAGGCCACGTCCGGATCTTTTAAAATCTCGTTGATCGCCACATTGAGCGTCCTGGCGATCTCGTCAGGAGCTTTCGCCGGCAGGAAAAATCCGGTCCATGCTGATGCGACGAAGCCGGGGTAGCCATTCTCGCCGTAAGTCGGAACGTCGGGCAGGATGGCCATGCGCTTCTCGCTGGCGATGGCAAGACCCCGCAGGGCCCCGGCCTTGACCGGAGCGGCCGCGCCTGCAGCGGGTGGGGTGGCAACCAACGGGATCTGGTTGCCCATCGCCGCCGTCACGGCAGGCGCGCCGCCTTGAAAAGGAACATGGGTCGTGGGGATCTTGACGATCCTTTCAAAGAAATACTGGGTCACGATGTAGGACGCGCTGCCCGCGCCGGCGGTGCCGAATTGCGCCGTCGACGCACGCGCATTGTCGATAAACTCCTTCAAGGTTTTGGCTCCGCCCGGCGGCGCGGATATCATTTCCGGAGAGGTCGCGACAATCGATATGGCTTTGAAATCGTCCGCCGTGTAGCCGCGCTTCGGGTGAAGAGATTCATTGATCGGCAACGACGTCGTCCCGCCAAGAATTGTATAGCCATCCGGCTCTGCCGTGGCGACGCGGCGATGCGCCAGATTGCCGGCCGCGCCGGCGCGATTTTCAACGACCACGGTCTGGCCGAGCTTGATTTGCAGCTTCTGGCCGACGAGGCGCGCGATCACATCGATGAGGCCGCCCGGCGCAAAGCCGACGACGATGGTGATGGTCTTCGACGGATAAACGTCGGCATGCGCGGGCGCGGCCGCCGATAGGCTCAGCGCCGCAGCCACTGCGAGAAAGGAACGGCGCCCGTTCTTACTGCGGGCGAGCATGACGCTTGGTGTAGCGCCGCTGTTCTGGCGACGAATGGGACGCGACGAAGTACGGGTTCGGATTGCACCAGCCCCGATTACCGCCCAGCACGTTCGGCCGACATTCTTCGACCGAGCGATACTCGCAGCTCCACTGCATATCACCGTCGCCCATCGCCATCACCGCGCACCATGGAGCCCCGTAGTAGTCCGCTGCCGCTGGCTGAAGGCCAAAGGCTGAAGAAGCAAGGGCGGCAGCCACGAAAATCGTGCGGGTCATTTTTAACCTCCCTGGTCGGTGCTCGTTATAACACCGAACTGCCGGTCAGAATTCCCGGACGGGGCCATAGGCGGACGATAGCGAGTCTTATTCAATAATCTCGTTGGTCCGGGAAAGGAGCGAAGGGGGCAGGGAGAGGCCGAGCGCCTTGGCCGTTTTCAGATTGAGCACCAACTCGTTCTTCGCATCGTTGAAAATCTCAGGTTCGTACTAGCAGCACACCCAGGATGAGCAGAACGGCTCCGGCGGCTCGATACATATCAATCGGGCGCTGTGTGAGCCCGAGTAGCCCAAAATGATCGAATGCCACTGAGGTGAGCATCTGACCCGTAATCAATAAGGCAATCACGGTCATGGCGCCGAGACGAGGAAGCAGCATGATCGAAGCCACGATATAGACGGTACCGAAAATTCCTCCGATCCAAGATAGCGGCGAACTTTTTGCAATCATGGACAATGCAGGCCAAGGCTCGCGAGTGACCACGAGAACAAAAAGCAACGTCAGCATACCAGCCGTGTAGCTTACAAATGCAGCCCAAAAAGCCGAGCTACTCAATTCTGAGCGCAACGTGGCATTCAATGCCTGTTGAACCACCACGCATCCGCCAGCAACCATGCCCGCCATGGCAAGTAGAAAGAATTGAACACGTTCAAACATAATATCCTCCGGTGAAGCCTATCGAGGGCAATAAGCGCGGCCCAAATATGCAAAGGGTCATGTCCGCTTTACTCTCCGAAAGCAGACATGTGCGGTGCAACTAGCAATGTCGGCTAAGGGCCATAAGCGGACATTGCGAAGCTAGTCGATTACCTCGTCGGCGCGCAGCAGGAATGCCTCTGATATTGTGAGGTTCAGGGCTTTCGCCGTCTTGAGGTTGACGGCCAACTCAAACTTTTCTGCGGACTGCAGCGGCAGCTCGCCCGGTTCTACGCCCTTCAGGATCTTATCGACGTAGCCAGCCGCACGCTGGTACAGCGCAGGCAGATCTGCGCCGTAAGACATCAGGCCTCCTGCCTGGACGAACTCCCTGAACGTATAAATCGCCGGTAGCCGCACGCTCGCCGCCACGGCGGCGATCTCACTCCGGCGCGTGAGGAAGAGAGGGGCTTCTGGCACGTAAAGAGCCTGCATGCCGTCACGCGCGGCCGCTGCGAATGCGGCTTCTAACTCGGCTCCCGACCGCACCTCGTAAGCACGAGCTTCAAGGCCCAACCCGCGTGCCGCCGGAGGGAGCGCCTTCAGCGTTCCGTCAGCGGCGGCGTACTCGGGGTTAAGGATGGCGCCAACCCGCGAGAACCCGCGCACGGCGTCCCGGAGCAGCTCCAGTCTCTTCCCGACCATGCTCGCATCGTTGGACAGCAAGAACCCGGTGACATTGCCACCCGGACGGGCAAAACTTTCAACCAGCCCAAGTGCCACCGGATCATCGACGCTTCCGAACCAGATCAAGGGGGTCGTCCGGGTAACCTTTCGCGCGGCCAAGACTCCGGCCGTTGACCCAACGACGATTACAGCCGGTCGGAGCGCAACCAGATCGGCGACGAGCACGGGGAAGCGCTCGGCCAGCCCGTCACCGAACCGATACTCGATATTGATGTTCCGCCCCTCGGTGTATCCCAATTCGCGCAACCGGTTCCGCAACGCCGCAAGGTTGCGGGCCGCGGTGGCTACGGAGAGCGGGGACATGACGCCCACCAACGGCGTCGCCGGCTGCTGCGCGCGCGCCGTTAGCGGCCAAGAAGCCGCCGCACCGCCGAGAAGCGTGATGAACTCGCGCCGTCTCATCGCCGCCCCGAGCCTAAGGACGATCCATCGTAACGGTAAAAGCTGGTGCCCGGGAGGGGGTGATCAGTCGGCTTTGGGTCAGAAGCGGACATTCTATTGCTTCGCCGACATCACGTCCGACGGCTGGGACCGCGTTCTTCCATCAGCGCGGCCAACGAAGTTTTGGCAGCACCGCTTTGATCGAAATTCCCCGGCGCGAGCCATCGTTCCATGATTTCGCGGACCTCTGGCCATTCGTCGTCAAGGATCGAGTACCAAGCCGTATCTCGATTTCTGCCCTTGAAGATCATGTGGTTATGGAAGATTCCTTCAAAGCGGAAGCCAAGCCGGCGAGCTGCCGCACGGGAAGCGGCGTTTAGTGCATTACATCGCCACTGCATGCGCCGATAACCGAGATCGTCCATCGCATAGCGCAGCATCAAGTATATCGACTCCGTGGCGCTTCGCGTACGCCGCAGGGTCAGACCAAACCAGATCGATCCAATTTCAATGACCCCTTGTTCCGGTTGAATATCAAGAAAACATATCTGTCCGCACGCTTTCTCTCCTGCCGCTAGTCGAATGGTATAGTAAATC